>NZ_WOVC01000090.1:0-2513 GCF_011378635.1 Methylosinus sp. RM1
GAGAATCGCCGGTGGCCGCCGCAAGCCGCTCGCTCGCTACGGCGCTATGAAAAGCGCGCGTCGCAAGCGGCTTGCTCCCGAGCTGCTACACCACCGGTGGGGGCACGACCCTCCAATCGACGACGACGTTGAACGCCCGAGGCGGGGTTTCAGACCATGAGCATCGTTCGGCACCCGAGGCGGGTCGCCATTTCGATCCGGGCATCGTCCAGCAGCAACGAAATATGCCGATTGCGATGGGACGGGGCGACGACGAGACGGTTCAGGCTGCCGTAGGGACCGCGATGCTCGGCCATGAGGGCGGGCGGAAAGAGATGCCGATCGGGCGTGTCGGCGAGAGCGCGATGGATGCAGAGCCGCGCCGCAGCGACCAGGCCGCCGCCGTCCCTGACGAGGAAATGCATCGCGTGCCCGTCGTGGCCGTCGTCGAGCGTCGACAGGTCGGCCAGCCGGTCGCGCCAACAGAGGCGCCGCAATTCGTCGACGGCGTTCCAGTCCGGGCACGCCTTCGACCCGAGCGCGAGTTCGCCTGTGATCATGGTCGCGTCCCCGCGAACTTCGGCGATCGCGCGCAGATGGGGCGGGGGAGACCGGCGGCAAGGTCCCTCGGGGCGAGGAGTTCGTTGGCGTCGGAACCTTCCGGGCGCGAAAGCATTCCGTAGCGATCGCCGTCGCTGTCGTCTCCGCAGGCTGTGCCGGCGGATGCCGTCCTTCGAAGGAGGGGTTCCTCATGCGAAAGCTGATCGCTCTCACCTTTGTCGCGCTGACGATGGCCGGCGGTGTCGCCGTTGTGGTGGTGGTCGACACGCGCCCAGCCTTGGCTGGCTGCGGGAACAATAACTGCTGAACCGAAGGAGAAATCCGATGAAGAACCGCCTCGCGCTTCTCGCTCTCGTCTTCGCCCTGGCGGCTGGAGCCGTCGCCACGACGATCATCGCGCCGCAGCCCGCGTTCGCCGGTTGCGGCGGCAGCAACTGTCCATGAGGTCCGCCATGCGTAGACGTCTCGCACTTGCCCTCGTCGCACTGACGTTTGCCGGCGGCGTCGCCGTCGTGACGGACACAAGACCCGCCTCGGCATGCAACGGCAACAACTGCTGACGGGCGCAAGGTGTGAGACGAGTCGGCCGGCTCCGTGAAGGGAGTCCGCATCATGCCCAAATGCCTCGCCATCGCTCTCGTCGCCCTGACGCTCGCCGGCGGCCTTGCCGCCCTCTCGACGATCACGGCCACGCATGGTCCGCCTCCGTCGCATCAGGACGCCGGGCCGCCGCCCGCCAAGGATCCCGTTTCGGCGCGCCTTCTGCCGTTGGCGGACTGACGGCGTCCACTCGAAGGAGGGACTCTCATGCGAAAGCTGATCGTTCTAACCCTTGTCGCGCCGACGTTGGTTGGTGGCGTCGCGGTCGCGATGAACGCAACTCCTGCGTTCGCTTGCCAGGGCAATGGTTGCTGACGCGCTTGTCCCTCACACTTCCGCAGCCGCGACATCGGTCGTCGTCGCGGCGTCTAGGGCGGTGCGGCGGCGGCAACTGCTGACGCCGCCGCACTAGCGGATCGGATCCGGTTCCAAGGGCGGCTTCCCGGCGCGCCGGCGCCGCATCGGGCTCGGCGGCGCCTTGGGGCGGGTCGGATATTTGGCGACGGCCCGCGCCGAGTTTCGTCGTCAGCCTCACACATCGACGACCAATCCCTCGCGAAACTCCCCATTGTCGACCGCGCCGCCCCTCGTCCTCGGCCCATTGCCCTTAGGGTTGCAGACCACGTGGGTGGCGCCGACCCGATAGTCCGACGACGCATGGCAATGTCCGTGGACCCAGCAGGCCGGGCGCCCGCGCTCGATTGCTTCCGACAGGTCCGAGGCGAACGCCGCGCTCAGGACGCTTTCGGCGTATTTCGCATGGACGGAGCGCGGATGCGGGGCGTCCCGCGAAGGGCTCGGCGAGCGATGTCTCGATGTCGCCCTGGTGGCGGGCGATGGCGTCGCCCGGAGAGAAGACTCTGTCTCCCGACCGGATCAGCCGGTGGTCGTACATGCCATCGGCGGCGGCCTGCATGGCGCGCTTCGGGTCGCCGCCGATGGCGTAGTCGGTCCAAAGCATCGCGCTCACGAATCTTGCCCCGGCCACAACATCGACCTCGCGATCGAGCAGCCGCACGTTCGTGCCTTCGGCGGCGGCGCGCCCGTCCGCGATCGCGACGTCGATGTCGCCGCTGAAGAGCTCATGGTTGCCGGGCACGTAGACCACGGGCCGCCCAGAAAGGGCCGGCGCCGCCGCGAGGGTCTCGACGGCGACGCGCGGCGTCTCGGCGATGTCGCCGGCGAACACGGCGACGTCGAAAGGCGGCAGCTCGTCGGCAGCCGCCAATAGGGCCGGTTCTCGAGGTGCAGGTCCGAGAGGACTAGTGGCCCGAGTCATTGGAACTGCGGGTATAGGGATTTCAGCTTGAGGCGAGCGTCTCTGGTGGTGAATTGCCAGTCGGCCTCGACGTGATGTTTGTTGCGGTTTTGCT
>NZ_WOVC01000058.1:0-13373 GCF_011378635.1 Methylosinus sp. RM1
GCGCCTCGCACGAAAACGCATTCGCCCCGAGTTCGTCATCACATGGTCGTTATGGCGACGAGCGCACCAAGCCGAAGCAAGGCGAGCCCATCTGAAAAAGCAACTGTAATGTTAGGCCGGTTTAGAAGCCGGGTATCTGGAATGATCCATTGTCTATCCAGAGTGCGAAAGGCATAGCGCGCGGGCTTTACGACGGGCTTTCTGTCGCCCGCTACCGACTCCGATCGAGCTTCGTGACCACTCAGGCCTTTTCTCGTTCCTTTCGTGCTCGTGCGATCTCCGCTCTCGTGTGGATGGAAGAGCAGTTCCTTACGGCTTGGGTCTTTCTCATTGATGAGAGTATTCCACCGATCGGATAACGAGCCCGCGTCGGACGCAATAACCCAGGTTCGGCCCGGCATGACTCCGGAGCCGTTATACTCAAACAAATCATGGAGCGCGGCAAAGGCGCTCCATGACCCGCCAGCCTCCGGCAGAAACGGATCGCGCCAGCCATTTGGCCCGTCGGCCCAACACTCGCATGCCAGCATGACGCCGGCCAGCGCATTGAACTTTGCTTCGCGCTTTCCCTCCGGCAGAGCGCGAAAATGCACGCGCGCCGGCGTCGTTCGGTCTTTGCCCGCCGGGCGGACGGCGAGCACGATGCACACAGGCTGCTGCACGCCCTGAAAGATTCGCGTCGGCACATCTGGCTGATGGCCTTCCGGCGAACAGTCGATCACCCAAATATCCGAGCAGTCGCGACGCAGATCGTCGCGCATCTTCTGGAGGCCCGGCCCGTTGAGGAAGCCGGCGACAGTGATGAAACAGACGATCCCGGCGCGTTCCTCGTCCGGCTCGCCGGTGGCCGCATACCAGCCGGAGCCGAAGACCTTCAGCGTCGCCCAGCGCCAGAAATAGACGTAGAGGTTCTTAAGATGCTTGGCGTGGGCGCTGGCGCCCCATTCCGTCGGCGGCGACCAACGGGCCAGCGGCGCCGGGAGTTCTTTGTTCGTGTCGCTCCCCGACTCGATCCAGCCGCCGCGTCCCTTCGCCTTTTCCTTGTAAGGCGGATTGCCGATCACCACCGTGATCTTCTCCCGCCGCTTGATCTCATTCGCCTGCCTGCGCGACTCGCCGATTGGCTGGGTCAGGGCCGAGAATTGTGTTTGCGTCGCGTAAGGGTCCCCGAGCGTGTCGGTGATGAAGAGGCGCAGGGCCGGCAGATTGCGCCCGTCGCCGTCCTTGACGCTCATCAGCGCTGGATTTCCGCCATGAGCCGCAATTGCGCCACGGCGAAGGGGCCAAACTGCATCTCGAAGCCGATGAGGCGGTCGACGGCCGCTTCGATTGCGCCCGGCACGCCGCCGGGACCACGATCGGCCTCCACCGTCCGCGCGATGGACCGCAAGGCGCCGAGCAGATAGGCCCCCGTGCCGACGGCGGGATCGGCGAGCGTCACCTCGCGCGAGGCGAGGCCCTGCGCGAGGCCGAAGAGCGCCGGGTCGCGCAGCGCCTCGTCGACCAGCCGGACCATCGCCTCGACCACCTCGGGCGGGGTGTAATAGGAGCCGGTGCGCTTCCTCAGCGCATTGTCGTAGATCGCGAGGAAGTCCTCATAGAAATAGAGCCAGGCGTCGGCGTCGCCCTTGGTGAGCGTCGGCCACTGAACGGCGTCGAGGACCCGGGCGAGCGTGCGCAGGGCGCTGTCGAGCGCCTCCTGCACCTCTGGACTGTCGGTAAGCAGGCGGAGCGCGGTGGCGATCAGCGAATTGGATTTTCGCAAGCCGAGCGCCGCTTTGTCGATGCCGTCCTTCAGCTCGATCTCGCGGGCGCGGGCGACGAGCAGGCCGAAAGTCACCGCCTGCGCATAGCCGTCGGCGAAGCGGCTGCGCAAGAACCCGCTCGGCCTCTTCATCCACGCCGTCAATTGGTCGAAGGAGCTCGGACAATGAGGCCCCATTGCATTCGCGCGCTCGCGTTCGCTCTTCTCGGCTCCACGAGCCTTAGCGCCTGTTCGAGCTTCAAGCCGCCGGATATCGACTATGACGATTTCCCGGCGCCGGCAGCGCGATCCGCCCGGGCCGGTCAAGATCGTCGAGATTCCGAAGATCCTGCCGCTTCCCGGCCAGCTCAAGCCGCTGACGCGCGGCAAGGGCGAGCCGCCGGAGCCGAACGATCCGAAGGCGCGCATCGAGCAGGCCAATGCCGCGGCGCGCATGGAGCCACGGCGCGCCGGCTACATCAACGCAGTCCAGATCTATCCCTTCACCGAGGGCGCGCTCTATCAGGTTTACGCCGCGCCGGGCGAGATCACCGATATCGCCTTGCAGGACGGCGAGCAGCTCGTCGGCTCCGGCCCGGTCGCCGCGGGCGACACTGTGCGCTGGGTCATCGGCGACACGGAAAGCGGCTCCGGCGCGACGAAGAAAACTCACATTATGGTCAAGCCGACGCGCGCCGATCTAATGACAAACCTCGTCATCAACACCGACCGGCGCACCTATCACCTCGAGCTGCGCTCGACCGACAAGACCTATATGGCCTCGGTGTCCTGGCAATATCCGCAGGACGAACTGATCGCGCTACGCCGACGCAATGTCGTCGCCGAGGCGGTCGCCCCTGTCGACACGGGTCTCGACATCTCCCGTCTGAATTTTCGCTACACGGTCGAGGGCGACGCCGCGCCCTGGCGTCCGCTGCGCGCCTTCGACGACGGCCGCAAGGTCTATATCGAATTTCCGCGAGGCATCTCGCAAGGAGAAATGCCGCCGCTGTTCGTCACCGGCGCCGCCGGCGACAGCCAGCTCGTCAATTACCGTGTGCGCGGCCATCACATGATCGTCGACCGTCTGTTCGCCGCGGCGGAGCTGCGCTTCGGCGCCGATCCGCAAAAAATCGTGCGCATTGTCCGCAGCGACGGGAGGCCGGCGATATGAGCCCGCCGGAGCACGAGAAGAAGCTCGCCGAGGAGCTGCGGCTCCGACCCGAGCGCCCGCCGGTCACCCGGCTCTCGCGCCGCGCGCTGATCGCGCTTTCCGCGGTTTCTGCCACCGCCATTCTCGGTCTCACCGTCTACGCGCTCCAATCGAGAGGGCGCGCCTCGCCTCCGTCGGAACTCTATAGCACGGAGGCCAAGACCACCGCCGACGGGCTCGCGTCGCTGCCGCGAGACTATACGGCCCTGCCGAAGAATGTCCCGAAGCTCGGGCCGCCACTTCCTGGCGATCTCGGACGGCCAATCCTTGCCGCGCAGGGGCAATTTCCGGCGCCCGCAGCCGTCGATCCGGAGGAGCAGCGCATTGGCCAGGAGCGCGAGGCGGCCCGTACCGCGAAACTTTTCGCGACGACGAATGCGCGCGAGCGGCCGGCGCCGAGCGAAGGCGCGCCGCTATCCGCCTCGCCGTCCGTCGCGTCGCCGGCGGGGGAAACGCCGCCGATCGATCCGAACGACATCCAGAACATGCAGGACCGCAAGCTCGCCTTCGTCAACGCGCCCGTCGACCGCCGCACGGTGAGCTCCGATCGTCTCGCGCCTCCGGCGTCGCGCTATGTCCTTCAGGCTGGCGCCGTCATTCCGGCGGCGCTCGTCACCGGCGTTCGTTCCGATCTTCCCGGCCAGATCACCGCGCAGGTGACAGAAAATGTCTACGACAGCCCGACCGGCCGCTTTCTGCTCATCCCGCAGGGCTCGAAGCTGATCGGCGTCTATGATTCGCAGATCGCCTTCGGCCAGTCCCATGTGCTGCTGGTCTGGAACCGTCTCATCCTCCCAGATGGGCGCTCGATCGTGCTCGAACGCCAGCCGGGCGCCGACGCTGCCGGCTTCTCCGGCCTCGAAGACGAGGTCGACCATCACTGGCTGCGATTGGCAGGCGCCGCGGCGCTCTCGACGATCCTCGGCGTCGGAACGCAGCTCGGGACGACCGGCGACGAGAGCGCGCTCATGCAGGCCCTTCGGCGCGGCGGCGGCCAAAGCTTCAATCAGACCGGCCAGCAGATCGTCGGCCGCAATCTCAGCATCCAGCCGACGCTCACGATCCGTCCTGGCTTTCCTGTGCGCGTGATCCTCACGCGTGACTTGGTCCTCGCGAATTATCCGCCCGGCACAGACATCAAAACGACCGAGCTCGACCAATGACGAAACTGAAGCTCAACTCCGTCCAGGACGACAAGCCCGTCAAGCTCTCTGTCGCCTTGCCGGCGGCGCTCCATCGCGATCTCGTCGCCTATGCCGATCTCCTCGCACTGGAAACCGGACAAAAGGTCGCCGCAGAGAAATTGATCGCTCCGATGCTGGAACGATTCATATCTGGCGACCGCGGCTTTGCGAAAGCGCGCCGCACCGGACGACGATCTATGGCGACGCCTCCCAGCCCTTCGACGCCATCGAACGCGCCAGACTGAGGAATCGCCGCAAGGCCGGATTGTCGTTTCCGGGGAGCCAGACTGCGCAATAGGAGAGCCGCTGCTTCTCTCCGTGTAACGGCCGGAAGGCCACGCCCGGAAAGCCGATCGAGACGCTCGAATCGCTCACCAGCGCGACGCCGAAGCGCAGCGCGACCAGCCGCATGACGGCTCGAGAAACATCATGGGTTTCAAGGGAGATTCGTCCGCCGGCTTGCGAGATACGATCTGTCGCCAATCTGTCGAGCGCCGTGCCGAGAGCATCGCGATCCAGTATGAAATGCTCGTCTTTCAGGAGTTCCCAATCGATGACGTCGCAGCCCGCGAGCGGATGTGCCTCGGCAAGCGCAGCGAAGACATCGCCCGTCCAAAGCTTCTCCATATCGCATTCCGGCGTCGCCGTTCCGTCGAGGCAAAGCGCGACGTCGATGCGGCGTTGTAGGAGCATCCCAAGCTGCGCAGTCGATGAATTTTCGACGAATTCGAACGCGACGCACGGATGTTCTCTCCGATATTCTTTGAGTAAGGCTCCGAACTGATCGCCCACAATTGACGGAATCAATCCGATACGGAGCGCCCCCGCGACGCCACGCCCTGCAGAGCTGGCATTGGCCACCGCCTGATCAATCTCATCGAACGCGCTCCTCGTGCGATTGAGAAATCGGCGACCTGCGATAGTCAAGCGGACGCCGTTCGGCTGTCGCTCGAAAAGCGATACGCCGAGTTCGTCTTCGAGCGCACGCACGCGACGGCTCACAGCAGATTGTTGAATGCCGAGTGACCGCGCGGCTCGGCTGAAGCTGCCGTGATCGGCGACGCGTAGTGCTTGAAAAATGGACAGGAAATCGACGATCTCTGGCGCTCCGATCAACTGGATATGCGTGCCATTTAACTCTTGCAGGATCGAATCATATTGGGAATAAGTGTTCATCATTATGGCGCCCCTCCCGAGTTCGGAGATTCCCAATTCCTGTTTCCAGCCACCGCCTCTTCAATCTGCTTGGTCACTCCGGGTATCATTTCCCAGGATCGTCCGCGCTGAAAGCAGCCGACGAAATCGCGGCTTAAAGATTCCGCCCTTGCTCGAGATATCCGCGGCCTTCGCCAGATGAATACGACCCATTAGTATCAGCGAAGAATCGATTTTGCCGCTATCGCCTTGACGCAGATGGCTCAGCCGCTCACATTCGAAGAACTCGTATCTTTGTGAACGAGGAGAATTTTCCCGCATCGGAGCCGCTGTCCCCGGACGGAGCCCCGGCGCAATGGCGTCCGAGCCTTGACATGAATGTCGATTTTCAGCTCACTGTCGTTCCCGCCGGGCGTTCGATCGCCGATCTCACATTGAAGGATGGCTTCCACCGGCATATCGGCCGCCGCGAAGTCGACTTCGATAGCGAATCTCTGCGCAACCATTTCGACCGGCTGTTCGACACGCGCGCCTGGCTCGCCCGCCATTGCGACGGAAAAGACGAGCAGGCGCGACAGCTCGCCGAGATCGGCGCCGTGATCGCGGAGCATATCTTCGGCCCCGAACTATTCGCGGCGCTGTGGACGCCGCAGTCGCCTCGTGTGTTAAAAATCCTTTTCGCTGGAGCGGAGCGGGCCGCCGATCTCGCCGCGGCGCTCGCGCGCATGCCCTGGGAGATCGCCCGGCCTTCCCCCGCCGCGCGGAGCCTCGCGGAGCGCAGCCTGCGGCTGTGCATCGACGACGAAGCGGACGTCGGCCAGCCGGACGAGGCGCTCCCGCTCGCTCTGGAGGGGCCACTGCGCGTGCTGATCGTCTTCGCCGCGGCGCGCGCCTCGCGACCCCTCGCCGCCCGGCGCGAGCGTCGGGAGCTGGCGCGTCTCTTCGAGACCAAAATCTACCCCGAACGCAATGTCACCGTCGATTTCCTCACCCATGGCGTCACCCGTGAGCGTCTCGTCGAGCAGACGCAGAGCCGCGGCGGCTATCACATTCTGCATTGGAGCGGCCACGGCCATCAGAATCTGCTCGAGCTGGTGAAGGAAGATGGTGGGCTCGACCGAATCGAAGGCGGGGAGCTTCTCGCTCTGCTGCGCGAGGCGGGCGGCTATCTGCCGCGTCTCGCCCTGCTCAGCGCGTGCCATTCCGGCGCGCGGGCGCCGACCGATATGGAGAGCCTGTTGCAGGCGGCGCGCGCCGGCGATCCGCTCGAGAAGGAGACGCCGGAAGGGCCGGACGCGCTCGCCCACAAGCCCGGCTTCACCGGCACGGCGCAGGCGCTGCGGGCCGGCGGCGTGCCGAGCGTCCTCGCCATGCGCTTCGCCGTCTCGGACGAATATGCACGCGATCTCGCCGTCGCCTTCTATGACGCGCTGCTTGCCGACGCCTCCCCGAAGAATGCCGCCGAGGCGCTCGCCCAGGCGCAGCGCGAGTTGTCGCGCCCGTGGCGGGACGTCTACGGCCCCTGCGATCATGCGACGCCCGTTCTCTTGGGCGTGGCCGATCCGGGCCTCGCGCCGCCGGCGGGCGAGAATGCGGAATATGATCCCGCCGGCAATCGGCGTCACGGCGTCGACGAATTGGACGCCGCCAGGACGCATCCGCATTTCGTCGGCCGGGTCTGGGAGCTGGCCGGGCTCGAGCGCGAATTCTTCGGCATTTCGAAGGATGCGGCGATCAAGCCGATCGCCGTCGTCGCCGGCATAGGCGGGATGGGCAAGACGGCGCTCGCGGCCGAGGCGCTCGACCTCTGGGGCGCGCGCTTCCGCCATGTGCTGATCTATCAGGCCAAGCCCAACGAGCTGAAATTCGAGGACTGGCTGATCAAGATCGATCAGCGCCTGCGCGATGTCTCCGAGGCCTATGCCGAGCGCATGCGAAAACATCCGCTGGAGGCCATCTATCGCCGCCCGAGCGAGGAGTTCATGGGCGAGCGCTGCGTGGCGCGGCTCGTCGAAAATCTGATCGCCGCGCTGAGGCGCGAAGCCATTCTGATCGTGCTCGACAATTTCGAGACCAATCTCGTGGAGGGCGCGGGCGCGTCCGCCCTGTCGTGCAAGGACGCGGCCTTCGACAATTGCCTCGCGCGGCTCGCGGAGGCGCTCATCGGCTCGCGCTCGCGCGTGCTGATCACCTGCCGGCGTCCGCTCGCCGCGATCGAGCAGACGGCGCATCTCGTGCGCCTCGGCCCGCTGCCGCCGGCCGAGGCGGTTCTGTTCCTCGGCGACCATGCGCAATTGCGCCGGCTGGCGCGCGGCGGCGCGGCCGAGCGCAGCCTCGCGATGCGCATATTGAGCGCGAGTCGCTTTCATCCGCTGCTGATGGACCGGCTCGCCCGCCTCGCCGCGCCCGGCCTCGAGACTCAGCTCGAGCAGGCGCTGACGACGCTGGAGCAGCGCGCGGACTTCGCCGCTCTGCCGGAGCTGTTCGCCGGCAAGGGCGGCGACGCGAAGGAGATCGCCTATCTCGAGGACGCGCTCGCCCTCTCCATCGATCGCGCGATCGCCGAGGTCGGCGCGGACGCGCGACGCCTGCTGTGGATCATCTCGCTCGCCAATGAGCCGGTTACCTTCCGCCTGCTGGCGGGAGTGTGGAGCGGTGAAAGCTTCGAGACGGAGCAGATGAGGAGGATCAAGGCGATTCTCGCCGATTCGGCGGCGATGACGCCGGATCGGCGAGAATGGGCGCGACAATTGCCGCCGGAGCTGCTCGCGCAGATCGAAGCGCTGCCGCCGCCGCCGGATCGGCCAGAGCTGCCGCCACTGCTGCGGCGATTGGAGGCGATCGGGCTCGTCGATGTGGCGAGAGACGGTCGGCCGGACGAAAACTCCGACGTCTCCTGCCACGAGCTCACGTACGAGCGGATGCGGCGCCGAATGGACAAGCATGCAGCCGAAGAGGCCGAGTGGAACGAAAACGCGATCCGCCTCGCTTTCGCCGAGCGGCTGAGCGCATTTTTCGAAGTGAAGCTGCATGGAGATGCGAAAACGGCGCTGGAGGCCGGGGCGCGAGCCATCGCTTATCTCGTGCAGGCGGGAGAGTATGGCCGTTTGGCGAATGTGGCGAGCGCGGTCGTGACCGGCGCGACGGACCCGAAATTTCTAGAGCGCCTGCTGCCGCACCTGGAAGCGGCCGCCATTTCTGTGCCGGAAGGCGAGGACCGTTGGAGTTCCCTGACCTGTCTCGCCGATGCGCTTCGTATCGCGGGCCGACCCGATGTCGCTCTGGGCTTTTACGCCGAAGCTGCGCGCATGGCGCAAGCCGCCGCAGATTCGGGCAACGCCTCGCCACTCCGAGCCTGGTCGGACCTCAAGTGGATTTTTGGCAATTGGGCGGTTGCGCTCGATATAATCGGCGACCTTCCTGCCGCGCGAGAAAAGCATCTGCTGAGCGCCGATGCGGTGCGAAAGTCCGGCGAGCCTCTAATCGATGAGATTACGAGCGAGGTGGAAGCGTTACGCATCGACGTAGTCCAAGGGCGCGCTAAGGCCGTATTGCCAGAGATCGAGTCCCACCTGAAAAAGATCGAGGAATGGTGGGAGGCGAGCGAGGACCAGCCGCCGCCTGAAGCTCCCGATCGTGAATCTCTCGTCCGTACGCTGATCAGCGGTCTCGACGTCGCTCGCCAAGCGCATTTTGCGCTTGAACAATGGGAGCCAGCGCTCGCGCACATCGAGGCCAGTCTCGTCATCAGACGATCGACGGGACGGACGCCTCAGGACATCGCCGTCGATCGGGTGAATCGCGCCAATGTGCTTTCACGTTTAAAGCGCTATGACGATGCAAAAGTCGAACTCGAAGCCTGCCTGGATATTTTTGCGGATGATCCTGCCCGCAGAGTCCTGGTGCTTGCCTCACTCGCGAACCTCTACCACGATACCGGCGATATCGGACAGGCTGTGGAGCAGCAACGTCGCGCGTCAGCTTTGCGCGACAGCCTGCCCGATCCGAGCGTGCGAGCCGCATCACATAACAATCTGAGCATCTACTTGGCGCGCGCCGGCGGCAAGCAAAATCTCGCGGAGAGCGCGCGGCATCACCTTGCCGCCGTAACCTATCAGATCGTCGCCGAGCTGTGGCAGGGTTTCGGCGCAAGCCTCCACAGTTATGCGCTCCTCTTCCGCGACGCGGCAACCGCCGGAACGGAACCCGCGATCCCGCGCCTCTCCGCCCTGCTCGACGATCCCGCCTTCCACGCCTTGCGCGAATGGCTCGCGGCGCGGCAAGTCGATCTCGACGAGCTGCAAGCCGCGATCGACCGATTTCTCGACGATGCCCGCCAAACAGCCCAGCAAGCCCTTTCGCAGGAGCCTCCCGCGCCATGACCGACACGCCTTCTGTCGACTCTCTCCTCGCAGCCCTCGAGGCCGCCGTGCGCGACCAGGATCGCGCCCGCGCGATCGAGCTCGAGCGCGTCATCGCACAGCGTCTCGAGGCGGACGCCGCCGATCGCGAGGCGCAGGAGCGGCGGCTGCGCGCGCTGATGGAACAGCTCGAGGCGCCGCCGCCTCTCGTTCTCGAGCCCTTCAGCGAGCTGAAGACGCTGAACCCTTTCTCGCTCAAGCGCGGCGCAGTGCCCGTCGCCGAGCAGGGCGTCGATTATCCGGTCTGGTTCGCCACCAATCGCAAGCCGGAGGGCCAGAACTTCGGCGGCGAGCGCAGTGAGAGCGTGACCCATGGCCGCGTCCTCGTGCATGTTACGAAGGCGCATCGCTTCGGCGAGACCGGCTCCTCCTGGTGGACGCGGCTCTGGCGCGGCGACGACCGGCTGCGTGTCAAGGAGATCAAGGCAGAGGCGCTCGATGTCTTCTACGACGGCCTGCGCCAGGCGCTGGAGGAGGCGCGCGAGGACGGCGCGCCGCAGGCGCTCGTCTTCCTCCACGGCTACAATGTCTCCTTCGCCGACGCCGCCATTCGCGCCGCGCAGATCGGCTGCGATCTCAAAGTTCCGGGCCCCGTCGCCTTCTTCAGCTGGCCCTCGCGCGCCTCCGCCTCCGCCTATCCCGCCGATGAGGCGAGCATAGAGGCGAGCGAGCGGCATATCGCCGATTTCCTCGTCGACTTCGCCGCGCGATGCCGGCTCGTCGATGCGGCGCCGCGCCTGCATCTCATCGCGCACAGCATGGGCAATCGCGGCCTGCTGCGCGCGCTGCAACGCATCGCGTCGGATGCGCAGACGCGCGGAAAGGTGAAGTTCGACCAGATCATCCTCGCGGCGCCGGATGTCGACCGCGACCTCTTCCTCGATCTCGCCGCCCTCTATCGCCAGCACGCCGAGCGCGTCACGCTCTATGCTTCGGGCGCCGATCTTCCGGTGCATCTCTCCTCGAGGCTGCACGACGCGCCCCGCGCCGGCTATTTCAAGCCCTACACGGTCGCCGAAGGCGTGGACACGATCGCCGTGCCGGACTTCGACGTCGACCTGCTCGGCCATTCCTATTTCGCTCAGGCCGAAGCCCTGCTGCACGACATCTACGATCTTCTCCGCCTCGCCGATCCGCATCCGAAACATCGGCAGAGGATCGTCGCGGCGACCGAGGATGGCGTGAGCTTCTGGGCGCTGCAACGATAGGCGGGGCGGCGGGAATGCTATGGCACCGGCAGAGCGTGGCCGAGCGGACGTCGTTACAATTCAAGAAGGCTCGGCACGCTAAGGTGGCACTTCAGAAAATGCATCACGCGGACAATGCCAGATCCAATGAAAAGATCGTCGTCTTGTCAGGTCGGGGGGATCGGCGGAAACAGGCCCCCGTTTCCTTCTCTCCCCCCCGTGATGAGTGATCTGCATTTCTTCCGCGATTTGAGAACGCTGTCGTCCGATTTGTACGACACGTTATCCCTTTGCACGACGAGCGAGTTGGCCGACTATCGATCACGACGTGAAGCAGCCATGATCGACAAATGGCCGACGTCGAACCTATCGAACCGCATCAAAAAGCTGTCGAGGCCGGCGCTCTCGATCGCAGACGGAGCGCGCAGCAGTGCACATCGTCGGATGTGCAGGCTGCGCATCTTTTGAGTCCGCGGCATCGAGAATTCGATACGAATCTACTTGAAAATCAGGCCTTGAAATTCGAGCCGGATCGGGCGATTCTTCGCCTTGCGCGCGCCCTCGCACGTCGAGCCGCGAGAGAAGATCATGCGCGCGCATGTGCTGAGAAGGCCGGCCAAAATGAAACGCGCCGCGATCTATGCCCGCTTCTCGACCGATCTTCAGAATGAGCGATCGATCGAAGATCAAGTATCGCTTTGCAGAAAATACGCAGAGCGCGAGAACCTCGACATTGTCTCGGTCTTCGACGATCGCGCGCGCTCGGGCGGTTCGATCCTCGGGCGTGACGGTCTGCTCACGCTCATGGACAAGGCGCGCGAACACTCCTTCGACGTGATCGTCGTCGAGGCGTTGGATCGCTTGTCTCGCGACATGGAAGACCTAGCCGGAATTCATAAGCGACTTTCCTTCCTCGGCATCGAAATCCGGGCCGTGCATGAAGGTGTCGTCAATACCGTTCTCGTCGGCCTTCGCGGGTTGGTCGGCCAGCTCTACCGTGAGGATAACGCGCATAAGGTGAGACGGGGGCAAGCTGGACGAGTCGGCCAAGGCCTCAATGCCGGCGGCGCCACCTATGGCTATGCTCCCGTGCCCGGCGAAGCCGGGAAGCGCGTGATCGTCGAGGACGAAGCAGAGATCATCCGTCGGATTTTTCGCGATTACGTCGACGGCCGCACGCCGCGTGATATTGCGCATGACCTCAACATGCAGACGATCACGCCTCCACGTGGCAGGGCGTGGAACGCCTCCACGATCAATGGGAACATGCAGCGCGGTAACGGGATTCTGAACAACGAACTTTATGTGGGCCGGCTCGTTTGGAACAAGGTCCACATGGTGAAGGATCCGGACACCGGCAGACGAATTTCTCGCCCGAACGCCGAGAGCGAATGGCAAGCGACGGACGTTCCCGATCTGGCGATTGTCAGCCGAGAGCTTTTCGAGGCCGCTCAGAAACGCAAGAAAGCTCGCGGCGCCACACATCCAAGTCAGCAGCGGCGCCCCCGCCATATATTGTCGGGACTGTTGAAATGTGGCGCCTGCGGCGCGGGGATGGCGAGCAATGGAAAGGATCGCTCCGGTCGCATTCGTATCCGCTGCTCGGCGGCGACGGAGAGCGGCACATGCCCAGACCCGAAGACCTTCTATCTCGAGACAGTGGAAGCCGCGGTCCTCAACGGCCTGACAGCCGAGCTCCGCCATCCGGACGTCATCACCGAATACGTGCGAGCCTACCACGCCGAGCGCAAACGCCTCGCTGCCGATGCGGATCGCAAACGCGTGCGGCTCGAACGACGGCTAGGAGAGCTGAACCGCGAGATTGACCGTCTCGTCGACGCTATTGCGAAAGGGCTCGGAGACCCAGCCATTCTCGGACCCAGGTCGACGGTCTTGGACGGCGAGCGTAAGACGGTCGCCGCCGAACTCGCCGAGGCTACTCCGACCATGGAGGCGGTTGCCCTGCACCCGGCGATGCTCGCCCGCTACGAGGAGCAGCTAACTCGTCTTTCGGCCGCTTTGGCGGACGGCATAAGCGACGGCGACACCGAATGCTCAGAAGCGATCCGGGACTTGGTCGAGACCGTCACCTTCTTTCGGGATGGCACTCGTCCCGGCGGCGTTCAGGTCGAAATCTCGGGGCGCCTGACCGCCCTGCTCGGTGAGCAGGCGTTTCCCAACAGGGTCAAAGGAGTGTGGGGTAAGATGGTAGCGGAGGAGGGATTCGAACCCCCGACACAAGGATTATGATTCCTCTGCTCTAGCCGACTGAGCTACTCCGCCTCACGCCCTTTCGGGCGAGCGTCGGCGGGTATAGTCGACGCCCGTCAAAAGTGTCAAGCCGTGGTCCGGTCCCGCCAGGGTTCCGAATTCGGGTTAACGGCGGTTAACGGATCGGCTCAGGCATGATTCCCTATCGGGGGAGTGATTCTGGAGCCGCCGTGATGAGCCTCGCCTTCGCCCTGTTCA
>NZ_WOVC01000059.1:0-11948 GCF_011378635.1 Methylosinus sp. RM1
AGCAAAACCGCAACAAACATCACGTCGAGGCCGACTGGCAATTCACCACCAGAGACGCTCGCCTCAAGCTGAAATCCCTATACCCGCAGTTCCAATGACTCGGGCCACTAGAATAGCCGTGTCGGCATTCGAGCATCGGCTCATATGATCATCGGCGCGTCGAAATCGACAGCTGGCTTGGCTCCGACATGCTCCACGCGGCGGCGCCAGTTGCTGCCGAGAAAATAGAAGCGAAGACTATCCTTGTCCGGATCGATCTCGCCGATCAAACGAGCCCGCAGCATCGCCCATTGCGCCGGATCGACCTCGCATTCGAAGACAGAGAACTGCACACGTTGGCCGACATCTCGGCAGGCTTTGGCGATTCGCCTCAGCCGCCTGCGGCCCGCCGCTGTCACCGTTTCGACATCGTAGCTGACGAGCACCATCATACCGGTCTCGCTCCTATTTCCAGATCATCGGCGGATAGCCTTCGAGATCGCCGCGCACAGCCTTGGCCAGCAGCTGCGCCTGAATGTGCGGCAGCAGACCGATGGCGAGCTTCTCCTTCAGAAAAGGATGCTCGATGTCCTCGCGCTTGCGCTCCTGAAACGTCGTCAGCACTTGCTTGCGCGCGTCGTCGCCGAGGAGCACGGCGCCGTTTTCGAATCGACGGAAATCCTTGACCCCGATCTCGCCGCGATTGATCAGGGTCAACGCCAGCCGATCGGCCAGATGGGGGCGCAGCTCCTCCATCAGATCCAGCGCCAGGCTCGGGCGTCCAGGACGCAGACGGTGCAGAAAACCGACCGCCGGATCGAGGCCGACGCGTTCGAGCGCCGATCGGCAATCGTGAACCAGCAAGGTGTAGAGAAAGGAGAGGAGCGCATTGACCGCATCGAGCGGCGGACGGCGCGAGCGTGCGCCAAATCGTAGACCCGGATCCTTGGCGCGGATCAGATGATCGAATACTCCGAAGTAGGCGCGCGCGGCTTCGCCCTCCACGCCACGCGCCTCGTCGAGCGTTTGCGGCTTCAGGCAACGACGAGACGCGTCGGCCAGATGATCGATCGCAGATTGGAGAGCGCTTCTGGCCGTCTCGTCCAAGCTGTCGCCATGATCGCGCAACCCCCGTTGCAGCACGGCGCGCTGATTGGACGCTTTGGCGATGATGATCGCCGCAGCGAAAGTCGCGCTCGCTGCCGCGTTCTCATGCGCGCGGAACTGATCGCGCCGCAACAACACATTGCCGGAGACCGGCCCTTCGACGCGGGCGAGAAAGCGGCCATGCTCGGTCAAATGCGTGATGGCGATTCCCGCTTCCATCGCCGCAGCCGTCAAGCCGACGGAAATGGTGACACGGCCGAATGGCGCAATGGCGCCGAGCTTGTGCATCGGCACACGCAGACGCTCCACGCCCTCCACTTCCACCACGACGTTCTCTCCGTCCTTGTGCACATAGGCGCCTTCGGTGGAGACATAAAGCGTGTTGAGGTAGCGGCGGTCGACCATTGCATCTCACCCCTCGATCATGTGTGCGATCCACCGCGCCACCTGACCGCCGTCCGCCGTCGCTCGTGGCGCGCATGTCTCCAGCAGCGAGCAGGCCCGGCAACGTTTGGCCTCATAGGCGGCGTGAGGAACCGAGCCGGAAAGGATCATCGCTCGTGCGGCGGCGGCGGTTTGCGCTGTCAATCGGCGCAAATCGGCGTCAAAGGCGACCGCAACTCGGCGCCGCGTCTCGCCATAGAAGAGCGCGCCTTGCGGAACCTCGACGCCGAACATTTCCTCCAGCGCGGCGCC
Source organism: Methylosinus sp. RM1 (assembly GCF_011378635.1). Taxonomy (NCBI): domain Bacteria; kingdom Pseudomonadati; phylum Pseudomonadota; class Alphaproteobacteria; order Hyphomicrobiales; family Methylocystaceae; genus Methylosinus; species Methylosinus sp. RM1. The sequence goes on from NZ_WOVC01000059.1 coordinate 1,783, forward strand.
CTGGGCGCATAGCTGAACTTCGTCCGCGCGATGCGCCTTTGGCGACCCACGCTTGTATTCTACGGGGAAGGGATGGATGCGTCCGTCCCGTTCATGTAGTTCCACGACGTCGGCGACACCAGACACACCGAGCGCGATCGAGCGGATCGGCATGGCGGTGGCTGTGCGCACGCCGCGCCGGCGCGACGCGCCCGGTTGATCGGCCTTGTCATGCAGGATGCGCCCTTCGGCGGTGAAGCGGTTCTCGCTCCAGACCTGCTCGACGTGAATCAGCGCGCATTGGCGCGGGCAATAGAGCATGTGCTGGAGCGCCGAGAGGGGGATCAGATCGGCCTCGTCCATGCCCCCTCTCCCTTCAGATGAGATCCAGCGCCTTGACGCCGACCGGCAGCGGCGCCTCGTCCAAAGTCACCGCGTAATCGGAAAAGCTCCGCGGCGGACCGTCCGAGCCGGGCGCGCGGGAAACCTTCACCCGCTCGAACAGCTTGGCGGCCGGGGCGTTGCCGAGATCGCTCTCATGCTCGAAGACGATGAGGCGGCGGGCGGTCATCTCGCCGCGCGCCGCCGAGCGGTCGTGATCGAACATCTCGCCGAGAGCGCGCCAGAACAGGGAAAGATCCTCCTCGGAAAATCCGGTGCCCTTCCTCGCGTCATTGGCCAAGCGAGCGGAGATGAAGCCGTGGGCGCGATAGAGGCCGTAGGGGACGATGTGCTTATTCCCCATCGTCCTTTCCTTATCCGCATCCCTTTCATTGGTGACGGACGAGCGCGTAATGGAAATCTCGAGCGGCGAAACCGGGTCAAGGGATTCGGCAAAAGTCAGCTGGATCGGCCCTCTGACCTGGCCGGCATTCTTGTCGGTCGACATCACTGCTCCGAATGCGCGGATATCGAAAAAATTCTCGCACATCCATCGAGTGATGCGTCTCGCGTTTTCCTCATCCTTCGGCAGCCGGGAATAATCGCCCTTTTTGTCGGGTTCGATGCCTTGCTCTGTCCACGCCTCGAGATTGGAATTGTTGAGAATCGCCTTCTCGGCCATGTAAATCCGAAAACCTGGAACATTCCCCTTTGCCAGCGCCACGAAGTTACGAACTTTTCGCTTCAGGCACACATCTGTCACCAAGCCGCGGCTGGTGTCGGGGTCGACGCGGGGCCTGTTTCCAGCGTCGGGATCTCCATTGGGATTGCCATTCACGACGTCGAAGAGGTAGACGAAATCGTATCGGTGAGTGATGGCGCTCATTGCTGCTCCTCTTCACTTTGTCGGCCTGATGCCGCGGCCGTCTGCACGCCATTCGCGCTTTCGGAATCGCGGCCGAATTTTTGCTGATAGTATCCAATGACGAATTGTCCCTGCTCTTCGAGAGGCAGTTGCTTCGGATAGGAACAGATGCCGCTCGTGAGTTCTCCGACCGATTTGAGCAGCCCGCCAGCGAGTGCGCCGGGGTTCTTCACCCATTTGGCCAAATCTCTTCCTTTGCGAATTTTGGAGAGATGATGCTGAAAATTCGCGTCGAGGGAGGGGAAAACATAGAGAGGCGTCGCCATCGCCGACGCATAGAACTTGTCGACGACACCCGAGTTCAGTTCCTCGAAGCAGGCGGCTTGAGCGCGTTCGTAGATCGCGAAAAGACGACCGAGCTTTCGCCCGTCGCTTTCGACGAAGGGGTCTGATGTCATGTCGGCCTCCTCCGAACCGAGTTGAGTTTTTTGTCTGCGGGCGCGGCGAGCGAGAACCGCCTTGACCAGCGCGACCCTAAGGCCCGTGACGACGCGGTCGCCTTTGAGCCGCTGCAAGACCGTCGACAACACGGCATAAGGATAGTCGCCGCCTGAAAGGACCGCCCGGACGAATTCCCCGCTCAAATGATCCGGCGCATCATCGAACATGATCTTGAGTCGTCCATCGCGGTCGATCCGCATGGGCGCAAGATGCCCGATGAGGGCGCGAACGTTCGGCGCCTTCCCCGCACGCCACGCGGGCGGCTCCAGCCGCAGATCCTCGAAATGCCGCGTCAGTCTTTGCGCCAATTGCCGGATCGTCGTGTCCAGCCAGAAGCGCACCGAGATGCGCGCGGCGTTGGGCGAGAGGCCGAGGACGTAGAATTTCGTCGCTGGATCGACGGAGAGGCCGGGGACCGCCCGGCCCTCGGCGATCATCGCCAGCTTTTGGAGGAGGTCACGCTCCTGCGTCTCGGCGTCTGGAGCGGGCGCGGACTCGGGGGCGCTCGTTTCGGCGGAAACGCCGAAAATCTCAGCGAAGACGTTTTCCGCGTCATAGGGCTCCTCCTCGCCTTGCGGCTCGGCCCAGAACACCACCGTCGCATCGCCGATCTGCACGCGGTTGCGGCGCTCCGCCAAAAGCCCGTTGAGCGCGGTAGTGTAGGCGAAGGCGGCATATTCGGAGACGGGGGCGTTCTCGCCCTGCTCCTTGCCGTAGGAGGTGAAGGCGGATTGATTGAAGGACACGATCGCCGCGCCCGACGACTGGGCGCCGCGCACGCCCTTGATGGAGGGATGCAGCCGCGCGACCGTCGCATCCTGCCCGGTCACAAGGCAAAGCCCGGAGGCGCCTCCGGCGCCGACCGAGCTCGCGACGATTTTTCGCGCCGCGGGTCGATTGTGAAGCCAGTCGCCGCCGTCGAGCCTGAAGACGACATTGGCGTCCAGCATGTCCGACGCGTGTGGCAACTCATCGTAGCGTTGGGGATCCCAGCCGTCGAGAAACGCGAGAAACGCCTTCAGGCCGACATCTTCCGTTTCGCCGATCGCCTTGTGCTGGCGCTGTCGGAAGGCGCCGAACTCCTCGGCGCCCGGCCTCAATCCCTTCTTCGCTGCACGCTTCGACTCCTTGGCCGGATCAGTGGCGCCGAACACATAGGACGTCTTGTCCCATAATAGATTCGCCGCGATGCCGACCGTGCGCTTGACTGGCTGCGGCACGATCATGCTCTCGGGAACGAGCTTGCCCTTCTTTAGCTCGCCGAGCGGGACCGCGTCGATGACAGAGCCATCGGCCGCCAATGTCACGCCATAGGCGATCTTCTCCGAGGAATACCCCGGCACGGGCGCCTCGCCCTTCGCCGCCATCCGCTCGTAGCGCCGGACCAGGGCCGCGAGCATGCTCATCGCTTCGCCTTCGCATCTTCCAGGCGCGGCGGCTCGATGACGCCGTCGATCATCTCGGCGCGGAAGAACACCGGGCGGGCGCCGGCTGAAAAATCGATATCGAGCAGCATGAAGCCGAGATCGCGGCTTTCGGAAATGGCCGGCGGCGGATCGCCTTCGATCAGCTCGAAATCCGCGGCGAACTCGCGCGCGCCGAGACAGGGCCGTTGAAAGCACTGGCCGGAACGGGCGCGGCGGCGGGCCATATCGATGTGCTTGGCGTCATTGTCCTCAAGCCCCCATTTGCTGGTGCGCTCGAAATGCGCCTCGATGACATAGGCCACGTCGCGCAGCACGGTGGCGGCGCGCTGCTGGCGATCCTCGTCCACCACCGTGACCAGCTCGTCGAGCCGCCCGGAGCGCATCGCCGACCGCACGCTCGATTCGGCAATCTTGGAGCCCACCTCGTTACGGCGAATGCTCTCGAAGCGGATGGGCTTCAGCACATGAATACGATCGATGATCCAGCGGATCGCCGGCTTCCAATGAATCGCCTCGACAATGCCGCGCGCCGCCGAGGGCGTCATCACATCATAGGAGACGCGCTCCACTTTCATCTCGGGCCGCGTAAAACAGGCGCGCTCGCCCCAGACATGCAGCTTCAGGCCAAAATCCGGAGTCGAATCGGTCAATGCAGCCTCCCAAAATCGAGCTCATGCTCGGCCGTGGGGGTGCGCCGCGCAATGGCGCTTCTTTTCAATCAACAGTTTTATCGCACAAGAAAATGGGCAGGAATTTGTCCCGCCCATTTTCCACATTCGAGGCATCGCTCGTTAGTGCGTTGCAATCCACGACGCAGAGCTCAACCGACTTTGTCCGACGGCTCGGCTCGACCGACCGTGACTTCGAACTCGCCTAAAAGACGCACACGCAATCTCGGTATTCTAGAGATCAACGCCCAGAGCCATTCCATGGTCGATTCTCCTTCGTCGACAATATCCAGTGTGCCGCCGGACGAGGGCCGTGTCAATGTCTAGTTTGCACTAACGAGAGATGCAATTCACACAATCAGCCTCCTCGCCTCCTCGAACGCCGGGTCCGACACGTCGAGCCCGACGTCATCGCGGTAGAGGCCCATATCCGTCAGCACGACGAACTGCTCGCCGAAGCGCTCGGGTCGGATCACTTCGGCCGCTCCGCGCTGGATCAGCCTGGCGCGGTCCCGAGGCGGCACGTTCACCAGATAGCGTTGCAGCGCCCGCGCGACGCCGCCGACCCACTCCGCATGACGAAGCGCGTCGATCTCCTTTCGCGCCGTCTCGTCCCAGCCGATCAGCAAGGGCGCCATCGCGTCGTCGATCATCTTGAACCGCCGCGCGATCGATTCCATCGGCAATTGCAACGCCCGCCCTCGTTTCGGCGCATAGGCCTGCAACAGCTTCAATATCTCGTATTCGTCGAGCGCGGCGTCTCCCTTCAGCCAGAAGAGCGCCTTGAAATAGGCCTCGATCGCGGGCGGATCGAGCAGCGAGCCTTCGAGTTCTCCGCGTTCCAGCCTGCGCCAGACCTCCTTGGTCGCCGACCAGCGCTTTTGCATTTCGGGATGGCCGTTCCCCTCTGCCGCTTCGAACACCAGAACGCGGCTCTCCGATGCGGCTCGCCGGCCCTCGCGATTGCAGCGTCCGGCCGCTTGCGCGATCTGGTCGAGCCCGGCCTCGGCGCGCAGCACGAGGGGAAAGGAAATGTCGACGCCCGCCTCGATCAGCGACGTCGAGATCACCCGCGCCGGCCGCTTATCCTTCAAATCCTGCCGGATCGCGTCGAGCGCCTCGGAGCGGTGCGCCGCGCACATCATGGTGGACAAATGCCGTGCGCCGTCCTCGCGGCGGATGAGAGCGAACAATTCGCGGGCGTGCTTGCGCGTGTTGACGATGGTCAACGCCTGACCTTGCCGCAAGATCAGCTCGATGAGCGCCGCGTCGTCCTGTCGGCCGATCGATTCGATCTCCACGCGTTTCAGAATCTGAAACAGCGGCTTCTCGTCGGCGATGATCGGCCGAACGTCGCGCAGGCCGCCGACGAAGGATTTTTCCGGCTCATCGGGCCGCTCCAACAAGGCGGGCTGGGTCGCGGTCGACAGCACGATCGTGGTTCGGTAATTGCGCGCCAGCTCGTCGATCGCCAGCACGATCGGCCTGAGCACGGGCAGAGGCAAGGTCTGCGCCTCATCGAGAATGACCACCGATCGAGCGATGTTATGCAGCTTGCGGCAGCGCGCGTTCTTGTTGTGGAAGAGGCTCTCGAAGAATTGCACCGCTGTCGTCACCACGATCGGCGCATCCCAATTCTCCTGCGCCACCTTCAGCTTGTCGCGCATTTCCGGCGCGTCGCCCTCGCGCCTGATCTTGGTGTCGTCGAAGGCGCCGTGATGCTCCAGCACGGCGCCTCTCAAATCGTCGAGCGCTTCACGATAGACCTCTGCCGTCTGCTCCACCACCGAGGTGAAGGGTATCACCACGATGACCCGGTCGAGCTGTTTCGCAATCGCGTGATCGAGCGCGAAGGCGAGCGAGGCCAGCGTCTTGCCGCCTCCGGTCGGCACAGCGAGCGTGAATATCCCCTGGCCGGATTGTGCGCTGGCGCGGGCCGAGGCGAGGATCGCGGCGCGGGCGTCGTTCAAGGGCCCGGGTTGCTCACGACGCGCCCTTTCGCTTTTCTCCGCAAGAGACGCATCGAGCCTTCGCTTCAGATCGGCGAGCGCAATGTCGACGACGCGTCGCGGGGCTTTGGTGACGAACTCCTGGGTGGCGATGAAGTCCGCATCGACAAGCGTGGAGAACGTCATGCGGGTAAAGAACGCGAGGCAAAAGGCGGTGCCCGCTTCCCCGTCTTCCTTACGCAGCCTGACCGGCGGCATGTCCGGCGGCTCCGGGCATGTCAACCCTTCGGCGGACCAGAGGGCTTTCTGCCGTTCCAGATCTCCCGTGCAGTTTTGCAGTCGCTCGTCGAGCGGCGTGATGTCGACGGCCGCCTCGCCGTCCCGCGTTCCATCCATCAAGCCGGTGTGGTGCCCGGCAATGATGGGAGCGAGGATGCCGCCGACAAAAACGCCATAAAGCTCCCGCGCCAGAGCCGCGCCCGGCCCGGCATGATCGAAGGGCGCCTTGGCCCCTCTCAACCGCGCCTGGAACCGTGGATCGACCTTGCCGAAATCGTGCAGCCAGCCGGCCTTCGCTCCATATTCCGCAGCGCCGAACTTTCTCGCCCTGGCTTCCGCCAAATCTGCTGCTCTCTGCAAATGTTGTTCGAGCGGCTCCCAGGTCGACTCGTCCAGACTGTCGCTCGAATGGGCATAAATCGGCATCGCGGCGGCTCCAAGTCGAGACCGATACCCCCCAACTTATGATAGGCTCGTCTTTCGATCTAGCCCATTCCATGAACGTCGAAGTCTCTCTCGAGCAAGCTGTCGACGGCTTTCAGGGTGGAGAGAGGTCGGCCTCGGGACAGGCGCCGGCAGGCGCCGCGTCGAGAACTCGTCTTTCGCTGGATCGCTCTATGCGGAAGCTGATATCGACGCCGAGCCTCGTCGCCTCGATGCGGACGAACACTCTTCGCTCCTTGTCTCAGGATTTGGCCCTGTAGCACGTCTCGGCATAGCCGCGAACGACGTCATTGTCATCGAGGGCACGATAAGAGGCGGCCGGCTGCTTCGACCTCCTCTGGCGCGCTCAGCGTCGATATTCGCGGACGCTCGTTGAAGCAGCGGACCAACTCCTCGAACATCGTGCCCATGGCGTGATTGTCGAGCCCCGGATGCTTCACCGAGCCGTCGCCGTTCAGGACCGGCTTGGGGCCGAGATTGATGGAGGAGTCGATTAACTTCTCGATCAACGTGCCGAGAACGTCGGCTTTCGAGAGCTTCGGCGTCTGGTTGCGGAACTCGAAGCTCTTGAGAATTTCCTGAACATTGGGCGAGAAGCCGTCGAGATAGGCTTCGAAGTCCGCCTTCAATTGCGCCTGGCTCGAGCGGTTGCGGAGATCCCGCAATGTGAAGCGCGAGGTGTTGTAGAACGCCTGTCCGGACGCCTGCCGAAGGGCGGCGTCCTGATTGGCGACGCCGGCCTTGTCGAGATTGGTTTTCATCGTCAGGACGGCCTGCTTGGTCGGCTCCAGCACGGCGTCGAGCCGGCGGAGAACCGTCATCGGCCGAATCACGTCTCGGTATTTGCCGCGGACATAGAGGTCGCGTAGCGCGTCATCGGCAATGCCCCAGATGAAGTTCGTGATCCAGTTCAGATCGCCGGTGCTCATGCCTGTCCCTTGAATGCCTGAAATCTCATCGCCGAGTCTGGTCCGCCGTCGTCATTCCTTGCTGTCGCGGTCACGAGCGTTCGTCGTTCTGAATCTCACGCCCTCTGGCGCATGAGCGCGCCTGCGAGGCCGAGCTCGCCGTCGCGATCGAGGAGGAACTCGACGCCGGTCGTCTTCCAAACCTTTCCACGCTGATCGAACGCTTCGCGCCGAAGATCGCCGCGGCGCCCAATGTGATTGGGCGCGCTCCCCGAGCTCGCCGTCTATGACGCGCTCGCTTCTTTCGAAGGAGCCGCGGCATGAAGGCGAACGACAAAGTCGACGCCGCGCGCGTCGATCTTCTTCTCTCCGAGCTGCGCCTCTCCGGCATCAAGCTCGTCTGGAGCGCGCTCGCCGCCACCGCAGACAAGGAAGGCTGGCCCGCCGCGCGCTTTCTCGCGGCGCTCGCCGAGCAGGAGCTCGCCGACAGAGGTCAGCGCCGCTTCGCCCGTCATCTCGCCGAGGCGCGTCTGCCGCTCGGAAAAACGCTCGCCGCTTTCGACTTCGACGCTGTGCCGATGATCTCGAAAGCGCAAGTCCAAGCGCTCGCGGCTGGCGACGCCTGGCTCGAAAAAGGAGCCAATTTGCTGGTTTTTGGTCCACCTGGGGTCGGAAAATCACACTTGGCGGCGGCGCTCGGCCTGGCGCTCATCGAAAACGGCTGGCGCGTTCTCTTCGCGAGAACGACGGATCTCGTCCAGAGACTGCAAGTCGCGCGACGCGACCTTACTCTCGAAGCCGCGATCGACAAGCTCGACAAATATCATTTGCTGGTCCTCGACGATCTCGCCTATGTCGCCAAGGATCAGGCCGAAACGAGCGTCCTGTTCGAGCTGATCAGCGCCCGATACGAGCGACGCTCGCTGCTCATCACGGCAAATCAGCCCTTCGGCGAATGGGGAAAAATCTTCCCAGACCAAGCCATGACGCTCGCCGCGGTCGACAGACTCGTTCATCATGCGACGATCTTCGAGATGAACGTCGACAGCTATCGACGGAAAGCCGCGCTCAAAAAAGCCGCTGGTCCAGGCCGGCCCTCGGCGCGCGCGACAATCAAAACCTCATCCTGATTGTCGCTCCGCGTCAATCAAGACGAACGTCATCAAAAATCCGCTTGCCTTATCGTCGCTCCGCGACAATCATCTCGTCACCGCGACCGAAAAATCTCATCCAGATTGTCGCGCTCTTCTCATCCAGATTGCCGCGCCATAGCCACGCGGCCGTCGATTATGCCCATGTGCTCAGGGACTTGTCCGACAAGCATTTTCCCAACGCGGCGAAGATCGTGCTGGTGCAGGACAATCTCTCGACGCACACGCCGGCTTCGCTCTACGCCGCCTTTCCCGCCACCGAGGCGCGACGCCTGGCCGAGCGCTTCGAATGGCATTACACGCCAAAGCATGGAAGCTGGCTCGACATGGCCGAATCCGAGCTCGCGGTCCTCGCGACCCAATGTCTCGATCGCCGCATCCCCGACAAGGCCACGCTCATCCGCGAGGTCGCAGCTTGGCAGCAAAACCGCAACAAACATCACGTCGAGGCCGACTGGCAATTCACCAATCCCTATACCCGCAGTTCCAATGACTCGGGCCACTAGCTGCATCACCCCCTCTTGTTTTGACGATGCGGTGCGCCCGCCGCTTTTGAAGCCAACGCACGACGCCAGTAAAGAAGATCAAAGGCCAGCTCAAGCCGAAGAGAAATACGGCTATGCGGCCGGGCCATCCGAGCACATAGCCAGAATGCAATGCCCACTGCCACGCTATGAACCCATCGCCATCACCTTTAAGGGGATCGTTTACATGAATTAAATCACCGTCGAATCGATCGACGAAAATCGTCCGGGCCCCTTCGAGCCCCCAGCCGATAGGAAATAGTTGGGTGAACACGTAAAATCCATTCTTCGGCGTCGGTAGCGCCACGGAATAGATGTGCCCCTCTGGAAATGAGCGCGCGACTGACGCGAGCGCGTCATCGAGCGACGTCGACGCGTGCTGATGCCGGTGAGGGGTCGAATGAAATTTCTCGACCTTGGCGAGGTGCGAAAATATTTCCACCACCGCGCGGAATTGGACTGGCAAATTAAAGGACAATCCCGATAAGAGAACGGCGATGGCGACTGGCAGAAGAAAGATGCCGGAGAGACGATGAATGTCATAGTTCAATCGTTCGAACTTCGCTGGCCACTTTATTATAAATGCATTGCGCCACTTGCCATTTCGCGGCCACCATAGAAAAATACCCGTGAGCGTGGACAGGCTTGCGAGCACAGCGATGATTCCAACGAATGCGTCTCCAGAACCGGGGGTCAGCAGCTGATAATGAAGCTTGAACAGGAAACCGATAAAGCTGGCGTTGAAGGTCTCGGAATCCGTGTACCACAGACGTCTTCCAGTTACCTCTGCCGAATCTCACGAATCCCCTCATTTTTTCTGACTCATTTTTGCCGCGGCGCTTCGCGAAACAAATTGTTAACGAATCGGTTTCGGGGATGGCGGGGCAATGCGGGCGACAACGCAACGGCTTGAATTCATACAGAACTACCTGACGTCCTTATTCGGCGGCGATCTGCATGCGAAGCGCGTCTGCTCCTTGGTAAGCGCCGTCGCGACCCCATTGATTCTTTGGGTTCGGAAGGATTTTCGGATGTGAGATTCTTCGGAGGGACAGCCATGTCTCTGGAAGGATCCGAAGATGAACGAGAA
>NZ_WOVC01000091.1:0-2425 GCF_011378635.1 Methylosinus sp. RM1
GTTGCGTTGTCGCCCGCATTGCCCCGCCATCCCCGAAACCGATTCGTTAACAATTTGTTTCGCGAAGCGCCGCGGCAAAAATGAGTCAGAAAAAATGAGGGGATTCGTGAGGGCCGCGCACATCCTCATTTCTGATTTTTTCTTCCGTTTGGGTAAGTCTGAATAAATTGGCCGCAAGTTCTGTTTTCCCCATAAAATCTAAAGGAGAACGGCCACTAGGCACACCTTTTCTTCGTCTTATAGACGCCAGATCCATATTGTACATGCCACGATATCCTGCATTTTGGAAAAATGCAAAATTATCAACTCCTTGAGCGCTCGCAGCACCACTCAATGACTTCTCGCGATCGGACAGCTCTCCTCGAATAAGCACTCGCTCAACGCTCGCCGCTTCTTGAACGTACTGCCGGAACGCCTCGGCCATTGTAACGAAATAAGCTTGCGCTTGAGCCACCTTCTTATTTCGCGAATCTCCGTTCATCACCGTGAGATAACAAGCAAAACGGGATAGCTTCCAATCCTTCGGATGATCTGGAGACGAAATTTCTTGGAAGTTCTCGTGAATGGGAATTCCGAGGGTCGCGCACGCGGCGATCGCGTTATTGATCGCTTTCAACACTGGAGTTATTGTAGAGTAACCGAGACAATCTTGGAGCTGAGAGGCCAACCAATATTTAAAACCATTTTCCTGCGCATAATTCTCAAAACTCGGACGATCGCCGTCGAAATGGAAGATATCTACGTCCTGATCCATACGGCCCCCGCTCGCGAATGCGATCAAAGCGTTAAGCGTGCTTTGTCTTGCAACCATATCACGAACTCGGCTTTGGCAGCACGATCGAGACGATCGTCCACAGACTAGATTACGGCTAACGTGACGCCTATCACAATCCGGGCCGACCATTAAACGCACACCCTCCGGCCCTTGCGCCGGCGCGCGAGTTTTGCCACATAGGGCGCGGGAGGTTGGCGGTGGACGCTCCACTCGCCAACCGGGTCAGGTCCGGAAGGAAGCAGCCCTAACGAGTTCCGGGCGGGTCTTCGTCCAGCCTCCCACTTTTTGCGCCGCCGCCCCGGCGCCGACCAAAGGGCGGACCCTCCTCCGGGCGACGAGATGGACGACGAGCATTCTGCGCCATCCGACGCCCTGTTTCCCGCCGAGCCGCAGGCCAAGCGCGAGGGGCAAGCCGCCTATCGCGTGCTGGCGCGCAAATATCGCCCCTCCGGCTTTTCCGATCTCATCGGCCAGGAGCCGATGGTGCGCACGCTCGAGAACGCCTTCGAGCTGAACCGCATCCATCAGGCCTATCTGCTGACCGGCGTGCGCGGCGTCGGCAAGACGACCACCGCGCGCATTCTCGCCCGCGCCTTCAATTACGAGCTTCCCGCGCAGGACGGCCGCGCGGCGGTGGATCGCCCGACGATCCATATGGACGCGCTCGGCGCGCATTGTCAGGCGATCATCGATTCGCGCCATCCCGACGTGCTGGAGATGGACGCCGCCTCGCACACCGGCATCGACGATATTCGCGAGATCATCGAGAACGCGCGCTATCGGCCGGTGATGGCGCGCGTCAAAGTCTACATCATCGACGAAGTGCACATGCTCTCCAAGGCCGCCTTCAACGGCCTGCTGAAGACGCTCGAAGAGCCGCCCGAGCATGTGAAATTCATCTTCGCGACGACGGAGATCGACAAGGTTCCCGTCACCGTGCGCTCGCGCTGCCAGCGCTTCGATCTGCGCCGCATAGACGCCGGCCTGCTCGCCGCGCATTTGCGCAAGATTTGCGATCTCGAGAGCGTGACGATCGAGGATGAGGCGCTGGCCATGGTCGCCCGCGCGGCGGAAGGCTCGGCGCGTGACGCGCTGTCGCTGCTCGATCAGGCCATCGCCCATGGCGCGGCGAGCGGCGGCGCGATCGCCGCGCAGGATTTGCGGCTGATGCTCGGCGTCGCCGACAAATCGCGCGTCATCGATCTCTTCGAGGCGGCGATGAAGGGCGAGATCGCCGCCGCCATCGCCCTGCTGCAGGAGCAATACGACGGCGGCGCCGATCCGGCGCAAGTTCTGCTGGAGCTGGCCGAATTCACCCATCTCGTGACGCGGCTGAAGCTCGCGCCGGACGCCGCGCAATCCAATGCGCTGACCGAGGAGGAGCGCCGCCGCGGCGGCGATGCGGCGGGGACGCTCTCCATCTCCGTGCTGACGCGGGCGTGGCAGATTTTGATGAAGGGCGTCGATGAGCTGCGCAGCTCGCCGCGTCCGCTCGCCAGCGCCGATATGGTGCTGGTGCGTCTGACCCATGCCGCCGAAATGCCCTCGCCGGAGGAGGCGCTGCGCAAGCTCGGCTTCGGCCAAAGCGGCGCGCCCCGGCCCGCGCCCGGCGCGGCCCCCGCGGCGGCGCCCGGCGAGCGGCCCCCGGTC
>NZ_WOVC01000060.1:0-11948 GCF_011378635.1 Methylosinus sp. RM1
TTGGTTCTCGAACGTGCGTTCGCGGATTTCGCCGAGCCGATGGAAGAAGACGGCTCGCTTGAGAGCGTGGTGGGCCTCGCCCTTGTTGAGGCCGGCATTGGCGCGCCGGCGCAGGGCGGGGTCGCTGATCCAGTCGAGCGTGAACAGCGTGCGCTCCAGGCGTCCTATTTCCCGCAGCGCCTTGGCGATGGCGTTTTGCCGCGGATAGGCGGCAAGACGGCGCAAGAGCGCCGAGGGCGCGACGGTTCCGGCCTTGATCGACGCGCCCGAGCGCAGGATTTCATCCCAGTTGTCGCCGACGACACGCATGTCGACCGCGCCGCCGATGAGCGGCGTGAGCGCTTTGTATGCTGCGCGAGTGTCCAAGACATAGAGCCTTCGATCGGCGAGATCGCGAATGCGCGGCGCGAAGCGGAAGCCCAAAAGGCTGCACAGGCCGAACACGTGGTCGATGGCGCCGGCGGTGTCGGTATAGTGCTCACGAATGTCGAGCGCGCTTTCATGATGCAGCAGGCCGTCGAGAATATGCGCGGCCTCGCTGGCGTTCGCGGCGATGACCTTGGTGCTGAACGGCGCATAACGATCGGAGACGTGGGTGTAGAACTTCACGCCCGGCTCCGAGCCGTATTTGGCGTTGTGGTCGGCGCGCGCTTCGCCGTGGCCTCCGGCCCTGAAGAACTGGCCATCCGACGACGACGTGTCGCCTTCGCCCCAGACCTTTGTGAAGGGATGCGCGTGAATCGCATCGACGAGGCAGGCGAGCGCCGCCTGATAGGTCTCGTCGCGCACATGCCATTCGGCGGTCCAGAGCAGCTTGGAATGCGTGGAGACGGTGGAGCTGCGCGCCATCCGCGCGAGGCCGAGATTGGTCGCGTCGGCAAGCAAGGCTGTCATCAGCGCGAGAATGTCCTCCGGCGGCGCGCCGCTGCGCAGATGGAGAAAGCGCTCCGAGAAGCCTGTCCAACCATGCACTTCCGCGAGGACCTCGGTGATGCGCAGACGGGGCAGCATGCCGTAGAGTCGGCGTGTCATGGTGTCGGCTTCTGCGTTCTCGTTCTTGCGGATGGGGCTGATCGACAAGCCTTCTGTCGTGAGTGTCGCTTCGGGCAGCTCGCCGGCGACTGCGAGCGCGTCGACCTCGCGAAGGCGGGTTTCCAAAAGCTTGGCCTTCTCGTCACGCCAATCCTCGAAACGATCGGCGACGGCGAGACCCAGCTCGCCGTTGCGCCTCCGCGTCGCGAACACGTCGGGCGGCCAGAGAAAGTCGTCGAAGGCGCGAAACGCCCGGCTGCCTTCGACCCATACGTCACCCGCCTGCAAGCGGTCGCGCAACGTCATCATGACCGCGACCTCATAGGCCCTGCGATCGACGCCGGAGTCGGCTTTCACGAGCTTGCGCCATGTCGGCGACAGGAACGCCATCGGCGGGTGCGCCGGAAATTTCCTCGGGCCGTTCGCATGAATCTCGCGAAGCACGTCCAGCGCGTCGAGCAGGGCGTCGCCGGATTTCCAGGAGCGGAACGTGAACGCGCCGAGCAGAACGGAGGAAACATGCCGCACCGTGGCATGGCGTTCCACGACCTCCTGCAGATTGTCCGTGCGTGCGCCGGCGACTGTCTTGTCGGCTTTCTCGACGAGGGCTTTCAGGCGCTCCCAGCCGAGCGCTCGCTCCACTGCCGCAACCTGGTCTTCTCCCTTGTCCTTCGCCGCCAGCATGGCTTTCGCCATGCCGAGCAACGCCCGTGTCGGAGCGTCGAGCGCCTTGGCGCGCGCAACGAGATTCTCCTTATGCTTGTTCTCGGCACGGCGGAACACGGAGCCAAGCAGCTTGCCGAACATGGCGAGAGCAGCGTCGGTGAGGATCGCTTCCATCTCACGCCCGAACACCACGAGCGTCGCCAAGCGGCGTGGCGTGTCAAAACGCGAGACGTCGCACGGAACGAGGACGGCGATTTCTCTGGCGATCGCCGCGTAACGTGCGCGGTGAATGCGCTTCTCGCGATCCGGGTCGACGCCGAGTTGACGCACGGCTTGCAGCCGTTCGATGATCCCGGAGAGGTTTTTCTGCGTCGGCTTCTCCGGCCATTCCCGGAGCCACACGAGCGGCGTGCGTCCCTGCTCGTCATTGACGGCGAGCAACGCTTCCAGGGCGATGATTGTGTCTCGAGGCAGGCCTTCGACAAGGTTTTTGTACGCGCGCTTGCGCGCAAGGGCGCGCGCCGTCAGCGCCAAACGCTCCAATTCCGACGACGAAGGCAGCAGCACGTTTTGTTCGCGTAAATAAGCGACCATGGCGGAAACGATCGCATCGCCACGATCCGAGCCGTTCGCTTGCTCCATCGCGACATGAGCGACGGCGCGCGCGTTCTCGCGTCGGAATGGGCGCATGCCGAGATGGGTTTGCAATTCGCCGAGATGCTCCCAACGCGTTTCGCTGCGTAGCGCGTATGACGCGAAGGCCGCGGCATCACATGCGATCTGCGATGCGACGAAGGCCAGCATGTCGGCAGGCGGTATTTCATCCGAGCCGAGCACGCGTCCGGGAAACCGCAGATAGGCGAGATGCACGGCAAAGCCGATCCGGTTTGCGGCGCGCCGACGCCGCCGGATCAGCGCCAAATCTTCCGGCGAGAAGGTGTAGTGCCGCACGATTGCCGTCGGCTCCGTCGGCGGATCGAACAGTGCGGCGCGCGAATGCGGTGAGAGAATTTCATGCTTCTTCATGGCGGGTCTTTTCGTTGCGCAAACGTTCGTTTGCGCAACGACCCACCGCTCGGTCACGAGGTGTCGCCAAATCAACGGCTTGCGTTTTGCCTTATTCTGTTGCCAAATAGCCGGTGTTTGGCAACAGAAAAAGCGACGACTATGCTGCTCGGTTACGCCCGCGTCTCCAAGTCGGAAGATCAGGAAACAGCGCCGCAAATCCGCGCACTCAAAAAGGCCGGTTGCAAAAAGGTGTTCGAGGAAGCCGCCTCCGGCGGAAGGTGGGATCGTCCCGAGTTGCATCGCCTGCTCGATCAGATGCGCACCGGCGACACTCTCGTCGTATGGAAGCTCGATCGCCTGTCGCGCTCGCTCAAGGACCTGCTCGTCATCCTCGAACGTATCGACGCTATGGGCGGCAAGTTCCGCTCGCTCACCGAGGCGATCGACACGTCAGGCCCCGCAGGCCGCATGATGATGCAGATGCTCGGCTCCTTCGCCGAGTTCGAGCGCGAGATGATTCGCGAGCGCACCCGCGCCGGCCTGCGCGAAGCCCGCGAGAAGGGCCGCGTTCCCGGCCGAAAGCCTCGGATTACCGCCGAGCAGAAGAACGAAATCGTCGAAGCTGTCGCGTCCGGCCGAAAATCCGCCGCCGAGATGGCGAGGCTCTTCAAGATTCACCGCGCGACCATCTCGCGCTTCGTCTCCCACGCCCGCGCCGCCGAAAAGCCGGCCTCAAAGCCTTAGCGTAGGATTTCGGGAAAATTCCACGATGACCCCTTTACTGGGCAAGTCCGATCCGCAATGCGCACAGCAACGAAGCCGCTCGCCCATCGCCGCCGCCTGTGCGCGGACCATTTCCGTTTGAATAGCAGCGACCAGGCGTTTCCCTTCGGCGAGCGACAGACCAAGCGTTTCGGGAACAGAAAACTCGTCCCTTTCGATCCGGGCCACCTCAATTTCGGGTTCCGTCGTTTCATCCCCGAAATCCGCGACAAGCTTCACCCGCCAAACCAGCTTTTGCATAGGCTCGCCCTCCCCAAAAAGGCGATCTTAGCCGTCAAAATCTAAATTCCCCCACAACCTTGCATGCTCTCGCAGTCGCGTTGCCTTTACTCACCAGTCGATATGTCATGTCAACGGCGGGGCTCTGGTGCAAACGGTGTGAGCAGGACATAATCCGAGGGGCGGCACCGGACGCGGTCAGGACGGCAACGCCGCGTCGTTGCCTCGGCCATATATCGAGGAAGCGATCGGCACGGCAGCGCGTCTGCAGTCGGGCGCGAACTACGCCTTCGACTCCGCATGCCTCTGTAGATCGGCCAATGCCCGGCTCGCCCGGCGGCCCTTCGACCGACGTGCCCGATGGCTGTTCCTGCGGCCGGCGGACGTTTCCGGCTTCCTGCCTCGACAGCCTGCGCTGCAAAAGCGCCCAGCGGCGCAATTCCTTCTTGACGCTCACGCTTTCGCCTGTCTCCTATGACGCCATGGCTTCGTCATGGGCGCATTTCACCAAGCTAAGGACCGCGCTCGCCGCGGTGCTCGGCGTTTGGCTGGCGCTCGCCTCGCTTCCCTTTGTGACGCCGAGCCACGGATGGGCGACGGCCTTCCCGTCTTTCGGCTGGTCGAGCGGGGAGGAGGGCGGTCCGCTATGCGCCGCTCGAGGGGACGATGGCGCGCCCGTGAAGCACGGCGGTCAACACTCTCATTGCGCGTTTTGCACCTGTCCTCGAGATTCGGCGTCTCTCGCATTTCTCGCCATGTTCTTTACGGCGCTCGTGCCGCGCTTCGACTCGGGACAAGTGTCGTCGGTCGATCGCGAGCAGACCGGCGCGCCCATCGGCCGTCCGAGCTATTCCGCCTCCCGCGCGCCCCCGTCGATCGGCTGATCGACCCTTTCACCCTGGTTTTTTCACCTCCGGTCACGACGACCGCGCAGCGCGCGTCGTGACCGTCGCGGGCGCCGGCGAATGTCGGAAAAGAAGACTCGTTTCATTCGCGACCTGTTCGAGCGCAACAGGCGCGCGCTGACGGCCTATCTGACGCGTCGCGTCGGCGCGGAAGACGCGTCCGATCTGCTTCAGGAGACCTTCGTGCGCGCGCTGCGGCACGAGCGCCTCGACGATGTCGCCGATCCGCCGGCTTTCCTCCAGCAGATCGCCGCCAATCTCACGCGCGACCTGGCCCGGCGTCGGCGGACGGAGCACAAATATCTCGCCTTCGATCAGCTCCTCGGCGAGCGGCCGAGCAGCGAGGCGCGGCAGGACGAGATCGTCGACTATGAGCGCCGGGCGCGCCGCCTCTGCGAGGCGATCGAGGCCTTGCCGCCCCGATGTCGGGAGGTCTTCGAGCTCTGCGCCTTCGAGGATCTCTCCTTTCGCGAGATCGCCCTGCGTCTCGGCGTCACCGAGCGCATGGTGCGTCAGCATATGAGCATCGCCATGCAGCGTTGCTGGGCGGCGCTGGGATGAAAGATTTTTCACCGCCGGACCTTCCTTTTTCCCCTATTGGCGCGTCGTATTCGGCGGGCGCGGATGGCGATCCGCGCGCAGGGAGCGACGGTGAGATGGGAATGGGGGAGGGCGACTCCGTCCGTGCGGCGGCGATCGACTGGTGGATCAGGGAGAAGGCCGGCGACCTCGACCAGGATCGCGCGGCCTTCGACGCCTGGCTCGCCGCCGATCCGGCCCATCGCCGCGCCTATGCCGATGTCGCCGGAATGTTCGAGGAAGCGCGAGCGCTGCGCCCGGCGCGCCGGTCTCGCTTCCGGGGCGCGGCGTCGCGACGAAAGGCGACGATTGGATTATTGGTCGCCGCCTCTTTGGCCTTTCTGTTCTTCCTCGGCGATCTCTCTCTGATCTGGCGTTCGGACTTTGCGACAGGCGTCGGAGAGCGCCGAACGGCGACTCTCGTCGATGGCTCGCGTGTGGAGCTCGACGGCGGCTCGGCGATCGAGGTCCGTTTCGAAGCCGGGCGCCGCCGCGTGCGCCTGCTGTCCGGGGAGGCGTGGTTCGAGGTCGCGCCCGATCCCGCGCGTCCCTTCGTCGTCGAGGCCGCGGGCGGCGAGGTGACGGCGCTCGGCACCGCCTTCGACGTCGCGCTCACCAAGGAAGGCGGCGCGCGCGTCGCCGTTGGCGAGCACTCGGTCGCTGTCGCCAGCGGCGGCGCGCGCGTCATTGTCGAGGAGCGGCAGCAGACATTTTACGAGGCGAACGCCGCCGCGCGGCCTCCGGCGACCGCCGCCGCGGAAACGATCGCCGCTTGGCGGCGCGGCGCGCTGATCGTGGAGGACAGGCCGCTCGGCGAAGCGCTGGCGACGCTCGGCCGTCATCGCCACGGCTATGTCGTCTGCCTGCGCGCGTCGACCTGCGCGCGGCGGGTGAGCGGCGTTTTCTCGACCGCGGAGCCGCTCACTTCTCTGCGCGAGATCGAATATTTCCTCGGCCTGCATTCGATCCATCTGACCGACTACCTCATTCTGCTCACGGAATGACGGGCGGTTCTGGCCACCTTCCCGCACAATTTTTTTCGCATTGGACATTCCGAATTCGACTTGAGGGCGTCGAGTTGGTCACGGACGTCGTCTCGCGTCCGAGAACCCAATTCGACGGAAAGCGGCGATGGCGAAAAGAGGTCTGCGTTACGAGGGTGCGGCGATGAGCTCGACGGTTGCGGCGATGGCGTTCAGCGCCTTTGCGATGGGAGGAACGCCGGCCGAGGCGTCCCTCTCGCCGCAAGAGCGCAGCGGCGTCGTCATGGTCTACGACATACCGGCTGGATCGGTGGCGACGGCGCTGAACGCCTTCGCCGTGAAGAACGGACTCCATCTTCTCTACGAAGCGCATGTGACTAGGACATTGCGCACGAGCGGGCTTTCCGGCGCCTTTTCGGTTCGAGAGGGGCTGGATCGCCTGCTCGACGGCACGGGGCTCTCTTATCGCTTCGGCGGTCCAGACGCGAAGGCCGTGTCGATCATACTGGCGCAGAACGACACGGGCGTGCGCAGCGACGCGGGCGGCGCGGAGGCTCTGCCGCCGATCGACATCGGCGCGGAAAAGCGCGACGAAAAGAAAGCCTATAGCGCCGACCGCGGCGCGATCACGGAAGGAACGGGCACTTACACGACTCCGCTCGTGACCGTCGCCGGCAAGGTTCCGCTGCCGCGCAAGGAGGTCCCGCAGTCGGTCTCGGTGATGACGCGCGCGCAGATCAACGATATGCAGCTCACCACGATTCAGGACGCGATGTTCTGGATTCCCGGCGTCTCGGCGATCGCCAACGACGTCACGCAGGGGCAGCCGGGCTCGCGCGGCTACGCGCTCGACGTCGCCTATGACGGCGTTCCGACTTATAGCGGCTTCGGCGGTTATCAGCAGCTCGATCTCGCCGTCTACGATCGCATCGAGGTGTTGAAAGGTCCGGCGGGTCTGCTCACCGGGTCGGGAAATCCCGGCGGAATCGTCAATATCGTCAGAAAACGGCCGCAGGACGAATTCAAGCTCAGAACGGAGTTCAGCGCGGGTTCGTGGGACAATTATCGCGGCGTGATCGACGTCACCGGTCCGATCAACGAAGAGCGGACGTTTCGTTATCGCGCGCTCGTGCTCCATCAGGACAAGCACTTTTTCTTCACGCCGTCGCAGCCCGAGAACAAATGGCTCGGCTACGGCTCTCTCGAATACGACATCACGCCGAACACGCTCGTGAATGTCACCTACACACGCCAGAGAACGAGCGACCCGGATTATAGTGGGCAGCCGGTCGCCGCCATTTCCTACTTCGGCGGCACTAGCCCCTATTTCCTGAACGTGCCGCGATCCTGGAATCCCTATCCCGATTGGACCCAATCCAAATGGGACACAGAAGACAAGAATGTCCGCCTCGAACATCGTTTCGGCGACGACTGGGTCGCGAAAGTCAATTTCAATCGACGCGACATAGATAACGAGTTCTACGACGCCTATCCGAGCAGCGGCGTCAGCCCTTCCGATTGGACGGCCCGGTATGCCCGCCGCCACTTCTTGTACTATTATCATCGAACCGGTATAGACTCCTATCTCTCCGGCACGCTGCCCTTTGTCCCGATCAAAAACACATTGACGATCGGCTATAACTATGACCGCTTCACATATGAATATAAGCGCGCTCCTGCCGTCAATGTGAACAACATCCCGGTCTTTTGGCCAAATGCGATCGGTCCCAATCTCAATCCCTTCACGGTGGGCGGCCAAAATCAGACCTTGCAGCACGGGGCCTATAGCCAGCTCCGATTGACGCCGGTCGATCCGCTGACTTTCGTTTTCGGTGGCCGATTGACGAATTTCTTCGCTAAGAGCCGCAGTGTTTTGCCGAGCGTGCCCACCGACTGGTCATATGGGGAGAAATCCAACCATCGCTTTTCGCCCTATCTCGCGGGTATTTTCCGGCTGACGGACGAGATCAATATCTATGGCAGCTATTCCGACATTTTCATTCCGCAGACGGACCAGAAGGCTGACGGAACGACGCTCGATCCGGAGGTAGGCGGACAATTCGAAGCTGGCGTCAAAGGTGAGCTCCTGAACAAAAAACTCAACGCATCAGTGGCGTGGTTCGATATCAATGATCGCAATCGCTCTTACGCCGATTCCGCAAATCCGGGTTATTATCTCCAAGCTGGGAAGGCGGAGTCCCGAGGAGTCGAGGTCGAATTCTCCGGCAAGCCCTTCGCCGATATCGATCTGCCGATTATCCAAAGCCCACTGCCGGGGCTCGATGTCATCGGCGGCTACACTTATTTGCGCACGAATCTCTCCGTCGACGATAGCAATCAGGGCCGGCCGATCAGTTCCTGGTATCCGACCCACATGTTCAAGATCTGGGGCAAATATGAGTTCGACGGCTTTCTGCAAGGCCTGACCTTCGGCGCGGGCGTCGTCGCGCAGAGTGGTCTCTCTGGCTCGGTCAACACGCTGAACGAAGCGCGCCATGGTCCGGCCTACGCCGTCATCGACGCGATGGCGTCCTACAAGATCAACGAGAATCTGACGTTGCAGGCGAACATCAACAACATCACCGACCAGAAATATTACACACGCGTCGGCGGCAGCAACACCTACAACACGCCGGGCGATCCGCGGAACTTCATGGTGACGTTGCGCGGCGAATTGTGATCGCGATCGCGGTGAATGAAGCGGCGCCGATCGAGCGCGGCGTTCGCTCTTGGCCACGAACGGCCGCCCGCTGCCGAAACGCGGCGGTGCCGGCGCGCCGGTTTTCGGGTCGGCATCGTAACGGCCGCCGAAGCCCGTATAGCCGTCGGCATGGAGATGACGGTTGTGTCGCAAATTTTGTCTACGGAGGCGCCGCGGGCGTGTGAGAGTGGCAGGGCTCAGGCCGCGAGGGCATAGAACTGCTGGGCTGGACGCAATTCGCCCCTGGTCCGCAGCTGGTCCTTTCGGATCATATGCATGAGCTCGATCCCCGAGAGTGTCGCAGCAGCCGATCGAAATGATTTGAAGCCCAACATGGGCCGCGTCACTCGCTTCACCGCTCGATGGTCCTGTTCGACGATATTATTGAGATATTTGATGCGGCGGATTTCGATGTCCGCTTCATGCTCCGCATTGTAGCTTTCGATCGCTGCCGTGTTGGCCCCGCTCTTGTCGATCGTGATCTTCTCCGGCTTGCCATGCTGGCCGATCGCCTTACGCAGGAAACGCAACGCGGCTTTGCGATCCCTCTTGGCGGTCAACAGAAAATCGACTGTCGCACCTGTCTTGTCGACGGCCCGATAGAGATATTTCCAGCAGGCTTTGACTTTCACATAGGTCTCATCGAGACGCCAGCTGGATCCGATCGTGCGCTTGCGAGCACGGAACTGCTTCTCCAGCAAAGGCGCATACTTGACGACCCAGCGGTTGAGCGTGGAATGGTCGACTTCGACGCCTCGCTCTTCCATCATTTCCTCGAGCTGACGATAGCTCATCGGATACGCGACATACCAGCGGACGCCCCAAAGGATCACCTTGCGTTCAAAATGGCTGCCTTTGAAATCGATCATCCCAATAGTCCACCTGCCCAACTCCCGGACATCATAGCCCCCAACCGACCCACGAAAAAAATTTGCGACAAAACCTAACGGCGAAGAGGGACTGCAAAGCGGCGTTGCGCTTCTTGCGCAAGGCGATCGGCCAGCATGGCGAGCCGGAGAAGATCACGATCGACAAGAGCGGCGCCAACACGGCGGCGATCGAAAGCTACAATGCGGAGCATGAAGCGGACATCGAAATCCGCCGCATCAAATATCTCAATAATATCGTCGAACAGGACCATCGAGCGGTGAAGCGAGTGACGCGGCCGATGTTGGGTTTCAAATCATTTCGATCGGCTGCCGCGACGCTTTCTGGGATCGAGCTGATGCATATGATCCGAAAGGGGCAGATGCGAACGACGAACGAAATGCGTCCCGCGCAGCAATTCTATTCCCTCGCCGCCTGAGCCAGGTCATTCTCACACGCTCATCGCGGTCACAAACAAAAATTTGCGACAAAGCCCTGGACCGTCACCGACGACTGGCCCCATCCCGTTCCAGTCACGCAGGCTGAGATCGAGGTGTTCGAGCAATGGTTCGGAGACCTGTTCGATGAACTGTTCGGCTCCGAGGGCTGACCCGCCCCATTGCAATATGAGTTATAGTGCGGTACATATACTCATAGTTGGAGAGGCGGGATGATCGTTGGCTTTCGGGACGAATGGTTGCGGGCCTTTTTCGTGGAGGACGCCCAATCCCGCAACATCCCATCCGACCTGGAAGCCCGGTTGTTCCGCAAGCTCCAGATGATTGACGACGCCGTGACCGATCAGGACTTGCGTGTGCCCCCCAGCAACCACTTCGAGAAGCTGAAAGGCAATCTGGCAGGTCTCCATTCGATCCGCGTCAACGAGCAATTCCGGCTGATCTTCCGCTGGGATGGTGAGCGCGGCGAGGCGGACGGCATCTATCTGGACGATCACAGCTACCGATAAGAGCGAGGCGAACATGCTGACCACCAAGCGCAAGCCGGCAAGCGTCGGCGAGATACTGACCGAAGAGTTCATGGAGCCGATGGGGCTGACACAAGGCGCGCTCGCGGAGGCGATGGGTGTTCAGCGCAAGCACGTCAATGAACTGTGCGGCAACCGCAGGAATGTGACGGCCGCGACCGCGCTAATCCTGGCCCGCGTCTTCGGCAACAGCCCCGACTTCTGGCTCAACGTGCAGCGGCGCAACGACCTTTGGGAGGTGATGAACACACCCAAGGAGCGTGAACGGGTCGAACGCGCGCGTCCATTGCAGAGCGCGGCCTGAGCGCGGCCGTGTGCGTCCGATAGTTCGAGCCGGGACCACCATTCGAGAAGGAGACTGCCATCATGACCGTGCCGCTACGCGCCGCCCTCTATCTGCGCGTCTCGACGGCGCGGCAGGCCGAGCATGATGTCTCGATCCCCGACCAGAAGCGGCAGGGCGAAGCCTACTGCGCCTCGCGCGGCTATCAGCTTGTCGAAACTTATGTCGAGCCGGGCGCTTCGGCGACCAACGACCGCAGGCCCGAGTTCCAGCGCATGATCGAAGCGGGCACGTCGAAGCCCGCGCCGTTCGATGTCGTCGTGGTCCATTCGTTCATGGGCAAGTCCCGCGATGCCGAAGCTCGCGCGTCCGTCGATCACCGGCTCCACCGACGCCCCGAGCGCCTCGACATAGAGCCGCAGCGGCGTGCGGGGAAACTGCTCGCGAAATTGGGTCGCCGCCCCGGCCAGAGCCTCGATCGGAAAGAAGACTGCAACCCAGGATGATTGACCTTAACAGTCTGATATTAGTGCTTTTTTACAGCCAAATGCTCACATTTGCGCCTTCGCTACTCGTCGCATGGCCTGAGGAGACTGTCCAAAGGCGCGGATGAAGGCTCGACGCATACGATCAGGATCTCGGAATCCCGCGCGCAAGGCGATCTGCTCCACGGACTCAGCCCCCCCTCCGATCCACTCGCGAGCAGCCTCGACGCGCAATCGCTCGATTGCTCGAGCGGGAGTTGAGCCGGTTTCCTCGAGGAAACGACGGGCGAAGTTGCGCGGGCTCATTGCTGCATGTTCGGCGAGTTGCTCGATACTCAAAGGGGCGATGTCACATAAACCCGATTCTGGCGCGTTGACGCCACGCGGGTCGATTTCAAGCGGCTGTCGTCACAGACTTCCACTCAGCCATCGCCCCGAGGCGATGCAGGCGG
>NZ_WOVC01000061.1:0-11560 GCF_011378635.1 Methylosinus sp. RM1
CCGCGTCCGGCCCCGCCGCCCTTCCTGTCGCGCGCCGCCAAGCCGGCGCCGCCGTCGGCCGTCGAGCCGCCGCCGCCCGCGCCGGAACCGCCGCCGCCCGCTCCCGAGCTTCCGCCGCAGGAGGTCGTCGTCGAGCCGCCGCCCCCTCCTCCGCCGCCGGAAGAGCCGCCGCCGGCTCCGCCCGTCGATCCGCTCGACTCGCTCGAGGCGGAAATGGCGCGACTGCTCGGCCGTCCGGAATCGAAACCCTGAGCCGACAAAAACAGCGCCCGCGGAATTCTCCGCGGGCGCTGTTTTTTATTCCTGTTCGGATCTTTCGAAAGATCGAGGACGCCCGTTCAGTCGTCCCGGTAGACGCGTTCGCGGCGCTCGTGCCGCTCCTGCGCCTCGATCGACAGAGTGGCGATCGGCCTCGCGTCGAGCCGCTTCAGCGAAATCGGCTCGCCGGTCTCTTCGCAATAGCCATAGGTGCCGTCCTCGAGCCGCGACAAAGCGGCGTCGATCTTGGAAATGAGCTTGCGCTGCCGGTCGCGGGCGCGCAGCTCGATCGCCCGATCGGTCTCCGACGAAGCGCGATCGGCGAGGTCGGGATGGTTCTCGTTCTCGCTCTGCAGAGTGGCGAGCGTGTCGCGGCTCTCCTGCAGTATCTCGTCCTTCCACGCGAGCAGCTTGCGCCGAAAATACTCGCGCTGCCGATCGTTCATGAAATCTTCTTGCTCGGACGGTCTGTAGCTAGCGTCTAGATCCACCGCCATTGCCGCGAATCCTCCCTAAGCCTGAACGCGGCGTCTATATAGCCGCGCCGCTCGGGTAGCACAATCACTTCGTCGATCCCTCATTTTCCGAGCGAAAGCGCGGCTGCGAGGTTGGAATCGATCTTGTCCAGGAAGCCGGTGGTCGACAGCCATTTCTGATTATGGCCGACGAGCAGCGCCAGATCCTTGGTCATGAAGCCCTGCTCCACTGTGGAGACGCAGACCTCTTCCAGCGTCAGAGCGAAGCGCGCCAGCGCCTCATTGCCGTCGAGCTTGGCGCGATGCGCGAGCGCCCGCGTCCAGGCGAAGATGGAGGCGATGGAATTGGTCGAGGTCGCATGGCCCTTCTGATGCTCGCGATAATGGCGCGTCACCGTGCCATGCGCGGCCTCCGCCTCGACGGTCTTGCCATCCGGCGTCATCAGCACGCTGGTCATCAGGCCGAGCGAGCCGAAGCCCTGCGCCACCGTGTCCGACTGCACGTCGCCGTCGTAATTCTTGCAGGCCCACACATAGCCGCCGGACCATTTGAGCGCCGAGGCGACCATATCGTCGATGAGGCGATGCTCATAGGTGAGACCCTGCGCCTGGAATTGCGCTTTGAACTCGGCGTCGAACACTTCCTGGAACAAATCCTTGAAGCGCCCGTCATAGGCTTTCAAAATCGTGTTCTTGGTCGAGAGATAGAGCGGGAATTTGCGGTTCAGCGCAAAATTCATCGAGGCGCGCGCGAATTCGCGGATCGACTCGTCGAGATTGTACATCGCCATGGCGACGCCGGCGCCGGGGAAGCGGAACACTTCCTTTTCGATCACCGTCCCGTCGTCGCCCTCGAATTTGATCGTGAGGCGGCCCTTGCCGGGCGTGCGGAAATCGACGGCGCGATATTGATCGCCGAAGGCGTGGCGGCCGATGACGATCGGCTGCGTCCAGCCGGGCACGAGGCGGGGAACGTTCTTGCAGATGATCGGCTCGCGGAAGATGACGCCGCCCAGAATATTGCGGATCGTGCCATTGGGCGACTTCCACATTTCCTTCAGGCCGAATTCCTGCACGCGGGCTTCGTCCGGCGTGATAGTGGCGCATTTGACGCCGACGCCATGAGTCTTGATCGCCTCGGCCGCGTCGATCGTCACCTGATCATTGGTGGCGTCGCGATTTTGGATGGAGAGATCGTAATAGAGCAGCTCGAGATCGAGATAGGGATGGATGAGCTTGTCCTTGATATAGGCCCAGATGATCCGGGTCATCTCGTCGCCGTCGAGCTCGACGACCGGATTCGCGACCTTGATCTTGCTCATAAAATGCCTCTCCCGCGTGAGCCGCCGGCCTTATAGCGCGCGTAAGGCGCAAGGCAAAGCAGGCGCCATGGGCAAATCTGCAAGGCGAAGCGGTTTGCACTTCTCGTGACGGCGATTTTGATCGACTGCTGCCGAATGTTCAGGCGCCGACGCCTACAGCGCGCTCGCACCGAGAGAAAAGTCGACGGCGCCCGCAATAGCACGTTATGCGCATATCGTGCTATAATCCGCCGAGGAGGCTCGCCATGAACGTATCCGTTGGCAAGCATTGGGAAGAGTTCATCGATTCCCTGGTCAAGCAGGGCCGCTACGCCTCGGCGACCGAGGTGATGCGCGAGGGCCTGCGTCTCGTGGAGGAGCGCGAGGCGAAGCTGAAGGCGCTGCGCGAGACAATAGAGGCGTCTCTCGCCGAAGCGGGCGAATTGACCGACGAGCAGGTCGCCGCCGAGTTGCGCGCCCATGTCGAGGCCCGAAGGGCTCGAAGCGCCTGAATGCGCAAGCTGATCTATCGCCTCGCCGCCAATCGAGATCTGAAAGACATAGCCGATTTCATCGGGGAGACCTCCGGCGATCTCGACGCAGGATTGGCCGTCGCCGAGCGATTTCGCGCGCAATGCGCAAAGCTGGCCGCCTCGCCCATTCTTCTCGGGCGTCCGCGCGAGGAGCTTTCGCCCGGACTGCGCGGCTATTTGTTCCGCGACTACATCATCTTCTTCCGTTGCACCGATGAGCGTCTGGAAATCGTGAACATTCTTCATTCACGTCGCGATCTCGCGGCGACCCTCGATTCGAGCGACGACTCTCCATGACCGGCGCTGGAACCGACCACACCAAGCCAAAGCTCGAAGGCGGGCCGACCATCGTGCTCGTGCGGCCGCAGCTCGCGGTCAATATCGGCATGTGCGCGCGCGCCATGGCCAATTTCGGCCTCTCCGACCTGCGGCTGGTCGCGCCGCGCGAGGGCTGGCCGACGCGCGATCCCGTCTATCGCGAGGCCTCCTACGCCGCCGCGGCCGGCGCCGCGCATCTGCTCGATTCCGCCAAGCTCTATGAGAGCGTGCGCGAGGCGATCGCCGATCTTTCCTTCGTCTATGCGGCGACGGCGCGCGGGCGCGGCCAGGTGAAGCCCGTGGTGACGCCCGCGACCGCAATGTCCTCCACCGCCCTGCGTATCAAAGCCGGCGAGCGTCATGGCGTGATGTTCGGCCCGGAGCGCACAGGGCTCGACAATGACGATGTCGCGCTCGCCGATTCGATTCTGACCTTTCCGGTCAATCCCGCCTATGCTTCGCTCAATCTGGCGCAGGCGGTGCTGCTCACCGGCTATGAATGGTTCCGCCACGCCCATGGCGAGACGCTGCCCTTCGACGTCACCGAGCGCTCGCCGCCCGCCACCCGCGAGATGACGCTCGCTTTCTTCGACTATCTGGAGAAGCATCTCGACGAGCGGCAATTCTTCCGTCCCGAGACGAAGAAGCCGGTGATGTCGCGCAATCTGCGCAACATGTTCCACCGCATGAACATGACCGAGCAGGATGTGCGCACGCTCTGGGGCGTGGTGGTGCGGCTGGTGGAAGGCCCGCGGCGCGAGCCGAAGAAGGCGAGCCGGCGCAAGAAGGAAGAGCAGAGCGGGACGCCCGGCGACTGAGCGCCGCCGGGCGCACGCCGGTCAGTCCGGCAGAGCGAAGACGGTGAGCACGCCGCCGAGCGCGGTGTAATTCGACAGGCTGCGATAATTGCCGACCGCGCCGAGACCGTCGCTGCTTTTGGTGAGGCCAGCCGCGAGGCCGATGCCGGCCCAGCCGCCGACGCCCGAGAGCACGGCGACATATTGCTTGCCGCCGACCTCATAGGTGATGACATTGCCGATGATGCCGGAGGGCGTCTTGCGCCGGAACAGCTCCTTGCCGGTCTTTGTGTCGACCGCCTTGAGATAGCCTTCCAGCGTTCCGTAGAAGGTCACGCCGCCATCGGTCGAGACGGCGCCCGACCACACGGAGAATTGCTCCTTGTTCGCCCAGACGATCTTTCCGGTCTTCGCGTCCCAGGCGATGAAATTGCCCGTATGCGTCTCGCCCTTGTCGCGATCGGCCGGGAACATTTCCACCGTCGCGCCGACATAGGGCTGGCCGGCGGAATAGCTGACGCGAAACGGCTCGAAATCCATGCAGACATGGTTCGTCGGCACGAGGAAGAGGCCCGTGCTCGGATCATAGCTCGCCGGCTGCTCGTCCTTCGAGCCGAGAGTCGTCGGACAGGCGCCGCGCGTCGTCTCGTCCTCGCCATGCGCCTCGGTCGAGAAGCGCTCGTCGAGGATCGGACGGCCATAGGTTTTCGACTTCTTGTCGAGGTCGATCTTCTTGGCCCAATTGACCGCCGGATCGAATTTCTCGGCGACGAGCAATTCGCCATTTGTGCGATCGAGCGTGTAGGCGAAGCCGTTGCGATCGAAATGAACGGCGGTCTTCGTCTTCTTGCCGCCGATCTCCTGATCGACGAGCACGATCTCATTGACCGCGTCATAATCCCATTGGTCGTGCGGCGTCGTCTGATAGACCCATTTCGCCTTGCCCGTGTCGAGATCGCGCGCCCAGAGCGTCATCGACCAGCGATTGTCGCCGGGACGCTGCACGGGATTCCATGTCGAGGGGTTGCCGGAGCCGTAATAGATCAGATCGAGCTCCGGATCATAGCTGTACCAGCCCCATGTCGTGCCGCCGCCCAGCTTCCACTGATCGCCTTGCCAAGTGTTGATCCCGGAGTCCTTGCCCACGGGCTTGCCGAGATGGGTCGTCTTCTCGGGGTCGATCAACGTCTCTTCGTCCGGCCCGGTCGAATAGCCGCGCCACAGCAGCGCGCCGGTCTTGACGTCATAAGCGCTGATATGGCCGCGCACGCCATATTCGCCGCCGGCGTTGCCGACGAGCACCTTGTCCTTGAACACATGCGGCGCCGCCGTGGAGGTCTCGCCCTTCGACGGATCGCCGAATTTGACAGACCAGATCGGTCTGTCCTTGCCCTCGCCGGAAGACGCGCCCGTCGCCGCATCGAGCGCTACGAGAGTCGTGTCGGCCTGCGCGAGAAAAATCTTGCCGTCGCCATAGGCGAGACCGCGATTGACCGTGTCGCAGCACATCACCGGAACGACGGAGGCGTCCTGCTGCGGCGCATATTTCCACAGCACCTTATGATCCGGGTCTCGCAGATCGAGCGCATAGACGACATTCGGAAACGGCGTGTGCAGATACATCACATCGGTGACATAGGCGGACTTCGTCTTGCCGTCCTTGTCGGCGGCCGCCGGAATCGTCACATCGTGAATGACGAGCGGCGCCCCTTCGTGACCGCGCAGAACGCCGGTCGAAAATTGCCAATCGACAGAGAGCTTGTGCACATTCGCGGTGGTGATCTGCTTCAACGCCGAATGACGACGATTGGCGTAATCTCCCGTCGGCGACACCCATTGCCGCGCGTCCTTCTGCAGCTCGAGCAGCGTATCCGCAAAGGCGCCGCTCGCCGCGAGCGCGAACGCGCCGACGGTCATCGACAGTCGGAATTTTCTCATCTGCATTCATTCCCTCCGCAGCCCGACGTTTTTTAAGCTTACGTTTTCTTCGCGACAGACGGCGACGGCCCGGGAAACCGCGCGCCGTCTGTCGCGAGCTCATGCAGCGGCCGCGACGCCGCTCGCAACGGAGGTTCCACGAATGCGCGCGCCTTCGCCAGATCGCGAAACCGCGACGCGTCTTTGATCGTCGCAGTTTTGCGACAGTTGCGACGACGATCGAGCATCGCCGCCTCGCGACGCGCGCGCCACTTGCCCATGCTCGGGAAATGCAGGACAATACGTGAACAAAATGCGCGCCCGAGCTTGCGATGCCCCGCTACGCCGAATTCGCGACGACGACGAACTTCTCCTTCCTGCGCGGCGCCTCGCATCCCGAGGAGATGGTCGCGCGAGCGATGGCGCTCGGCCATGTCGGCATAGGCGTGGCCGATCGCAATTCGCTCGCCGGCGTCGTGCGCGCTCATTCCTATCTGCGCGAGCACGCGGCCGAAGCGCCCGGCTTTCGTCTCGCCATAGGCGCGCGGCTCGTCTTCGCCGACGAGACGCCGGATATTCTCTGCTATCCGAAGGACCGCGCCGCTTACGGGCGTCTCTGCCGGCTGCTGACGCGCGGCAATTTGCGCGCGCAGAAGGGCGAGTGCCGCCTTTTCCTCGACGATCTCTTAGAATTCGCCGAAGATCAGCAGCTCATCCTCATGGAGGGCGCGGCCCTTCCCCCTGCCCTGCTCGCTGCGGCCGACGAGCGGATGTGGCTGGCGGCGACCGCGCTCTATGGCGTCGACATGCGCGCCGCCCTCGCCCGCCGCATCGCGCTCTCGCGCGAGACCGGCCTGCCGCTCATCGCGGTGAATGAGCCGAACATGCATGTCCCCGAGCGACGCCCGCTCGCCGACGTTCTCGCTTGCGTGCGCGAGAAGACGACGCTCGACAACGCCGGCTATCTGCTCTCCGCCAACGCCGAGCGCGCGCTGAAGAGCGGAGCGGAAATGGCGCGACTATTCACGCAGGCGCCGCAGGCGGTCGAGGAGACGGCGCGCTTTCTGGAAGGCCTATCCTTCCGTCTCGACGCGCTGGCGCATAATTATCCGAGCGAGCTGCGCGAGGGATTTTCCAGCGAGCAGGAGGCGCTCGAATTTTACGCGCGAGACGGCGCGCGGACGCGTTATCCGGGCGGCGTTCCCGATCAGGTCGAGACGCTGCTGCGCCATGAGCTGCAGCTGATCGCAGAGCTCGGCTACGCCGCTTACTTTCTCACCGTGCACGACATTGTCCGCTTCGCGCATTCGAAGGACATATTCGCGCAGGGGCGCGGCTCGGCCGCCAATTCCGTCGTCTGCTTCTGCCTCGGCGTCACCGAGGTCGATCCGACGAAGCATGATCTCCTCTTCGAGCGCTTCGTCTCCGCCGCGCGCAACGAGCCGCCAGATATCGACGTCGATTTCGAGCATGAGCGGCGCGAGGAGGTGATGCAATATATCTACGCGCGCTATGGCCGCGAGCGCGCCGGACTCACGGCGACGGTCGTCTCCTATCGCTCGCGTTCGGCCATTCGCGAGGTCGGCAAGGCTTTCGGCCTTTCGGCCGACGTCGTCTCGCGGCTCTCGAACAATGTGTGGGGAGGAATAGCGCAAGGAGAGGCGTCCCCACCTCCCCCTCGAGGGGGGAGGTCGAGCGCCGAAGGCGATCGGGAGGGGGTGAAACCCCAAGTCTCTGCCGTTGAACCCCACCCCGTCCGGCTATCGCCGGCCGACCCTCCCCCTAAAGGGGAGGGTGAGCGCGAGCCGCGCCTCGCCAAGGCGCTGGAGCTGACGCGCGAGCTGACCGGCTTTCCGCGCCATCTCTCGCAGCATACGGGCGGCTTCGTCATCACGCGCGATCGGCTCGACGAGATCGTCCCGCTCGCGCCCGCCGCCATGGAAGGCCGCACGACGATCGAATGGGACAAGGACGATCTCGACGCGCTGCGCATATTGAAGATCGACGTGCTGGCGCTCGGAATGCTCACCTGCCTGCGCAAGGGCCTCGCTCTGCTGGCCGAGCGCTATGGCGTCGTGCATCGCCTCGCGTCGATCCCCGCGGAGGAGGAGAGTGTCTATGACATGATCTCGCGCGCCGACACGATCGGCGTGTTCCAGATCGAGAGCCGCGCGCAAATGTCCATGCTGCCGCGGCTGCAGCCACGCGAATTCTACGATCTCGTCATAGAGGTGGCGATCGTGCGCCCCGGCCCCATTCAGGGCGATATGGTGCATCCTTATCTGCGCCGTCGCATCGGCAAGGAGGAGGTCTCCTTTCCCTCGGCGGAACTCGAGGAGGTGCTGCGCAAGACGCTCGGCGTGCCTTTGTTCCAGGAGCAGGCGATGCGCATCGCCATTGTCGCCGGCGGCTTCACGCCGGATGAGGCGGACCGGCTGCGCCGCGCCATGGCGACGTTCAAGCGCGTCGGCACGATCGGAACCTTCCGCGCCAAAATGCTCGCCGGCATGGAGGCGCGCGGCTATAGCCGCGAATTCGCCGAGCGCTGCTGGGGACAGATCGAAGGCTTCGGCTCCTATGGCTTCCCCGAGAGTCACGCGGCCTCTTTCGCCCTGCTCGTCTACGCCTCCGCCTGGCTCAAATGCCGCTACCCGGACGTGTTCTGCTGCGCCTTGTTGAATTCGCAGCCCATGGGCTTCTATGCGGCGGCGCAGATCGTGCGCGATGCGCAGGAGCATGGCGTCGGCGTGCATGAGGTCGATGTGAATTTCTCCGCTTGGGACTGCACGCTGGAGACGCGCGCGGAGGCGACGCCGCTGCATCCGCGCCACGCCTCCATGGTGAGCGACATTCGCGCGAGGCATGACGTGCGGCTCGGCTTCCGCCAGATCATCGGCCTGCGCGAGGCGGATATGAAGCGCCTCGTGGCGAAGCGCGGCGCCGGCTATGATTCCGTGCGCGATCTGTGGCTGCGCGGCGGGCTCGAGCCGGCGACGCTGGAGCGTTTGGCGGAGGCCGGCGCCTTCGCCTCGCTCGGCCTGCCGCGCCGCGACGCGCTCTGGGCCGTGCAGGCGCTCAACCGCGCCGGCGACAAGGACGATCTGCCGCTCTTACGTGCGCTCTCCTTCGCGCCGCAGGAGGAGGACGCGAACCTCCCGCCCATGCCGCTCGGGGCGGAGGTGGTGGAGGATTATCGTTTTCTGTCGCTGTCGCTGAAGGCGCATCCGATGGCGTTTCTCCGCGCGCGGCTCGACGCCAAGGGAATCATGCCTTGTGCGGCGCTCGGCGGCGGCCCCCTCCCCAACCCTCCCCCGCGAGCGGGAGAGGGAGCAAGCTCGGCGCTTCATCGAGATTTCGCGCAACGCCGGCCGGCCGCCGAGGGGGCGCGCGTGACCGTCGCCGGCCTCGTGCTGGTGCGGCAGCGGCCGGGCTCGGCGAGCGGCGTGATCTTCATGACGATCGAGGACGAGACCGGAATCGCCAATATCGTCGTCTGGCCGAAACTGTTCGAGCGACAGCGGCCCGAGGTCATCGGCGCGCGGCTGGTGTCGGTCTCGGGGCGCGTGCAGAACGAATCCGGCGTCGTCCATGTGATCGCGCAGAAGATCGAGGATCTGACGGCCGATCTGCGCCTGCTCGAGCAATCGCGCGGCGCCAAGGCGCGCGAGGCCATGCCGAAGGGACGCAATTTTCAATGAGCCCAGATGATTTTCTCACCACCTTCGACTCTCCGCCGGGCGCGCTGCAACGGGTGTCGCCGGCGACACGCCGCATCGTCGCGCCCAATCCCGGCGCCTTCACCTATACGGGCACATGCAGCTACATCATCGGCGAAGGCGAGGTGGCGATCATCGACCCCGGCCCCGCGGACGCCTCGCACATGGAGGCGCTGCTCGCCGCCATTCACGGCGAGACGTTGCGCTATCTGCTCGTCACCCATACGCATCGCGATCATTCGCCGGCCGCGCGCATTCTGGCGGAGAGGACCGGCGCGACCATCGCCGGCTGCGCGCCCTATGCGCCGCCGCCCGATCTCGCGGTCACAGGCCCCGGCCTCGACGCCTCGCATGACAAAAGCTACGCGCCGGACATTCTCCTCGCCGATGGCGGCCAGTTGAGCTTCGGCGGCCTCGCCATCGAGGCCGTCGCGACGCCGGGCCATACGACCAATCATCTCTGCTTCGCGCTGGCCGAGGAGGCGACGCTCTTCACCGGCGATCATGTGATGGGCTGGGCGACGACCGTCATCGCGCCGCCGGACGGCTCCATGAGCGAGTATTTCGCCTCGCTGGAAAAGCTGCGCTGGCGCGATGATCGCCTCTATTGGCCGGCGCATGGCGGACCGGTAAAGGAGCCGCAGCGCTATTTGCGCGCCCTGCTCCACCATCGCCGGCAGCGCGAGGCCGCCATCCTCGAGCGGCTAGAGGCCGGCGACGAGACGATCGCCGCCATGGTCGCGCGCATTTACGAGGGCTTCGACGCGAGCTTGCAGAGGGCGGCGGCGCTCTCCGTCTTCGCCCATCTCGAAGATTTGATCGAGCGCGGCCTCGCCCGCTGCGACGGGCCGGCGACATTGGAGGCGCGGTATTTCACGGTGCGGGAGTAGCGCTCACTTCTCGTTCAGCCCCGCTTGCAGTTCCTCGGCGAATTGCCGGATGCGCTTGGCGTTGGCACCGAAATCATGGCGCCCGTAGCGCGAGGCGGAGCGCACGTCGATGCGCGTCTGGCCGGCGAGCGGACGCAGGCGCACAGCGATGTCGTCGGCAAAGCCCATCACCAATGTGCGGTCGAGAAAATCGAGATGGCCGACGCCGGAGCGACCGCCGGGCGGGCGCTGGTCTATGACGCGCCAGCCGCGGCTCTGCGCCGTCTCCAGCACCAGCTGATAGGCCTCGTCCGGCTCGAGATCGACGACGATCGGCTCTATGTCGGGATAGCCGTCCCTCTGCCGCTCCGCAGTGTCGGCGTCGAAGCCGGCGGGCGTGAAGCCGGCGCGCGCCGCCACGGCCGCGCGCGAGGTGGAGAAGCGCGGCGGATCGGCCGTGTCGGTCGAGACGTCCGAGAGCACCGGCAGGCGCACGGCCTGGACCGCGAGATAGGCCGGATAGCCGAGCGTCACCGCGGCGAGAAAGGCGCCGCCGAGCGCCGCGCCCAGCCCGCGCCGGCCCTCCTGCCAGATGACGACGCAGGCGGCGAGAAACAGCAGCAGCGCGACGAGCGCCACTACGATCGCGCCGCCGAGCACAGCGAGCGAGGCCTGCGGCTCCACGGCATTGGCGCGCGCGAGGATCACGGCGATCGCCGCCACCGGCAGAGAGAAAACAGCGAGCCGCCGGCACCAGACCGCGGCGTTGGAGACGGGCTCTTCTGGGATATGGCGCAGCATGAGGCGATCATAGCATCGATCGCGGCGCGGCTCATCCACGGGGGCATGTGGAAGACGCCCGAAGGGCTCCGCGATTTTACGAATAGTTTACCCGGGTAAGGGAGACTTTAAATCAAATGCACGCATTCCTCGAGCGTCCCTCAACCATTCAGTAGAGAGTAGCCGCCATGTCGAAGCTCGTCGCCACCGATTTCAACGAAGCGCAATCCGCCGACCGTCCGCATGATCTGCTCGCCCGCCTCTATCGCGAGATCGGCATTTCGGCCGTCGCCGCGGCGCTCGAGGTGATGATGCATCCGAGCCATGACGAGACCGAGGCCTCCGAGGATGCGCGCCTGCCGGCGATCCTCCTCGAGGAGCAACTCGCGGCCTGACGGCCGCCAACTCTCTTCTCCCCGACTTGGGACCGCGAGCCATTCGGCTCGCAGTCCCTTTTTTGAAGCGAGCCTCAGGGCTCGCTTTTTTATTCGATGATCGAGGCGACGACGCCGGCGCCGACGGTGCGGCCGCCTTCGCGGATGGCGAAGCGCAGCTTCTCCTCCATGGCGATCGGAACGATGAGGTTCACCTCCAT
>NZ_WOVC01000062.1:0-11312 GCF_011378635.1 Methylosinus sp. RM1
ATGGGCGATGATCTGCGGCGGGAAGCGATGGCGCTTGTAGCTCACGGGTGATTGTTTCATGGCGGGAAGATCGCCCGTGTCGGCTTACCCGCGCGTTAATGTGACAACGCCACCGGTCCCTATTTCCATGACGGGTCCGTGTCTGATCTGACGCGCGCAGTGCAGGTGATGGGCAAGGCGCAGCTCGGCGTCGAACTCTCCGACGAAGACGCGGCGGCGATCACGGCGTTTCTCGGCGCTCTGACGCAGCGTGTACCGGCCAACTACTCGGCGCCGACGCCTTTCCCCGACACGCCGAGAGAATGACGGCTCGGGCGCGACTTACGGAACGAGAGGATTCGGCATCTACCGCCCGATAGAACTGCTCACATCGATCGCAGCCAAAACGGAGGCTCTATGAAAGCGCGTTCACTCATTCTATTCCTTGCAACTGCGATGGCTGGACCTGCGTTGGCCGGCCAATTGCCCGATACAGAGATGATGAGTCTTTCCGGCGAAGCCGTGCGCTTCCCCGCGGCGTTTCGAGGCGATCCGACATTGGTGATATTGGCCTTCGGACACGATCAGCGCGAAGAAGCAGGCCGCGTGATGGTCCTATTGGAAAAAGCGCAGGAGGCAAATAGCGCTTTGAGCTGGTACGAATTGCCGATCGTCGAAGCACCATCGTTTTCGCACTTCTTCATCAGGAACGCCATGCGCCTTGGAACGAGTGAGCCGCTACATGCTCATATCGTCCCGCAGTTTGTGATCCAGGACGAATGGCGCAAATCCAGCGCCGTCACGGCAAGAGAGCCACTACTCGCCAAAGTCGACGAACGGGGGAGAATTCTGAAGAGCCTCCCTTTGAGTGCAATAAGGAACCTTTCGGATGTCACGCGCTTTTGATTTTCGAGAGATGGCCACTCACGTAATGCGGCCGAGAGCCCGGCGTCCCATTTGCGCCGACGCAATGGACCCGTTTGAACGCTATGCGCGGATTTGCTGCATCATGCTCGGCCTTCCATAAGCTGTCGTGATGTCGGAACCATTGAGACATGCATAGCGGCGCCCACATCGCCTGGACGCTCTGTCTGAGCTTTCTCACAGAAGCCTATCACCATGTGAAGCACATATTTCCGCTGCTCGCTCTCGCGGCGTCTCGGATGACGACCGCTATCGCGCGGCGCTAACATCGCCTCGCGATAGCCTGACGGAGCCCGCGGCCGAGATATCGATCAGAAACACACTTCCCTTTGAAAATCGCTAGAAAGTGAAAGCGCGCAGCGAGTTCGGGATCATCCATCCATCGAACAACCGGACTATGAGGCGACAGATAGTCAACGCGATGCGGCAGCATGCTCTCAGAACCCCCGATCGCGATCGGCGGTAATCGAGAAACGCCGACGTGATGCCAATTACTCGCGACAAAGTACGGATTGGCCACGAGAACGAGAGTAGTGTGAGCCCGTAGCGAAAGAGAATGCATTCGACCTCGTCATGACGCCGCTCGAGAACCAACGGAATGTTTGCGATGAAACAAAAAGTCATGGCAGTCCTCGCCGTCTCCCTCTCGCTGGTTCTGGGAGTGGCTCTCGCCGAAGTGGTTTTTCGTCTGGCGCTTCCGCCCGTCCCTGGCGACGATGACGGCTCGAACCTGGAATATTTGAAGGCAGTTCAACGTAGTCCCGGTGCACCGCGCCTTTTTCCGCCGGATTACTTGGTCGTGTTCGACATTCGTGGACTGTATGAGGGCGCGGAGACGGTCGCGTTTCATGTGGGTCCCCATCGGTTCATCGCGCCCGAGCCGGCGCGCAAGGCGCGCTATCAGGTTTTGTTTCTCGGCGGCAGTGTGACGGAGGGCATGTTTCTTCCCGACGCTGCGCGGTGGCCGGGAAGGCTCGGCGACGGCGATGAGATCGCCACGTACAACGCCGGCATGTCCGAGGCCGGGATGCTGAGCCAATACATCACCGCCAAGTATTTAGCCGAACGAGGCGACCGATTCGACCTTGTTGTGCTGGCGACGAACCACAACGATTCCGCATGGTCCCGCCGTTTCGCCGACGTCAATTCCCGCTACAGATTCGACAAATTTTCGAGCGGTCTCGCGACCATATACGAGAAAGATTATTTGACCGAGCACAAATCTCGTCGCTTTTCGTTCCGAACGCTTGCATGGGCGAAATATCTGCTGCGCGTCGCGCGCATGACGGCCGCCGCTTCTGCAAAGGCGCCCGCCGGCGCCGCGAAAAACAACAGCGTTCCCGAGCCGCCTTCCATGGCCGTAGCCGGTTTGTTGAAGATACAGGGCGGACAGCAGAATTTGCCGAAGGTCGAGCTCGACGCCTGCAATGGCGCCGACTCGCCGCGCAAATTGACAGACCTCGCCTTCGAGGATTGGAAGGCGAATTTGTCGGAATTTCGGAGTGAGATGAAGCGTCTGCTCGGCGCGGAGCTGCTCGTGGTGAGCGAGCCGTCGACTTATGGGGCGCCGTCGTCCAGCTTCCATTTCGCCGATATGCGCGTGCCTTTGACCTGTGCGACGAGCGATGGGCTGCGCGCCGTCGAAGCTAGGGACGCCGTCGAATACATGAAGGGACGCGGGCGCGCCTATCTCGAGGCGGCGCGTCTCGCCGGCGCGATGACTTTCGATCTCGCCGACGTCATGGCGTCCGTGGCCGATGGGCCGCAGGGCGGCGCCTATTTCTTCGACAGCATTCATCCGACACCGAAAGGCGCGGAGAAATTCGCGGACTATCTCCGTCCGGCGCTCAAGGAAGCGCTCGCGTCAATCGAGAAGAAATGATGAGGGGCGTGCTCCTCGGGGGATGCCCTTCTCGGGTTCGAAGAGGTTCTCTGGGCTTGCGGGGGATGAGTGTCGGATCCTGCTTTCTTTGTGCAGGGGGCCCCCGTCAGTGCGCATAAATTCCGATTTGACACGGCGGAGCGGCACGTCGGCTAAGCCCATGATGAACAGGTCATCCGACGTGCGCGGCCGGCGGCGACCTTGCCGAAGGCGAGCGACAGACGGATCGCGCGCATCCACATCGCCTCGTCGCTCATGAGCCACCAATCAGAGAAGATCGCTCGATGACAGGACATGAATCGCTGAAAGCCAATCGTAGATTGGTCGTGTCTTCCGATCGCAGCTTCGGACTGGCGTTCGCGGCCATTTTTCTCGCCGTCGCCTTTTGGCCGGCGCTTCGTCATGGGGAATCGATCCGGTGGTGGTCCGTCGCGACAGGCCTGCTCTTCGGCAGTCTCGCATTTTTCAAATCCGACGCTCTAGCGCCTTTGAACCGCCTGTGGTTCAAGCTGGGACTGGCGCTACACGCCGTGATGAGCCCGTTTATCTTGGGGCTTCTATTCTTTGGCGCGGTGTGGCCCGTCGCGCTCGTTTTGAAGGCCCTCGGAAGCGACATTCTCCGGCTGCGACCGTCGTCACGGTCGACCTATTGGATCAGCCGCGACCCGCCGGGTCCCGCGCTAGACTCTATGAAGCAACAGTTCTGAAGGGGATATAATGGCCTTCTTGAAAGAGTTCGTAGCCTATCTGCGCACGCGCAAGAAACTCTGGATGATTCCGCTCCTCGTCCTGTTCATGCTGTTCGGCGCGGTTTTCGTGTTGAGTCAGGGGTCGGTCGTCGCGCCCTTCATCTACACGCTGTTCTAAGGCCAAAGCATGCTGATCCTGGGCGTCTCGGCTTTCTATCACGATAGCGCGGCAGCGCTCATTCACGACGGCGAGATCGTCTCGGCGGCGCAGGAAGAGCGCTTCACTCGCATCAAGCATGACGCCGCTTTTCCGGCGAATGCGATACGCTTTTGCCTGGAACAGGCGGGCGCGACCGGTGCCGAGATCGACCATGTCGTCTATTACGAGAAGCCCTTTATAAAGTTCGAACGGCTTCTCGAGACCTATCTCGCTTTCGCGCCGCGCGGCTTCGCATCTTTCCGTAAGGCGATGCCGCTCTGGATCGGCGAGAAGATTTTTCAGCGCGACATTCTGACAAAAGAGCTCGAATCCATCGACCGAGGCCTGGCCGCGAGTGACAAGCTGCTCTTCTCCGAGCACCATTTCTCTCATGCGGCTTCGGCTTTCTATCCATCCGGATTCGAGCGTGCGGTCGTGCTCACGATGGATGGCGTCGGCGAATGGACGACAACATCCGTCGCGCTCGGCAACGGAGCGGATTTGTCGATTCTCAAGGAAATCCATTTTCCGCATTCGCTCGGCCTTCTCTTTTCGGCGCTGACCTATTACACGGGCTTCAAAGTCAACTCCGGGGAATATAAGCTGATGGGCCTCGCGCCTTATGGCGAGCCTCGATACGCGAAGCTGATGTTCGACGAATTGATCGATGTCAAAGCGGACGGCTCGTTTCGACTCGATCTCGATTACTTCGGCTACTGCACGGGTTTCACCATGACGAACGAAAAGTTCGATCGTCTCTTCGGTGGGCCGCCGCGACTCCCCGAACAACCGCTGGACCAGCGCCACATGGATCTCGCCGCGTCAGTGCAGGCGGTGACGGAGGAGGTCGTGCTGCGCATGACGCGGTGGCTGGCGTCTGAAACAGGGGAAAAGAATCTTTGTCTCGCTGGCGGCGTCGCGCTCAACTGCGTCGCCAATGGCAAGGTGCTTCGCGACGGCCGATTCGAATCGATCTTCATCCAGCCGGCGGCGGGCGACGCCGGCGGCGCGCTGGGGGCTGCGCTCGGAGCCTATCATCATCAAAAGAGGCAGCCCCGGCGCATTTCTCCTGGCGAGGATGCGATGAAAGGATCCTTTTTAGGGCCGCGATACGAACAGACCGACATAGAGCGCCGACTCGCCGCGATGGGAGCGAACTTCGTCGTCGTCGACCACGACGCGTTGATCGAGGAGACCGTGCAGGCGCTCGTCGCCGGCAAGGCCGTCGGCTGGCATCAGGGGCGGATGGAATTCGGGCCGCGCGCGCTCGGCGGACGCTCGATCCTCGGCGATCCGCGTTCGCCGACCATGCAGAAGGCGCTCAATCTCAAGGTCAAGTTTCGCGAGAGTTTTCGGCCCTTCGCGCCCTCGGTGCTACGCGAGCGCGTCGCCGAGTGGTTCGAGATCGATTGCGATACGCCTTACATGCTGCTCGTCGCGAAGGTGACGCCGGACCATCGCCACGCCATGACCGACGCCGAGCAGGCGCTCTTCGGCATTGAAAAGCTCAATGTGCCCCGTTCGGATATTCCGGCCGTCACTCATGTCGACTATTCGGCCCGCATCCAAACCGTTCATGTCGAAACTAATCCACGATTTCATCGGCTCTTGACGCGTTTCGAGACGCTCACCGGTTGCCCGGTCCTGATCAATACGAGTTTCAATGTGCGCGGCGAGCCGATTGTCTCGACTCCGGAAGACGCCTTTCGCTGCTTCATGGGCTCCGACATCGAATTCCTGGCCGTCGGCAATTGTGTGCTGCACAAGAGCGAACAGAATCCCGAGCTGGCGCTCGACTACAGGAATGCATTCGAACTCGATTGACGCGAAGGATGTGGCGCAAAGTTCCCTGAACGGCCATGAATTTGGGCTCTGACGCAATTTTGGTGTCGTTTTTCGTCAATCAGCTCCTATCCTCGAGGAGGACGAGTTTAGCCGCGAGGCGATGTCACGTAATCTCGATACAGGCGCGTTGACGCCACGCAGGCTGATCTCGAGCGGTTGTCGTCGCGGACTTCCATTCTGCCATCGCCCTGAGGCAATGGCGGAACGCCTGGAAGGCCTGGATGGAAAGAAGAGATTGCGGACTGCCGAGAAGACGTCGACGAAATGTTGTAGCCCGCGCCATGATCGAAACCCCTGCATCACTCGCTCGCGCTTTCGTAATGGGACATGGGAGATTTCTGCGCGATTGTTCAAACCCTTGTGCGATCGATGCTCGACGCGCGGCATGATCTTCCAGCGGGCCACGGCATAGGAGCCAAGCTTGTCGGTGACTATGCGACGTGGGCGACAGCCCTGCTTGTG
The DNA here is from genome assembly GCF_011378635.1 of Methylosinus sp. RM1. Classification (NCBI taxonomy): domain Bacteria; kingdom Pseudomonadati; phylum Pseudomonadota; class Alphaproteobacteria; order Hyphomicrobiales; family Methylocystaceae; genus Methylosinus; species Methylosinus sp. RM1. Next base: position 5,981 of record NZ_WOVC01000062.1, read on the forward strand.
AAGAAGGCGTTTCAGCAATCGCTGAGCAGCTTTGGCGTTACGCGTGAGCGAAATCTATACCGCGTTGCGTCGCGGGCTCGCGACGTCTCTTTCGCCTTTCGTTTCCTTCGCCGAGGTCGTGAAGGAATATGCGGCCTATGACGGCTCGCCGGCGTAAACCGCCGATCGGCGATTTTGGGCGGAACATGCGCACGATTTGCCGCAGGCTGTCACTCTGTCGTCGCGGCGCGCCCCGGCGGACGGAAAATTCACGCTCCCTTTGCGCGAGCGGATCGTGCTCGACGCGCAAACGACCGCGCTTCTGTCCGCACATGCGACGGCCAGGCGCGTTTCCGTCGGCGTGATGGCGATGGCTGCGATCGCCGTCTATCTGCGCCGCATGACCCGCGCGGCGCGTCTCTCGGTGGGCGCGCATTTCATGCGGCGCATGGGCTCGGTCGCATTGCAAACGACCGAGCGGGTGTGAATATCCTGCTGCTGCAGATCGCGATCGACGCGAATATGTGCGTCTTTTTCCGGGTAGATTAGACATATTCTCAAGCACCTATGCTCATGCCGCTGATGCTGCGCGCAAGTTGTCGGGCCAGCTCGATTCTGGGCGACGACGCCGCGCGTCCGCCACGATGATCTGGGATTGGCTAGATGCGCGGCGGCTCGATGTTGTCGCTGCGTCAGGAGGCCGGAGCGCGTCGCCTGACGCACCGGCAGGCGCGACGCTCTTGCCGGAACTCCATCCGAACGACGGTCGCCCGACAATTCGGATGGAGGATGGCGCCGACTCGGCGTTTCGCGCCGAGTCGGAATTGCGTTTCGATCAACCGAGGAACTTCGCCCGATTGTCGGCGGCGTAGACAGCGAGGCTGCGGGCGGGCTTGCCTGTCAGCTCTTGCACGTCGTCGGTGACGGCGGAGGTCCATCCTTTCCGCGCCATGGCGAACAGCTCGGCGAGATGCGCAGCGTAATCCTCCGGCATGCCGGCGCCGGTGAGAATCGCGATGAACTGCGTGTCCGAGACCGGATCATATTCGACCGGCCTGCCGATCGCCTTCGCCAGAATTGCCGCAGCCTCGGCGTAGCCGAGCGCCTCGGGGCCGGTGAGCGTGAATCCCCGCCCGTCGAATCTCGAGGAGGTCAACGCCGCAAAAGCGCTGTCGGCGATATCGCGCGTGTCGACGAAGGACGATTTGCTGTCCCCCGGGGGCACGGCGATGATTCCATGACGAATGGCCGGGAGCCAGAACGTGTGGAAATTATCCGAGAACCAATTGGGGCGGAGGATGGTGAAAGGCGCGCCCGCTCTTTCGAGCACGAGCTCGGCGCGACGATAGGGGCTGGTCGGATCGTTTTCGACGCCATAAGCGGTTTGAAACACGATCTTCACTTGCCGATCCGCGGCGAAGCGGATGAACGGCTCGAGGAACTCGACATTATTCAGCCGCCCGGCCGGAATAATCAGAAAGGCGCGATCGACGTCTTCGAAAGCGGCCGGATAGGTCGAGGATTCGGTCAGATCGAAACGAGCGACTTCCGCGCCGGCTACGGGTCTTCCCGAGCGCGAGGCGGCCTTCACGGCATGGCCGCTGGCGAGGAGCTTCTCGACGAGATAGGCGCCGGTGTTGCCGGTCGCGCCGGTGACGAGGATTTTCTTGGACATTTGCATCATTCCATGAGTTTACGATGCGCAGCGACACGTGCGGAGCCATGCCGAAAGTCTCACGACTCTCGCGCTGCTGCGGGATCATGTCGGAGGGAAGCGGGTTACGCCTGTCGATGCGCCGACGAATGCGGCGAGACGGAGCGATCGCGCTCATGGTCGCGTTGCGCGGACTCAGCAGCCGAGAGTCCGGGACTGGATCGATGGAATTTCAAGAGTTTCATGCGGACACACCTTTCCTGTCGTTTGGAAAGGGATGTGTCGGAAGGGGCTCGATGACGAGCGCACCTAATTACGAGCGTGTAAGCGCCACCCGGACTACCAACCGGGCCGTGACTTTCACACATCCACGCTCAAAGCGTCTCACAGAAGCGTCTCTGCGTCAACTTTTCGCAATTTGTCTTCACGTCGGGCTCCTCTTCATCGCTATCGGACGGCGCCGAAGATAGAGGAAGAAGGCCACGGCTACGCCGACCATCTGCAGGACATAGACCGGCAGCAAGCGCATGAAGGTCATGCCGACCGAGAAGGGAAACCGTGAAACCCAGTGCTCGCCGTGGTCGCCCGTGACGGTGACGATGCCGACGAAATAGCCGGCGTCTGAAAAAACATGCTCGAAATTGATGGTCCCGGTCGGATAGACCCGAGGCGGCTTGTAAGCGACGGTGACGGCGTCGATGTTTTCCTTCTCTTCGCGGCCGGTGTCCTTGACGATACGAATCTCGATCGCCATGTCGCGCAATTCATCCTGTTCTGCGTCCAGCGCGATGATCGCGTGGCCTGTCGACGGAATATCGAGGCAGTACTCCGAGCGCGAGGCGTCCGGCGAGTAGCTGGCGAGATTCATGACGTCGGGACCGACAAAAATCTGGCATCGGCTTTCCCATTTCGCGCCATGGGCGGACGCCGGAGCGATAAAGGCTGGCGATGTCAGGAGCAAAATGGCTGCGCCGGACAGGGCTCGAACGAGCGACTGAGAGGAACGCGTCCGCGTCGACAGCCGGGAACGGACACGGGCGCCTTTGGAGGTCAGAATTCGTCCGAGAGGCATGTCGTCGATCGTTCCTCTTCTCTTTCTGATGGGGAGGCCTGCGATTGAGTGGGTCCCGCATTCTGCAGCAAATTGTGATCCGGTTGCAACCTACAGCCGCGCTAGAGTCGATGGCAGGGCCTCACCTGCCGCGCGACGCGACAGGCGACCGCCTGATCCAGCCCCACAGCACGAACAGCGATAGGCCGAGGAGAGGAAGATTCATCGACAACGCGTTCGTCTCGCCGCGCATGATATGGAAGCCGATCGCCAAGACTTGGATGATGGAAAATCCCGCCGCAGCGAGCGGCGTGAGGCCCGGCTTGACGCCGATCAATGCGGGCAGGACGATTCCGACCGCGCCCGCCAGCTCGGAATAGCCGATGAAGCGCAGCAGCCAGAACGGAATGTCGGTTGCATAGGCGACGCCCATCGTCGCCAACGCCTCGGGCGTTGCGATGCTCTTCATCGCGCCTGCGGCCCCATACAGAAGCGAGAGCAGAATCTGCGCGATCCAGAGAGTCGCTCGCCAGCCCAGAGAGGGGCGAACGGCGCGAGTCGCGGTTCCAGCTTCAGTCATGAGATTTCTCCTTTGCTTTGTGAGGGATTTGCGCCGGACGAACCGCGTGCGTTCACGCTCGTTCGATGGACGCTTCGTTCGAGGGCGCTCGAATCTTCGCCATGGGCGTCAATCGGCCCATCTCGCCGGCTCGATAGCGCGCGAAGGCGGCGTCGATCTGCGATTGCTCGTTCATGATGAACGGCCCTTGCTCGACGACCTGCTCGCGGATTTCTGCGCCCGAGAGGATCAGCAGACGGGCGGGACGCAGCGCCTCGAGAGCCGCCGTCGTGTCGTCGCCGCGCAGAGTGACGGCCTGCTCTTCAGCGAGTCGTCGTTCGTCGCCTTCGACGCGCGCGAGGATTTCGCCGTGAAGAACATAGACGAGCGCATTGTCGCCGGCCGCGACGTCGAATGAGAATCCTCGATGCAGCTCGACGTCCAGCAGGCGGAAAGGCTCGACTGGAACGAGCGGTGACGAGAGTCCTTCGAAGGATCCGACGATCACGCGTACATGGTCGCCTTCGGCGTTACGCCATCCTGGCGCTCCATCTCTTTCGAGATGGAGGACATGTGGCGCCGTCAGCTTGCGGCTCGAGCTTGCGTTCACAAAAATCGGCACGCCATGAAGCTCACGACCCGCTTCGGACGGCGCCTCCTCATGGATCAGGCCGCTCCCCGCCTGCGTCCAGACGATTCCACCCGGGCCGATCACGAGATCGTCGCCGAGCGAGGTGCGGCTGCGCACACCTCCATCCGAATCCGGGAGCACATAGGTGACGGCGGCAAAGCCGGCGTGCGGATGCGGCGGAAACGGCGACGCTCTCACGCGAAAGTGGTCCAGCAACATGACGGGAGAGGCCGCGACGCCAAGCGCGCCGCAATCGACGCTGCTGACGGAAAGGCCGAGGCCGAGGGTCCGTGTCGTCGCGGGGACGACGCGAGAAACGCGAGTAGACATAGCAGGTTCCTTTGCCATTCTCGGGCGGCGGAGCGAAAAGCGCTTCCGCGTTCAGCCGACCTCCGCCCCGACAAGTCGGAGCGCGCGCTCGGGGCACGCCACGACGCACAGGCCGCAGGCCCGGCAGGCGTCGGCCTTGGGGGTGAAGACCGTTTTTCGCCCATGCGCCCAAGACTTCATCCGCGCGAGCAGCGGCATAGCGTCGAAGGTTTCATCGGGCAGACGGCCGAGCTCGAACACGCCATATGGACAGATCTCGATGCAGTCGCCCTTGCCTTCGCAGCGGCGCGGGTCGACCTCGGGGCGATAGGCGCCGGGTTCCGCCTTGCATGCCTCGCCTGGCCGATCGGGGTGGGCGGCGGCCCGTCTCACTTTCTTAGGATTGGTGCTCACCGGGCTTTCTCCTGAGGATCGACGGCGCGCTCCCAACGATGTGTCGAGGCGGTGGGTTTCATCGCCGCCGGCCTCCGCAGCGCGGGGGCGTCGACGCGCCGACGCCCTCAGAGATATGCGTTTGCCTTTCATCGATATAGCCTATATATTTCGATACAATCCATCTAGTACTCGGATACATGCTCGACGGCGTCTCTCTAGATCAGCTTCGCACTTTCATCGCCGCGGCCGATGAGGGCAGCTTCTCGGCGGCAGGGCGGAGGCTCGGCCGCGCGCAGTCGGTGGTCAGCCAGACGCTCGCCAATCTCGAAGGCCAGCTCGGCGTGCGGCTGTTCGAGCGCAAAGGCCGCTACCCGCAGCTGACCGCCGAGGGAAAGGCGTTGTTGTCGGAAGCCCGCTCCGTCGCCGCGAGCATGGATTTGTTCAAAGCCCGAGCGCGAGGGTTCGCTGGCGGGCTCGAGCCCGAGCTGAGCGTCATCGTCAATGTGCTGTTCCCGACCGAAACGCTGACCCGCGCCGTTGTGGACTTCCAAGCCGAGTTTCCCGACACGCCATTGCGGATCGCCGTGGAGGGATTGGGGGCCGTCATCGATTCCGTTCTCGGTCGCCATTGCTCCTTCGGCAGGCGTTGTCACATTAACGCGCGGGTAAGCCGACACGGGCGATCTTCCCGCCATGAAACAATCACCCGTGAGCTACAAGCGCCATCGCTTCCCGCCGCAGATCATCGCCCAT
>NZ_WOVC01000006.1:0-192190 GCF_011378635.1 Methylosinus sp. RM1
GCGATGATCCGATCGTCAAGCTGTCCGCCGTGACCGCCTGACCATTCCGGCCATAGCCGGAAATCCCGGTGTCGGCCTCGATCCAGCTACACCACGCTCTGGGACACGATCGGGTCGATTTTTAGAAATGCCAGAGCTGATCGCCGAGTTTTACCAGCTCCGGTAGACTCAGCAGGCGTCCGAAAGTCAGGCAAAATTCGGCCATAGGGCGCGTCCATGGCCGGGGAGCGCGTCTTTTCGAAGCGATCTGGCCTTTGCGGGCGCGTCTTATGCGTCTCGACAATTCCTCGAATCCATCCGCACCGAGACATAGGCGCATCGCCTCCGCGCGCGCCGCCAATCGCGTCGCTATATAGCGCGCGAGGCTCTCATATTGCTCAAAGTCGGGGTGTGCCGCATAGGATTTTTGCAGGCAGAGGAGGGCGCTGACATAGAGATCCGAGCCGAGGCGCGCGGCCAGCGCACAATGTCAGCGCGTCGCGCCGGAAACAATTGCCCGAGGTCGGCGCGGAGACCCAGTTTTCCCAATCATGCGCGTCGATGAAGTGAATGCGCGACTCGATATCGTTCAGCGGCGCTTCTTCGAACGGCCAGAGGCCGGAGGATAGGCCGAAGGGGCGTAGCCGCTCCTTTCGCAAGCCGCGTCCTGAAGCGATGAAGTCGCCAAAGGCGATCCACGACGTTCTGACAACGCCGCCCTTGGTGGATTGCAACATATCGGAAGAGGTGAAGCCGACCGCCGTCCGTAGCGAGAAATGCACGAAGATATGCGTTTCCACGAAGGTCGGGAGGAGGATGTCGTCAGCGTCGAGAAAGACGACATATTCGCCGGAGCTGGCGGCGAAGCCGGTGCCGAAAGCGGCCGTCTGCCCCTGATTGGCTCTATGCGAAATGATCTCGACTTGCGGATTTCGCCGTCGAATCGTCGCGAGAACGACCTCGCTTTCATCGGTCGACGCGTCGTCGACGATGATGCATTCGATGCGAGGATAGGTCTGAGCGAGCGCCGAATCGACCGCTTCGATCAAGAAGCGTCCATAATTATAGTTCGTGATGATTATGCTCACGAGCGGCAAGTCGAAGCCGAGCTTCCTGCCGGATGCGCGTCCTTCGCTCCGCCGATCGTCCTCGTCGACGAGTTTTATCTTATGGTCGGCGTCGTGAAATTGTGTAAAATCTTCAAGCATGGCCGACTCGACGCTTTATACTATTTGCGGCGATTTCGACGCCAATTCGGCGACGTCCCGTCGCGGCGGAAAATCGATTGTCGAGGATAATATACGTAATATACCGAATTGTAAAACGCGCGGCTCTGGACGTGACGGATGCTCTCTTTGGAAGCGAACGAACCGAGTCCGCGCGACCGAAAAGCGCCCTAAACTCGCTCGAACAGCCAATAGGCGCCGAGACAGGCGATGACGCCCGAGCCGAGGCGCACGAGGCGCGGATCGCGCACTCCATGGGTGAACAGCCTGTCGAAGGCCGAGAGCAGGGGCAGCGCGATGAGCACGACGCCGATCTGGCCGGCCTCGACGCCGAGATTGAAGCTCGCCAGCGCCGGCGCGATGGCGCGCTGCGGCACGCCGATTTCGATGAGCCCGCTCGCAAAACCGAAGCCGTGGATGAGGCCGAAGACGAAAGTGTCGCGCCAGCGGCCTTCCACCTTGCAGGTGAAGAAATTCTCGATCGCGACATAGACGATCGACGCCGCGATCGCGATCTCCACCCAGCGGCTCGGCAAATCGACGAGGCCGAGCGCCGCCAGCGACAGCGTGATCGAATGCGAGACGGTGAAGGCGGTCACCAGCTTCACCACCGGCCAGACGCGCGTCGCCCACAGCATCACCGCGATGAGGAAGCACAAATGATCGTAGCCGGTCATAATGTGCTCGATCCCGGCGGCGAAGAATTTCGGCGCGAGCTCCCAGGGCGTCAGCAGCGGCTTGGAGAGATCGACCAGAGCGTCGCCGGGGAAGATCATGACCTCGCCCGGCGCCGGCTCCGCGCCGAGGCTCTGCGCCTCGGTGAGGCGCTCGTCGGCGTTGCGCTCGCCGACGCCGACGAGATGTTTCGCGCGCGATCCCTGCGCCTCGAGCAGTTTGTAGGGGTTGTAGAGGATTTGGCCCGGAACCGCGCTGCAATCCATGCGCAGCACGACTTTCGAGTCGCGCGGATTGGCGGGGTCCGCGCCCACCGAGACGATCTCGCTCGGGCAGGCGGCGCCGGCCTCGTTCTGCAGCGCGACGCGGCTTTGAATGAATTTGCCGATCATCGCCTCGATGACGCCCGGCTCGGTGAGATCGACATCGGCCCGGCTCGGCCCGCTCTCGGCGAACATGCGCTCTATGTCGGCGCCGAGAAAGCCGACATCGACGCGATAGCGGCCGTCTCCCTCGGGAACGATGCGGCTGCTGGAGATATCGGCCGTATGCGCCTTCGCCGTTCCCGCGCCGCCGACGACCGACAGGGCGACGATGAGCAGCAGAGCGATGCGCGAAAGCGCCATTCCTTCGACTCCCTTGACGCCTCGCGACATGGCGGCGTATGCACGAAATATCGATAGTGCATATCACGCCGATCTTGACAAGGCCGGCGTCCGGGCCGGCGTCCAGGCTCGTGTCGAGGAGCCGATCGGGCGCCGCGGCGCACAATCACAAGTCGAGCGTGCGCCTTGCTCGCATTCGACGACCGGCTTAGCATCGATGGATGTACGACAGACGGAAACCATGATCCTTCCCGCCGCCGCTCCCCGATGCGAGCGACGCCGAGCCGGCGCCGGCCCCTGGTCGGCGGCCCGCAGCGTTCTTCTGGCGATCGGTTTTTCGATCGGCGTCGCGCCGAGCGCATTGGCGCGCGCGAGCGGCGCAGAGACGCTCCCCAACGACCGCCTGCCGCATTTCGAGAGGCTTCCCTGCGCTGCGCAGGAGCCGTCGCCGAAAGCGGAGCGGCCCATTCTGCTCGCCCATGCGATCGTCGTGCGCACCTCTCCGGCGCAGGACGGCGTCGCCGCCGGAAGCATCGGCAAGGTCGACGTCTGGTATGACGCCGGCATAAGGGACGCCTTCGCGGCGCTGGCGGTGATCAGCGCCTCCGGCGAGCGCGTCGACAAGCGCGATGCGGCGATCGACCGAGCCGACGCCGCCCATGTCTCGGTGAGCGTCAATCCGCTCGGCCCCGGCAAATATACGGTTCGCTATCGCGCTCTGTCCGCCGACGGCCATCTCGTCAGCGGCGCCTGGGATTTCGAGGTGCGACCCTGAGAGACGCGAAGGCGGGCTGCGAGCGGCTGTCTTCGCGCAATCAAAAGCCGCTCCGCAAAGGAAAGGAAGCCGCGTCGATGAGCCCGAACGGCCGGATGAATCTGATTTTGTTCCTCGCCGTCGTGGTGATCGCCGCCGGCAATGTCGCCGCCTTCTCCTATTCTCTCTGGGGCCCTTCTTTCAGCCTGTATTGGAACGATTTTCTCGACGCGCATCTCTATCGGCCGGCGGTCAAGGCCGGCGACCGCACCATGGCGAACTGCCTCAAGGTGAGTGATTTCTATTCGGCGCGGCTGACCACCTATTTCCTCGCCGACTCGGACAAGAGCGCCGGCGGGCGGACCGACGATCTCAGCAAATACGACGAATATTGCGATCGGGTGCCGGGGACCGGAAAGGTGATCTTCTCCGTCACTCTGATGGAGAAAGACGTGCGGAGCCAGGCGGTCGCGCTGTCCTTCTACAAGACGGACGCCAAAGGCGGGCTCGAGCTCTTGACCGCCTTGCCCTCCAAGACGCATCCGGCTGGTTTCGTGACCTTGGAATCCTCTGTCGATCACAAGGGGAAATATATGCTGAAGCTCGCTTTCGGCGACGGCAAGAGCGATGAGGACATGATCGAAATGCCGATTTCGGTCGGCCAGTGACGTCTTCGCGTCATATCGTCCGGCGGCGCGCGCGGCGCTTGTGGCGCCATCGCAGGACGCCGGTCACGTAGAGGAGCAGGGGCGCGAGCCCCGTCAGCAGAACCATCGTGCGGCCGAGCGCGCCGAAGGCCTCGCCGCAATGCAGCGGGAACAGCCATTCGAGCAGCGTCTCGCCGGCGGTGAACTCGCCGCGGTCCTGCGTCTGCAGCACTTGTCCGCTGTAGCGGTCGACGCCGACATTGCGGAATGTCTTGGTCCGATTGGGCTCGTCCGCCGATTGCTCGCCGACGACATAGACGCCGTCTTCGCCGCTCGGCAGCAAAATCCAATGCAGCCGACCCGTCGGAAAAATCTGCTCCGCGCTGGCGACCGCCGCGTCGATGCCGATCGGCGCTCGGCCGGGGATAGGCGTCGATTTTCCAAAATCGGGTTCGGGGCGTACGGGGGAGATGAGAGTCGCCAGCGAATGCGTCGCCGGCTTGAAAATCATCGCGACTCCGGTGGCGAGCGTCGCGAGCAGAAGAATGGCGAAATAGGCCCCGACGCATCTGTGCGCGTCATAGGCGACCCGCTCGAAGCTCGCGCCCCATTTGATCGTCAAGCCCTGCCGCCATCGGCCATTGCGCGGGCGCCAGAGATAAAGTCCGAAGAGAACGGAGAAGAACAAAAGAATTCCGACGGCGCCGACGAGATAGGCGTTGTTCGCGCCGAGCAGCAGCGTCCAGTGAAAGGCCATGACGATCTGGACGAAAGGCTGCGAGAACACATCGTCGCCATGCGAATATAAGCGGCTGCCGATGACTTTGGCCGTATAGGGATCGACGAACAGCTGGTGGAAGTAGCTGTCGAGATCGTCGCTCTCGACCATGTAGCTCACGATCGCGGCCGCGCGCGAATGACGCGGGAGCGTGATGCGTTCAGGCCGTCCGTCCGCCGGAATGGCGGCGGTCGCCGCCGCGAAAATCTCGTCGAGCGGACGCATGGCGGGTCGCGTCGGCGATTCGACGCGCATGAGCGGGGCGTTCAGCCACTCGTCAATGTCCTCGCGAAAGGCGAGCAGAGCGCCGCTGAGCCCGATGAGCACGAAGATCGCGCCGGCGAAGAGGCCGATGATGCGATGCGTCGCCAGAAAAATCTCGCGGCCCGAGCCGGTTCGACTCATGACAGACGCCTCCGCCGTCTCGACTGCGGGCGCGGCGGGATCGAGACAGTTTTCGTTTCGGCTTCGCCCGCGCTCCGCGGCCGCGAGGGGAGCGTCTTCCGCGGCCTGTGTCAATGGCGCCGAAGCGCCGGGTTTTCGCGGCGCGACCGCGCCGGTCGTGGCGCCGCATTCCGACAAATTTCGATCGCGCGCCTCGGGATGTTTTGGTTGCGGGCCGCAAATGTGTAATATCGAATGATCGAGGCGCCGGCTGCGATGTCGCGCGCCCGAAGGGCGATGCTCACTGCGCTGTTCCGTCGCATTTCGGCATATTGTATCTCTCTTGAACAGGCCTAGGCTCGCCAAAATTGAAAAAAGCACGGCGGAGGACCGTATGGGGAGCGCCCAGGAAAGCAAAGAGACAGTGAGGCTGGTGGCGGTCATCGCGATCGTCGCGGTCGTTTCCCTCGTCGTCGCTGTCGGCCTCAGAATGTGGAAATAGCGTGTCGCTTTCGCCCGTCTCAGGCGATGATGTCGGGCGTCAGCTGATCTTCCAGAAAAGCGATGCGGTCGCGCAGCAGCAATTTTCGCTTTTTCAGCCGCTGAATTTGCAGCTGGTCCACGGCGCCGACGGTGAGAAGGGCGTCGATCGCATCCTCGAGATCCCGGTGCTCGAGCCTCAGACGCTCTACTTCGACCCGGATCGAGCTGCGTTCTGTTTCGTTGAGTTCATCGATCATTAGGAGAGCCTGCCCGAGCGGCGCGGCGAGTCGTGACATGTGATTATCGCCTCGCATCGCCTTCATCTTCAAGTCCCGATACGGCGGCGGCTCCGCATAAATTCCAAAGGATCAGTCGACCGCGACCGCTTTGTCCAGCTCCACGCAAGCCGAAGCGTCGACGCGCTCCAGCTCGAAGACCCGATTGTGGCGCGTGAGCTCCAGACGGATCGCTTTCTTGTTCTGATCCGGGCCGCGCCAGCCGCTCACGCTTTCGTCCAGATAGAGCGTGAGCGAAGCGCCGTCCTCGGAGAGATCGATGGGGAAGTCGCCGCCTTCCGCAGCCGCGCCGCCGAGGCCGCCGTGCGCCACGCAGCGGGCGGCGGCGTCCTCGCGGAACGATCGCGCGAGGCGGTGGCCGCCGACGTCGCGATTGGCCTCCTCGCTCCAGGCGCAGCCGCCGACGACATAGAAGGGCTTGCCATGGCCTTTGTGACGGAATTCGACGCGCAGCTCGCGCTCATTCTCGGCGGCAACGGGGAACTCACGCCGAAGCGAGAGCCGCACCGAGACGATCGTCTGGCCGGGATGCGCGCGCAGATAGGCTTCGTCGAAGCGGTTGAAGAAGCAGGCCCCGCTCGGCGGGATTTTCTCGATCAGCAGATTTTTGGCCGCGGCGGCGCTCGAGAGAGCGCAGAGCAGACAGATGCAGATCGAGCGGTTCATCTTCCGAACGTCATCCCCCGGCGGGCGCCGGCGCATAGGCTTCGCGCATCGACGCGATCTGGGCGATCTTGTCGTCGAGCGCGCTCCAATCGTCGCGCTCGGCGATCTGCGCCCAAATCGATTCGACCTCTTCTATCAGCATAGTGCAGGGCGTGGCGCGACGGAAATAGGGATGGTCGAGATTGGCGCCCGGCGCCGTCTCATGGGCGGCGAGCGCCTCGCGCAGGCTCGCGAATTCCGGCGCGTCATAGGCCGCCGCCTGCGGGCTCGCGGCGGCGCGCTCGCGGCTCGCCATGCCGCCGCGCCAATCGAAGAAGGTCTGTTCGAAAGACGCCTGCGTCTTGCCGAGAAATTCCAGCAGAGCTTTTGCGAGGGCGGCGTCCTGCTCGGGATCTCGCGCCGGCAGCAGGCCGAAGCGATCGAGCAGGGCGAGTCGGAACTCGCGCTGAAGATGGTTCTGATAGCCGCCGAGTATCTGTTCCGCCCGCTGCAGCCCGACCTGCTGCAGAATGGTTTCGGCGAGCCGCGTCAGGTTCCAGCCGAGCGCGCCGGGCTGGCGGCCGAAAGAATAGAGCCCGCTGTCGTCGAAATAGGCCGCCGTGAATTGCGGATCATAGCGCGGCGCGAAACGCCACGGCCCATAATCGAAGCTCTCGCCCGTTATGTTGATATTGTCCGAATTGAGCACGCCATGGACGAAGCCCGCCGCCATATAGCGGGCGGCGAGCCGCGCCACGCGCGCCGCCACGCGCTCCAGAAAGGCGCCGGCGCGGCTTTCCGCCGGCTCGCCCGCGAGCTCGGGGAAATAATGGGCGACGCAATGCGCGACGAGCCGGCCGAGCGCCTCTTCGTCGCCGATATGGGCGAGGCGCTGGAATGTGCCGATGCGGATATGGGAATGGGACAGCCGCACCAGCACGCTGGAGCGGGTCGGCGAGGGCTCGTCGCCGCGATAGAGCGGCTCGCCGGTCTCGATCAGGCTGAAGCTCTTGGAGGTGTCGACGCCGAGCGCCTCCAGCATTTCCGTGGCGAGAATCTCGCGTACGCCGCCCTTGAGCGTGAGCTTGCCGTCGCCCTGGCGCGACCAGGGCGTGCGGCCGGACCCCTTCGTGCCGAGATCGAGCAGGCGCCCGTCCTCTATGTCGCGCAATTGCGCGAACAAAAAGCCGCGGCCGTCGCCGATGTCGGGATTGTAGGCGCGGAATTGATGGCCGTGGTAGCGCAGCGCCAGCGGCTTGGGGAAACCGCCGGGCAGCGGCTCGAAACGGCCGAGATGGGCGATCCATTCCTCCTCGGTCAGCGTATCCAGGCCGACGCGCGCCGCCCAGCGCTGATTGCGATAGCGCAAAATAAGCCGGGGGAAGCGGGCGGCGTCGACGGGATCGAAGAAACCGTCGCCGAGCGTGGCGTGGAGCGTTTCGGCGCGATAGCGCGGGGCAGGGGGCATGGGTCTCGGCTCTCGCTTTGGCAGGAGATTCTGCGGCTCTGAGCCCCGCGAAGCAAGCCGGGCGCCCGCGTGGCGCGGGCGGAGCGAGAGAGGACCGGCCGAAAAAAAGGCGGAGAAAGCTCTCCGCCTCGACGCTGGACCTCGGGTTCGGGCCGTCAGTGCACGCTGGCGCCTTGCCGCAGCTTGTTGATCTCGTCCTTGAGCTGAAGCTTTTTTCGCTTCAATTCGTGGAGCTTCGAATCGTCGTATCGGGGATGATGCTGCACCTGCTCGATCTCTTTCTTGAGCGCCTGATGGCGGCGTTCGAGCTCGACGAGATGGGTCTGTAGCGACATACGGCGCCTCCTTTGGTTGATGACAGAAGGACGACGCCAGTGTGACAGGAATTATATGGCCCGCAAGGGGCGGCGACGTCGCGGGGGCGCGAATTATTTCGTTCAAAAGCCCTGGCCGCGGAACGAATTCTTAAAGTTTTCAGGCGTCGGGCCGATGTTCGGCCGCGCGCGGGGAAACCGTTCTGAAACCGTTCTGGGGCGCTTGCGCCTCGGCCCGACTGCCGCTATACGGGCGTCACTCGCGTCGAACGAAACCGGTCGGCGCAGGGGGCGCGTAGCTCAGCGGGAGAGCACTACGTTGACATCGTAGGGGTCACAGGTTCAATCCCTGTCGCGCCCACCATCTATGTCACATCGAGTTTCATGTCGCTTCGAGCGGGCTTCGACCTCTCGCTTCGCGCATTGTCGTGCGTCCGATTCGTCCAAATGGCCATCACGCAGCGAAAGCGTCCGCCGAAGAAACGCTCGGGTCGCAGGGGATGCTCCGATTGCCGAGAAGCGGCTTTCGCGCCGTGCGACGGTTTCGATCGCTCTGCAATATTTCGGCGTGATGAGCCGCTGCAAAAAAAGCGAGTTTCTTGTTCGATGCGCGTGTCTTTGCGAGTAAGGCGACGATTGCAATCGACAGCGATATCGGCTCCAATATAAAAGATTTGAACGCCGAGGAAAGCACCATGTCCGAAGCCGAAGACAAAGCGCTCGTCGCACAGATACTCTCTTCCTATCTTTCGAATAATACTGTTGCTCCTGTCGATCTCCCTTCTGTCATTGCGGCGGTGAAAAAAGCTTTCGGCAACGGCGATGCGGCGATGGCGGCCGCCGCCGAGGGAGAAGCCAAGCAATGGCGGCCGTCCGTTCCCGTGAAGAAATCGGTGAGCCCCGAAGCGATTATTTGTCTTTGCTGCGGAGAGCCGTTCAAATCCTTGAAGCGTCATCTGCAGGCCGAACATAAGCTGACCCCGGACGAATATCGCGCCGCTTTCGATCTGAAGAGCGACTATCCGATCGTCGCGCCCGATTACGCCGCCCGGCGCTCGGCGCTGGCGAAATCGCTCGGCCTCGGCCGCAAGCCCGCCGCGAAGCTCGTGCCGCCCCCGAAAAAGCGCGGCGCGCCGGCGCGCAAGGCGGTCGCCGAGGCGTGACGCACATCCGTCGCGCCGCTTTCGCCGGATCGGCGCGAGCGGCCGCGCGTCGGTTTCACGAGCCTGTCAGACATGGCCCACGAACAACATTCGGCGACTGTCCGTCTCGAGAACGAGAGCGGTGAGGATAGAGGTCGCGAATGCGCCCGTATCGACATTGATGCGGTTGGGCAGGATGTCGGGCTCGGAGACGGGCGTGTGGCCATGCACGATCATCTTTTCCCAGGCGCCTCGGAAGCTCAAAAACTCCTCCCGAATCCACAACAGATCCTCGGCTCTCTGAGCGTCGAGCGGCACGCCGGGCTTTGCGCCCGCGTGACAGAAGAAATAATCGCCATAGCTCGCGGTCAGCGGCGTCTCCTGAATGAAGCGCCTGTGCGCGTCCGGGAGCCGCGCCGACAAAGCGCGGCGCGCCTCCTCATAGCCCTTGCCGCGCATGATGGAAGAGACCTCCACCCCATAGGAATGAAGGGTCTCGATGCCGCCGAACCTGCGCCAGCTCTCGAGGACGGACGCATCCTCGAGGAAGCGCATGAATATTTCCTCGTGATTGCCGCGGAGCGCGAGAAAGGGCGTCGGAAAATCGCCGCGGCTCAGCCAATCGACGACGGTGGAGGATTGCAGGCCGCGGTCGATGTAGTCGCCGAGAAAAATCGTCAGCACAGCCGACGGCGCCGATGCGCGCTCCTCCTCGATGCGCCGCGCGAGCTTGTCGAGGAGATCGGCGCGTCCATGGATGTCGCCGACGGCGTAAATTCGCAGATCGGGTGGGAGGCGCGTCGGAAGCCCGGTCTGCAATGTCTGAAATTGCGTCAATCGAGAATTGGTCATTTCATCGGTCCGAGACCAGTCGCGCCCGGAGGCCCGCCGCGACATTCTGTCCAGACATTAGAGCAGATCGTCGGCCGATGAAATCGCGCGGGACCGCGATCGTCGCCTTTATCCTGTTCGCGCCCCGCGAACAGCTCCGCTCTGGTAACGGTTTTTTTGCCGGCTTCGCTCATGCTGGGGGCGGAGAGAAAATATGCGCAGGGACGACGAAAAAGCCGGCGATCGAGCGGCGCGCGAGGCCGATGTCGACGTAAGGGCGTTTCGCGCGGGCGCGGCGCTTTTGGCGTGCCGCCGCGGCGCGGCGATCGTCGAATTCGCCTTCGTCGCGGCGCCGCTCTTTGCGATTTTGATCGCGATCTGCCAGGTCGGCGTCGTGTTTCTCGCGCAGCAGGAACTCGAATCCGCCGTCGAGAAATCGGCGCGCACTCTGCTGACCGGCGAGGTCCAGAAGAATGGTCTCGACCAGTCGCAATTCACGACCAAGGTCTGCGGCGGCCTCACCGCGCTCTTTTCCTGCTCGCAGCTGATGGTCGATGTGCAGACGGCGAGCGCCTTTTCGTCCGTCGATACATCGGCGCCGGTCCTCACCTATGATTCCAACGGCAAGGTCACCAATAGCTGGAAATTCCAGACCGGCGGCGTCGGCAGCATTCTCGTGCTGCGCGTGATCTATCAATTTCCCGTCGTCGGCGGGCCGCTCGGCTTCAATCTGGCCAATCTCGCCAATGGCAGACGCTTGCTGATGGCGACCGCCGTATTCCAGGTCGAGCCTTATTCTTGAAATAGCATCGGAGCAGGTCCTTTGCGAATGCATTGTCTCAGCCGCTTCTTCTCGTGCGCCGGCCGACGCGCGCGAGATGGCGCTCGCACGCTGCGGCGCGACGAAGGCGGCATGATCGCGGTGGAATTCGCATTGCTGATTCCGATCGCCGTGCTGATCCTCGTCGCCGAATTCACGCTCGGAGAGGCGATCGGCATCAGCCGCAAGGTGGCGATCACGGGACGCACGCTGACCGATCTCGTCGCGCGGCGCGCGGTCGTGTCTTCCGCCGATCTCGCCACTATTTTGAACGCTTCGACGCAAATCATCGCGCCCTTCCCGAGCGCCAATCTGAAGATCGTTCTCGCCCAGCTGTCCACGGATGACAAAGGCAAGACGACGACGGTCGTATGGAACGAGCCCTTCAATATGACGGGTCTCGTCGACAAATCGACCTTCGTGCTGCCGGCCGGCATGGCGCAGGCCGGAACCTCGCTGATCTATGCCGAAGTTCGTTATGACTATACCCCGCCCTTCGGCGCGAAGCTGATCCCCGCCGTGCCGATCCGTTACACATTCTATATCAATCCGCGCATCACCTCGTCGGTGCAGCGGGTGAACTGAACGAAAAGGCGACGCGACGCATGACGCTCTTCCCGGCTCTCGCGAAATTCGTCGCCCATCGCAAGGGCAATGTCGCAATCATATTCGCGCTCGCCGCGATCCCACTGATGATCGCCGCGGGCGGCGCCGTCGATTATGCGAGCGCAGGGCGCGTCAAGACGCAGCTCTACGCGGCCGCCGACGCCGCCGCGCTCGCCGCGACGACTCCGCCGATGATGCTGAAATCGGAGGCCGTCGCCAAAGCCGCCGCAACGACCATGTTCGCCGCGCAGGCGGCGCAGATCACGCGCCAGACCTATAACGCCGCCAATCTCGCCATAGACGTCCGCGACAAAGTCGAACCGGGCTCTATGACGCGCAGCGTGTCGGTCACCTATACGACGCAGGTGCAGAATTCTTTCGGCGCTTTCTACGGCCTGCGCACGTCGAACATAAGGGTGAACGCCGTGGCGAGCGCGACGACGGCGCGCAATATCGATTTCTATCTGCTGCTCGACAACTCCCCCTCGATGGAGCTGCCGGCGATGCAAACGGGCGTCGATGCGATGAACGCGACCGGATGCGCTTTCGCGTGTCACGAGAAAAACCTCAGCGACGGCGAGTACACGAACAAATATGCTGGCTGGGGAACCATCGACAGCTACGCCTACGCCAAGAACAATGGCATAAAGCTGCGCATCGACAATGTGCGCGAGGCCGCCAAGAGCCTCGCCTCGACGGCGCAATCGCTGATGTCCTCCAATGGCGCGACCTATCGTCTGGCGGCCTATAATTTCAATTATGCGGTCTCGATGATGCAGAGCCTCGTTCCGACGACGAGCGCCAATGTGAGCCTCATCCAGGCCAATATCGAAACCATGACTCCGCCCTTGATGGATTCGAACAATTATCTCGCGTCCAATTCGTCCTACACCTATCCGACCGCCGTCTCGACCTACAATACGGTCACGACCGGCGGCGCGCTGCGCAACAATGATGCGATGACCGATCTCAACCAGGCGTTCACCAAGCTGAACGCCGTCATGCCGCTCCCCGGCAATGGCACGACCGCCGCCGGCGACACGCCGCAAGAGGTCTTGATGCTGGTGACCGACGGCGTGATCGACGCGAGTAACTACTCCAGCACGAGCTGCACGACCTCGATCAATTCGAGCTATTCGAATTCCTATGGTTCTTTCTATCGCTGTCTTCAGCCGGTCGATGTCTCGTATTGCACGGCGATCAAAAATCGCGGCATTCGCATCGCTGTGCTCTACACGACCTATTATCCCGTGC
Source organism: Methylosinus sp. RM1 (assembly GCF_011378635.1). Classification (NCBI taxonomy): domain Bacteria; kingdom Pseudomonadati; phylum Pseudomonadota; class Alphaproteobacteria; order Hyphomicrobiales; family Methylocystaceae; genus Methylosinus; species Methylosinus sp. RM1. The sequence goes on from NZ_WOVC01000006.1 coordinate 12,908, forward strand.
CGAGCAACGGCTTCTACAACGCCACCGTCGCGACTTTCGCCTCGCAGATTTCCGACAATCTGAAGAGCTGCGCCTCGTCCTCGGATCTCTACTTCGAGGTCAACACGGGCGGCGACATCACCACCGCTCTGGCGACCTTGTTCCAAAAGGCCGTCTCCACCGCCTCGCATCTCACGCAATGATCGGGCGCGAGCCTGCGCCATTCGCCGATCGCCCGCGCAGGCTCGATCGCTCGCGTCCGCGTCAGACCGAGACCTTGCGGCATTCGTCCGCGCAGGCTTTGCATGCGTCGCCGCAGGCTTTGCATTCGGAATATTGCGGGAAGCGGTCGCATTCTTTCTTGCACGCCATGCAGACGTCGCCGACCGCCTTGGCCAGGGTCGGCGTGAACGGCGAATTGACCGCCGCCAGCGACTCGAGCGCGGCGCAGGCGGAGACGAGATCATAGGCGGCCTTGGTGCAGCCGGCCATGCTCGTATCGTTCATCGACAGCATTCCGAAGCAGTGACGCAGGCATTCATTACCGGTCGAGACACATTCGGCGCTGGTCTTCATCAGCGGCTGAAACTTCGGACCGTGCATCATGTGCTCGGAGTGCGGATTGGTGGACTGCTCCTCGGCCAGAGCGCGCGTGGCGGAGAGGGCGGCGGCCGCGCCGACGGCGGCGGCGACGAATTCGCGACGTTCCATGGAGAGCCTTCCTTTCGCTTCGATAGGAAAGTTCTGCTCCAACTGGCGCAGGCCGCAGAAAATTCAATCTTTTTTCTCGGTCTAGCAGCGCGTCATTTTTATTGCGCACGCGAGCGGAAAGGCCATTTAGGAGGAAAAAGGGGAGGAAGACGCAAGGAGGGGGAGATGGAGCCGAAAATCGCGCTCACGCTCGCGCGCGGAGATGCGGAAGCGCTCATGGGTTGCCTGCGACGTCGCTTCGAGCGGCTGTGCGACATCCGCAAAGAACTCTGTGAGCCGGACGAATTCGACGAGCTGGAGCGCGAGGAGCGCGCCTATTTCGACGCCGAGAATGCGCTGGTCGAGCGCATCATCGGCGAATTGGCGCGCGCCCTCGAAGAGGAGCCGCGCCACTGAGGCGCGAGCGTCTGCGCGTCACGCATCGCAGGGCGAAGGGGCCGTCGCGTCCCAGGCCAGCGGCCGCGGCGCGCGGCGGCGCGTCTCCGGCCATCTCGCCAGCAGCATTCGCAAGACGACCATGAGATCGGCGGCGGCGCGCACCTGGCCGAGATCGAGAAAGCCGCGAATATCGGCGACGAGAATGTCGCGCACGGCGGCGGCGCCGCGGTGGCTGTTGAGGAGATAGCTGGCGAGCGTTCGCTCATGCGCCTTCGAGGGGGCGGCGTCTTCGATCGGCAGGAGATCGAGGCCGCTCGGCGCCAGTATTTCGGCGATCTGCATCATCGGTCGGCTCCACGACTCGTTTCTGACGCAGAGCGCTAAACCGACGAAAATGACGTTTTGTGACAGTGGCTATCGGGGGAACTACCTATCGAGCGCAGGCGCGGCGGGGGCTTTCTCGCGCAGCAGCCGCTCCGCGCATTCGGCGACGCGCAGCCACACGACGCAGCCCTCGCTGTCGCCCGTTTTTTGGAAATCGGTGGCCCTTTCCCGCGCATTGGACGGCGCTTCACCCAGCAGCCGGTGGGTCAGCGCGCGTGCATGAATCTCGACGGCCTGTTCCAGGGAAATCTCCATAGGATCCACTCCTCGTCGCAGCCGTTGCAGCCGCGTTCGTTCACGCGACATATCTGTGGCACATGACGTAGAGCGCCGGCCCTGCGGCGCAGTGTCGCGTTTTCCGGCCGAGCCGCAGGCCGCGCGTTCCAGCCGAAGCTCTCGAAAGATCGGGGACAAGTCGATATATCCCCGCTCTTTCAAGCTGATCGGCAGAAGCTACGGGATGCGGCGCATCGGCTCAGGAGGCGATGCGCGTCGTCCCCGAGGTGGATCGCCGCAGCTCGACAGCGGTCGCGAGACGACGCAGCGCGGCGAGCGAGGTCGCCCAGTCGATGCAGCCGTCGGTGACGCTCTGGCCATGGACGAGCGGCTTGCCGGGAACGATATCCTGTCGCCCTGCGACGAGATTGCTCTCGATCATCAGACCGATGATGCGCCGCTCGCCGCCCTCGATCCGCTGGGCCACATCATCGACGACGAGAGGCTGGTTCTCGGGCTTCTTGCTGCTGTTGGCGTGAGAGGCGTCGATCATCAGATATGGCGAGACGCGCGATTTCTCGGCTTCTTTGGCTGCGGCGTCGACGCTGGCGGCGTCGTAATTGGGCGTCTTTCCGCCGCGCAGAATAATGTGGCAATCCTCATTGCCGCTGGTCGAGGCGATGGCGGAGCGGCCGTCCTTGGTGACGGCGAGGAAATGATGCGGCTGCGAGGCGGAGAGCACGGCGTCGAGCGCGATGCGCACATTGCCGTCGGTGCCGTTCTTGAAGCCGACCGGGCAGGAGAGGCCGGAGGCGAGTTCGCGATGCACCTGGCTCTCCGTGGTGCGCGCGCCGATCGCGCCCCAGCCGACGAGATCGGCGATATATTGCGGCGTCGTCATATCGAGGAATTCGCAGCCCGCCGGCAGGCCGAGCTCATTGACCTCGAGCAGCAGCCGCCGCGCGAGGCGCAGGCCCGCTTCTATGTCGAAGCTGCCGTCGAGGCGCGGATCATTGATGAGGCCCTTCCAGCCCACCGTGGTGCGCGGCTTCTCGAAATAGACGCGCATGATGATCAGGAGCCGGTCGCCGAGCTCGCGCTCGGCCTCGGCCAGCAGGCGGGCATATTCCATCGCGGCGTCCGGATCATGGACCGAGCAGGGGCCGATGACGACAGCGAGGCGATCGTCGCGCCCGCGCAAAATGTCGCGCAGGGCGGCGCGCGCGCCGAGCACGGTGGCGCTCGCCGTCTCGCTGCGCGGAAGCTCGCGCATGATCTCGGCGGGCGGGCTCAATTCGGCGATTTTGACGATGCGAAGGTCGTCGGTTTCGGTCGGCACGGCGGGCTCCTTGTTTTCGAGCGTCACGCCGGCGGCATAAAAAAGCCGCCAGCGGGACTGGCGGCTCTCGGGGTTTTCAGGCTTCGCGTTACGTCAAGTCACACGCGTTCGCCTCCCGTCGCCGCCGGCGCAGGATAGCTAAAGTACCAGTAGTAGCGCGTAGAGCGGGCGAGGGTCATGACGGCCTGAGTTAAAGCGGAGAGGGGGAAGGAGTCAAGGCGCCGGCACGCAGAGTCCCGAATATCCGGTCATGCGCGTATTCAACGGCGAGCCGTTCTCCCTGCCGTCGGCCGCTATTCCGAAGGAGGCGCGCGGCTGCAGCTTGCGTGCGGCCTCGACGCATTTTTCTTCCGTCGCATAGCCGGGAATGGCGTTGGTCGCCACGGCGCCGGCGGCCTGGGAGGTGGTGACGACGAAGGTTGCGACGATGAGCGTGTAGGACATTGAAAATCTCCTCGCGAGCAATGAAAGCGAATGAAAAATGGCGAAGACGCCGTTACGCTTCGAGACCCTATCGCGAAACGATTGCGAGAACGTCGCCGCTCAGCGATAGACTTCGGCGATTTCCAGAAATTCCTTCGCGGTCAGAGAGGCGCCCCCGACGAGCGCGCCATCGACATTTTTCACGCGCAGCAGCTCGGCGGCGTTGGCGGGCTTCACCGAGCCGCCATAGAGAATGCGAGTCGCCGCGGCGCCGGCGCCGAAGAGTATGATGAGCCGGGCGCGGATGGCGGCGTGCATTTGCGCGACGTCGAGAGGCGTCGGCGTGAGGCCGCTGCCGATCGCCCATACGGGCTCGTATGCGACAACCAATTTGTCTGGCGCGGCGCGGCGCGGCAGTGAGCCGTCGAGCTGCGCCTCGACGATCGCGGATGCGCGGCCGGCGTCGCGCTCGGCGCGAGTCTCGCCGACGCAGACGATGGGTGAGAGCCCGGCGCGTAGGCCCGCCAGCGCCTTGGCGTGGATCAGCGCGTCGTTCTCGCCATGATCCGCGCGCCGCTCGCTATGGCCGACGATCACATAGGAAGCGCCGGCGTCGGCCAGCATTTCAGCCGATATATCCCCCGTATGGGCGCCGCTCGGCTTTTCGTGGCAATCCTGGCCGCCGACCGCGATTTCGGCCCCGGCGAGGAGTCGCGACGCGCGCTCCAGCAGAGTGGCCGGCGGACAGATCGCCAGCTCCACTTTTTTTCGCAGAGCCGCGTCATAGCCGCCCGCTACCGCCTCGATCTCGCCGAGCGACGCCGAAAGCCCGTGCATTTTCCAATTTCCGGCGACGAGCGGGCGCGGCGTGGAAGACATGTCCGGGCGTTCCTCTCAAATCGAAGCGTGAAGCGAGCAATCTGGCCATATCAGCGCTCGCCGCCATGGGCAATTCGCCGCGACGCGGCGCGGTTGCGGTCAAAAGGAAAATTGTCGCCGCTCCGGCCGGGTTGCCGGGCGTTCGGCCGACAGCTATAAGCGCCGCGATCTTTCCCATCCTCGAACTCGACGAGAAGACGCGCCCATGGCGACCGAACGCACATTCTCCATCATCAAGCCGGACGCCACCAAGCGTAATCTGACCGGCAAGATCAACGCCCTCATCGAGGACGCCGGGCTCCGCATCGTGGCGCAGAAGCGCATTCAGATGACGCGCGAGCAAGCCGAGACCTTCTACGGCGTCCACAAGGAGCGCCCCTTCTTCGGCGAGCTGATCGACTCGATCATCTCCGGCCCGGTCGTCGTCCAGGTTCTGGAAGGCGAGGGCGCCATCGCCAAATATCGCGCTGTGATGGGCGCGACCAATCCGGCCAGCGCAGATCCGGGCACGATCCGCAAGGAATTCGCCGTCTCCATCGGCGAGAATTCCGTGCATGGCTCCGATGCGCCGGAGACGGCGGCGATCGAGATCCCGCAGTTCTTTTCGGGCAATGAGATCGTCGGCTGATTTTTCAGGCCGCGACATAATTCGGAAAATAGGCGGCGAGCAGCCTGTCTCGGTAAGCCACGAGATTGGGCTTGCTCGCCACCGCGTCGCGGAGCGGCGATTCGAGCTCGGGAACGAGCGATTCCGCCACCATGGCGAAGGCCGTGGCGTCGGCGGCGCTCGGCGCCGCGCCGAAGAGATAGGGCTTGTCGCCGAGCAGAATTGAGAGCGCGTCCACGTCGCGACGCGCCAATTCGGCGAGCTCCTCATTCGAATGCCGCCCGAGGCCCTGCGCCGTGAGGCAGCGGGCGATCTTCTTTCGGATCAGCGCCTTTATGAGCGGGCGAACGAGCGCCGGAACGCGCGCGAAAAATTTCGCCGGACCACGCTCGAAATTGCCATCGTCGATCCAGCGGGCCTGCACCATCAGCCAATAATAATGTTCTTCCAGCATTTTCTCGACCGCCCAGCCGGCGGCGCGCTGCTCCGGCGTGAGGCCTGCGTCGAAATCCATGCCATAGGTCTTTTCGAGATAGAGGCGGATAAAGGTGGAATCGGCGACGATTTTTCCCTCGTCATCGATATAAGGCAGCTTGCCCTTGGGCGCGCGGCCGTAGCCGGAGTGATCTTCGCTGTATCGAAGACCGGCGAATTTCAGCAGCGCCATGGTCTTGAGCACAAAGGGGCTTGCATCCGGGAGGCCGAAATAAGGGCCGAACGAGTATAGTTTTATCATTGTCGAAACCTCTTTGCGGAAGCCACTTCGAGAATATGATCGAGAAGCTGCAAAGACTCTATTCTCGACCGGCAAAGGCAAGTAAGTCTCGTATCTTTGCGTTAACATTGGGGCTGATCCGCGCGATGGCGGCGAGGGCGATATGATGACGAAACGCTGGGTCGATTGGGGGGCTAGGGCGACAGGCTTGCTGGCGCTCGCGATTCTGATCGTAGCGACGCCCTTCGATGGCGCGCTCGGCCTCGCCAAGCTTTTGGCTTTCGGCGTCTATCTCTGCTGGTTCGCGCTTCCGAGCCCCTGCAAGGGCGGCGCGTCCTATCCCTTCGGCCATGGCTTTCGCCCAGACGCCGGTTGCCCGCGGCAGGTTCAGCCGGAGGAGGGGACGGCGAGCGCCGGCTGCAGCGACGGGCTCGCACCGAGCACGCGATTGCCCTCGACCCTGACGGCGCCGGAGACGACGAGCCGCAACGCCCGCGGATAGAGCAGATGCTCTTGCTCGAGCACGCGCGTCCCGAGACTCTCCGGCGTATCGGAATCGAGCACGGCGACCGCCGCCTGGGCGACGATCGGCCCTTCATCCATTTCCGGGACGACGAAATGGACCGTGCAGCCGTGAATTTTCACGCCATCGGCGAGCGCCCGCTCATGTGTGCGCAGGCCGCGAAAGGCCGGAAGCAGGGCCGGATGGATATTGAGCATATGCCCGCGCCATTGGCCGATGAACCAGGGCGTCAGCAGACGCATGAAGCCGGCGAGACAGAGAAGCTCGATTCGATGCGTCTCCAGCACGATCTGTAGCGAGCGCTCGAACTCCTCCCGGCCGGCGTAGATCTTATGATCGACGGCGGCGACGGCGACGCCCGCCGCTTTGGCTTTGGCGAGTCCGACGGCTTCCGGGCGATTGGAGACGACGAGCGCGATCTCGGCCGGAAAATCCGGCGCGCGGGCCGCCTCGATCAGCGCGTCCATATTGGAGCCGCGCCCGGAAATGAGGATCGCAGTGCGCAGCCGCCGGTTCACAGCGGCAGATTCCCGCGCGTGACGACGCGCGGCCCGTCGCCGGTCGCCGCAATCTCGCCTATGGCGATCGGCGTCTCGCCCGCTTCGCGCAGCGCCGCGACGGCTTCGTCCGCGCCGTCTTTGGCGACGACCACGACCATGCCGATGCCGCAGTTGAAGGTGCGCAGCATTTCGGCTTCCGCGACGCCGCCCGTCAGCGCGAGCCAGGAGAAGACCGGTGGCGGGCGAAACGCGCCGAGATCGAGCGCGGCGCCCAGCCCCTTCGGCAGCACGCGCGGCAGATTGTCGGGAAAGCCGCCGCCGGTGATGTGGGCGAGGGCGAGAATTTTCTCGCTGCGCTTCAACGCCGCGAGCAGCGGCTTCACATAGATGCGCGTCGGCGTGAGCAGCGCCTCGGCCAGCGTCCGCTCGGCCGCGAAGGGCGCGGGCGCGTCCCAGGCGAGGCCCGACTCGGCGACGATGCGGCGAATGAGCGAGAAGCCGTTGGAATGGGCGCCGGAGGAGGGCAGACCGAACAGAAGATCGCCTTCCCTCACCTCGGCGCGCGGCAGCAGGCGCGAGCGCTCGGCCGCGCCGACGGCAAAACCTGCGAGATCATAATCGCCCTTGGAATAGAGGCCCGGCATTTCCGCCGTCTCGCCGCCGAGCAGCGCGCAGCCGGCCTCGACGCAGCCGGCGGCGATCCCCGAGACGACGGCCGCTGCTGCGCCCGGCTCGAGCTTACCGCTCGCGTAATAGTCGAGGAAAAACAGAGGCTCGGCACCCTGCACGACGAGATCGTTGACGCACATTGCGACGAGATCGACGCCGATCGTGTCATGAAGGCCGGATTCGATGGCGATCTTGATCTTGGTGCCGACGCCGTCATTGGCGGCGACCAGAACGGGATCGGAAAAACCTGCCGCCTTGAGGTCGAAGAGGCCGCCGAAGCCGCCGATCTCGCCATCCGCGCCTGGTCGGCGCGTCGAGCGCACGGCGGGGCGGATGAGGTCCACCAGCCGATTTCCGGCGTCTATGTCGACGCCGGCCTGGGCGTAAGTGAGACCTTTTTGTCCTGCCGCCATTGCGATATCCCGCGCTCGATTTCGAGCCTGCGGCCTAGCGCCTTACGCGGCTGGGCGCAATCCGTTTTGCGGGTGTCGCGGGGCAGAGCGAAGGACGATTTTTCCGACCGCCTCGTCGCCCCGCTCCGCGCGAGACGGACTCAGCCGCTCACATGCTTCTCGACCGCGCTCGGATCGACCGGGTTGAGCTCGACGCTCTCGCCGCAGCCGCAGGCCGAGGTCTGGTTCGGGTTCTGGAACACGAAGCTCGACGAGAATTGCTGCACATCGAGATCCATGCGCGTGCCGAGCAGATAGATGACCGCCTGGCCGGCGACGATGACGCGCGCGCCTTTTTCCTCGATCACCTCGTCGCCCGGCGAGGGCTCGGCCAACTCCATCTTATAGGCCATGCCGGCGCAACCGCTCTTCTCCACCGAGATGCGCAGGCCGATATTGGGGTTCTCGGCGCCGGCGAGCAGGCCGCGCACGCGCTCCGCCGCGGAATCGCTGAGGCTCATGACGTTCATCTGTTCGCTCCCTACATCCCTTCGTCTGCCGCGTGAATGCGCGACCCGACGTCGCGATCAATAATTCTTCCATATGCCCGGCGTCGCCAGCTCGACGAGATTGTCGTCGGGATCGCGGAAATAGAGGCTCCGCCCGCCGCGCGGCCACTCCATCCGCGCCTCGATCGGCACATTCTTCTCCGCGAGCCGCCGCTCCCACAGGCCGAGATCCTCGGGCCGGATTGCGAGCGCGAAATGCAGACGCCCGCGACCTTCGTGCGGCGGTATCTCGCCCCCCGGCAGAACAACCGCCTCGCCCATTGTTTCCCGCGCAAAAAGTAGAAGAACGCTACGCGGTCCGCAATCATAAGCTATGAGCCGCTGATCGGCGAACATTGGCTCGAGGCCGAGCGCGTCCTCATAGAAATGCGAGGCGCGCGCCAAATCCTCGACATAGAGAGCCGTCTCGAGACACCCGTCGATCTTCGGCGCGGGCGCGTCCATCGGCTCTCCTCACTCTCACCACATATCGAGAGTCATGCGCGCTTCGTCCGACATGCGGCTCTGGTCCCATGGCGGCTCGAAGACGAGCTTGACGATGACGGCCATCACGCCCGGCACGAGGCTCACCGAGCTCTGCACCTGCTCGACGATCTGGCCGGCGACGGGACAGCCCGGCGCGGTCAAGGTCATGTCGATATAGACGACGTCCTCGGGCGTGATGTCGATATTGTAAATCAGGCCGAGCTCGAAAATATCGGCGGGAATCTCGGGATCCTGCACGGTCTTCAGCGCGGCGACAATGCCTTGCGTCAGCCGTTCGACCTCTTCCTTCGATCGGCCCGCGGGCAGGGACTGCTGCTCATCCCGAGTCAGCTCCCGACCGGTCACGACTTCCTGCGGCTCCACCGCGTCATCGGTCTTGGTCACGATTCTGTCTCCTCATCAAGAAAACAGCGCCTTTGCTTTCAGCAGCGCTTCCGCCAGGCGATCGACCTCGTCGCGCGTATTATACATTGCGAAAGAGGCGCGGCAGGTGGAGGTGACGTTGAAGCGCTGCAATAGCGGCATGGCGCAATGGGTCCCGGCGCGCACGGCGACGCCGGAGCGGTCGATAACGGTCGCTATGTCGTGGGCATGGGCCTCCGGCATGTCGAAAGCGACGATCGGTCCCTTGTCCTTGGCGTGACCGAAGATTCGAAGCCCCGGTATAACGGAGAGGCGCTCATGCGCATAGGCGGTGAGATCGGCCTCATGGGCGCGGATCGCCGGGCGGCCGATCTTCTGCATATAGTCGAGCGCCGCGCCGAGGCCCGCCGCCTGCACGATGGGCGGGGTGCCAGCCTCGAAGCGATGCGGCGGCGTGTTGTAGGTCACATAGTCGCGCGTGACCGTCTCGATCATCTCGCCGCCGCCGGCGAAGGGCGGCAGCTTCTCGAGCCATTCGCGCTTGCCATAGAGAGCGCCGATGCCGGTCGGTCCGTAGAGCTTATGGCCGGTGACGATGTAGAAATCGACGTCCAGCGCGCGCACGTCGACATCGAGATGCACCGCGCCCTGCGAGCCGTCGACGAGCACCGGCACGCCATGAGAATGGGCGATGCGCACGATATCGGCGATCGGCGTCGGCGCCGCCAGCACATTGGACATATGCGTCAGCGCGACAATCTTGGTCTTCGGCGTGATGAGCTTCTCGAAATCCTCGAGCGAGAAGACGCCGTCATCGTCGGTCTCGATCCATTTCAGCACCGCGCCCTTGCGCTCGCGCAGGAAATGCCAGGGCACGATGTTGGAGTGATGCTCCATGATCGAGAGGATGATCTCATCGCCCTCGCCGATATGCGCGAGCCCATAGGAAGAGGCGACGAGATTGATCGCCTCCGTCGCGCCGCGCGTGAAAATGATCTCCTCGCGATTCTCCGCGTTGAGGAAGCGGCGCAAGGTCTCGCGCGCGCCCTCATAGGCGTCGGTCGCCGCATTGGCGAGATAATGCAGGCCGCGATGCACATTGGCGTATTCATGCTCGTAGACCTGGGAGATCCGCTCGATCACCTGCCGCGGCTTCTGCGCCGAGGCGGCGTTGTCGAGATAGACGAGATCCTTGCCATAGGGCTTCTCGGCGAGGATCGGAAAGTCGCGGCGGATCGCCTCGACATCATAGGCGGGCGTGGCCTCGGCCAAGAGCGGCTGGTTCACTTCGCTCCCCCTCGCTTGCCGAGCCAGCTGCGGATGCGCTCGAAATAGATGTCGCGCACCGCTTCCTCGCCGAGCGCCTCGACGATCTCGCCGGCGAAGCCTTCGATCAGCAGCGCCTCGGCCTCATGCTTGGGCAGGCCGCGCGCTACCAGATAGAAGGTTTGGTCGGCGTCGAGGCGTCCGCAAGTGGCGCCATGGCCGCAAACGACGTCGTCGGCGAAAATCTCCAGCTCCGGCTTATTGTTCATCGTGGCGTTCTCGCTGAGCAGCAGAGCCCGCGACTGCATGGAGCCGTCGGTCTTCTGCGCGCCCGGGCGCACCACCACCTTGCCTTGGAACACGCCGGTCGACTGACCGTCGAGCACGCTGCGGAAACGCTCGCGGCTCTGGCAATGAGCCGCGGCATGTTCGACGACGAGCGTCGTATCCGCGTGATCCTTGCCGCCGAGCAGGGAGATTCCGTCGAGCGAGACGCTCGCCTCCTCGCCGGCGAGTCGCGCGAAGATTTGCCGACGCACGAGGCCGCCGCCTTCGACGAAGCCGAGCGATTTGAACGCGGCTTTCGCCTGCGCCGTGATCAGCAGGCTGAACAGGCGGATGGCGGATTCCGATTGCGGGCCGATGTCGGCGATATGCTCGACCTCGGCGCCCGCGCCGATCGCGAAAGCGAGAACGTGGTTCTCCTGCGCGCCGGAGGGCGAGAGGGCGAGCGAGGTCTCGACGATCTTCGCCTTGGCGCCGTCGCCGACGATGACGAGCGAGCGCGTGAAGGAGGAGCAGGCCTCGCCGCCGGAGGAGAGCAACAATATCTCGATCGTCTCGGCGACTTCTGTCGCCGGAGCGATGCGCAGCACCACGCCGTCCTGCATCAGCGCCGCATTGAGAGCGATGACGGCGTCGGCCCCGGCGTTCTCCGGCAGGCCCAGCGCCGTGAGGACGGAAGCGTCCTCCTTGGCGAGGACATCGGCGAGAGAGGAGAGCTCGACGCCGGCCGGCAGAGAAGCGACGTCCGACAGCTCGGGACGGAACGCGCCGTCGGCGACGACGAGACGCACACGGCCGAGGGTCGTCGGCGGCAGCGTGATCGCTCCCGGCGCGCCGAGCGGAGCCACTGTGCGCAGCGAGGCGCGCAGATCGGTATAGTGCCACGCCTCGACGCGACGCGTCGGCAGCCCTTTGCGCGTGAAGAACTCCCACGAGGCCTGGCGCAACGCGGGCGCGCCCTTGCCCTTCATCGCCTCGAAGGCGCCGGCGAAGGCCGTCTCGGCCTCGCTCTTCTTGTCGATCGCCTGCACGGTCATGATCTTATCCTCACGCCGCTTCGCCGACATAATCGCGATAGCCGCTCTTCTCGAGCTCGAGCGCGAGCTCCGGCCCGCCGGTCTTCTGAATCTTGCCCTTGGCCATCACATGCACAGTGTCCGGCTTGATGTAATCGAGCAGGCGCTGATAATGGGTGATGACGAGGAAGCCGCGCTTCGGCGAGCGCAGCGCATTCACGCCCTCGGAGACGATGCGCAGAGCGTCGATGTCGAGGCCGGAGTCGGTCTCGTCGAGAATGCCGAATTTGGGCTCCAGCAGGCTCATCTGCAGAATGTCCATGCGCTTCTTCTCGCCGCCGGAGAAGCCGACGTTCAGCGCGCGCTTCAGCATGTCCATGTTGATGCCGAGCTTGGTGGAAGCCTCGCGCACCATTTTCATGAAGTCGGGCGTCTGCAGCTCTTCCTCGCCGCGCGAGCGGCGCTGCGCGTTCACGGCGGCCTTGAGGAAGGTCATCGTCGCGACGCCCGGAATCTCGACCGGATATTGGAAGGCGAGGAACACGCCCTTGGCGGCGCGCTCATGCGGCTCGAGGTTCAGAATATTCTCGCCGTCGAGCAGCACCTCGCCCTCGGTGACGTCATAGCCCTCGCGGCCGGAGATGACATAGGAGAGCGTGGATTTGCCGGTGCCGTTCGGCCCCATGATGGCCGCCACTTCGCCGTCCTTCACCGTGAGGTTCAGCCCGTCGAGAATTTTACGCTCGCCGATGGAGACGTGGAGATTCTTGATTTCGATCATGGTGTCGTCCTGTTGGCTGTTCGCTGTCGTGCGAGGGACGTTGCAAATCGGAGGCCGCTCAATCGGGGCCGTTTCGTCGCCCGCCTGCCTCGTAAAGAGGCGCTCAATAAACGCAGAGCGCCTCTTTGCTCATCGATACGTCAACCGACGCTGCCTTCGAGGCTCACTGCAATCAGTTTCTGCGCTTCCACTGCGAATTCCATCGGCAGCTTCTGCAGAACGTCGCGCACGAAACCATTGACGATGAGCGCCGTCGCCTCTTCTTCGGAGAGGCCGCGCTGCATACAATAGAACAGCTGGTCCTCGGAGATTTTCGACGTCGTCGCCTCATGCTCGAACACGGCGGAAGCGTTCTTCGACTCGAGATAGGGCACAGTATGCGCGCCGCATTTGTCGCCGATGAGCAGGCTGTCGCAATTTGTGAAATTGCGCGCGCCTTCCGCCTTGCGATGCGCCGACACCTGTCCACGATAGGTGTTCTGCGAATTGCCGGCCGAAATGCCCTTGGAGATGATGCGGCTCTTGGTGTTCTTGCCGAGATGGATCATCTTCGTGCCGCTGTCGACCTGCTGATAGCCGTTCGACACTGCGATCGAATAGAACTCGCCTTGCGAATTATCGCCGCGCAGAATGCACGACGGATATTTCCACGTCACCGCGGAGCCCGTCTCCACCTGCGTCCAGGAGATATGCGAATTCTTGCCGCGGCAATCGCCACGCTTGGTGACGAAATTGTAGATGCCGCCCTTGCCCTCGCTGTCGCCGGGATACCAGTTCTGCACCGTCGAATATTTGATCTCGGCGTCGTCGAGAGCGACGAGCTCGACCACGGCGGCGTGCAGCTGGTTCTCGTCGCGCTTCGGGGCCGTGCAGCCTTCGAGATAGCTGACATAGGAGCCGGCGTCGGCGATGATGAGCGTGCGCTCGAACTGTCCCGTGTTCTTCTCGTTGATGCGGAAATAGGTCGACAGCTCCATCGGGCAGCGAACGCCCGGCGGGATGTAGACGAAGGACCCGTCCGAGAAGACGGCGGAGTTCAGCGTGGCGTAGAAATTATCCGTCACCGGCACGACTGAGCCGAGATATTTGCGCACCAGCTCGGGATGCTCGCGCACCGCTTCCGAGATCGGGCAGAAGATCACGCCGGCCTTGGAGAGCTCCTCGCGGAAGGTCGTCGCCACCGAGACCGAGTCGAACACCGCGTCCACAGCGACCTTGCGCTGCTCGACTCCGGCCAGCGCCTCCTGCTCGCGCAGCGGAATGCCGAGCTTCTCATAGGTGCGCAGCAGCTCTGGATCGACCTCGTCCAGCGACTTGGGGCCGGGCGTCGATTTCGGCGCGGAATAGTAATAGAGGTCCTGATAGTCGATCGCGGGATAATCGACGCGAGCCCATTTGGGCTCCTCCATCGTCAGCCAGCGCCGATAGGCCTCGAGCCGCCACTCGGTCAGCCATTCGGGCTCGTTCTTCTTTGCCGAAATGAAGCGGACGATATCCTCGCTGAGACCCTTTGGGGCCTTTTCGGATTCGATATCGGTGGTGAAGCCGTATTTATATGCGTCGACGTCGATCTCTTCGACGCGCGCCACCGTCTCCTGGCGAGCCGCCATTTGTCCTCTCCTCGTCTCGACGGGTTCAAGGCCCGCCGGCCGAAATTAGAGCCGCCTAAGCCGCCCTTCAGGCGGCCGTCCGCCGCGCCCTGATCCTCTTTGCGACCCCTGCAAAAGCGATACCAAACAAATCTACATGCTCCTCCGTCGAACTCCAGCCCAAACTCGCCCTGAGCGCGGCTTTGTCCTCGAGGCCCATAGCGGCGAGCACATGGGAGGCTTTCACCTTGCCCGAGGAGCAGGCCGAGCCGGAGGAGAGCGCGATCCCTTCGACGTCCAGCGCCATCAGCAAGGTCTGCGCTTTCTGGCCCGGGGTCAGAAAGGCGGAGGTATTGGCGAGCCTCGGGCCTTTCGCGCTGAGAAACATGGCTTCCGGCCAGATTTCCGCGACTTTCGCCTCCAGTCGGTCGCGCAGCGCGCCGAGCCTTTCGGCCTCCGCTTCCATGCCGTCTTTCGCGACTGCGAAAGCCGCGGCGAAGCCGGCGATGGCGGCCACATTCTCGGTTCCGGCGCGGCGTCCGCCCTCCTGGCCGCCGCCGCGCAAAAGCGCCTCTCTGATATGGAGCCGGTCCTCCGCGAACGCCAGTGCTCCGGCGCCCATAGGTCCCCCGATCTTATGTGAGGAAAAGAACAAAGCATCGGCCGGCAGGGCCGCGAATGTGGTCTCCAGCCGTCCGACCGCCTGGGTGGCGTCGCAGACCAGAAGCCCGCCTGCCGCATGGACGAGATCAGCCGCCGCGGCGACCGGCTGTATGGCTCCGGTCTCATTGTTGGCGGCCTGCAGGGCGAGCAGGATTCGTTTACCTTTGTTGCGCTGCAGCGTATCGGCCAGCGCATCGAGCGACAGGGCGCTTTCCGCGTCGAGCCCTATGGTCTCGGCGCGCGCGGCGGGGAAACGATGGCCGGCCAGAACGGCCGGATGCTCGCCGGCGCCGAGGAGCAGCAGATCGATCTCCGCCGTAGTTTGGTCTCGTTGTAAGAAAGGCGTCAAAATCAGATTGGCGGCCTCGGTCGAGCCGGACGTGAAGACGACATTGCGCGATTTCGTCCCAAGTCCCGCGGCGATTTCACTGCGCGCCTCCTCGATCAGCGCGCGGGCGGCTCGGCCTTCGGCATGGACGGAGGACGGATTGCCGAGCGTCTCCAGCGCCGCGAGCATGGCGTCGCGCGCCTGCGGCCGCAGCGGCGTGGTGGCGTTGTGATCGAGATAGGCGCGCGGTGCGGACATGAGGCGAAGCTAATCGTTCCGCAACGAGAATGGGAGAGGCCTGCGGCCGGCGAATTGCGATCTCGGCCGAGCTCGCGATCGGTCGGACAGAAAGCGCGGCGACCTTCAAAACTCTTGCATCTAGCGCCGTCACACATGCTAGAAGGCCCGCTCGGCCGTCAAAGGGCCGCGGGTTCGGAGCGCGCCGGACGCGCGGACGCCCGAAAGGGGCGCTTCGGCCGGAGCATAACGCATTTTCGGCCCCGGCGGAAACCGCTCGGCCGCATAAGGCGTTTTTCGCGCGGGGGAGACGAGGAACTCAATGCCCGAGGTCATTTTCACCGGCCCTGCCGGCCGGCTCGAAGGCCGCTTTCATCAATCGGCGCAGCGCGGCGCGCCGATCGCCATCGTCCTGCATCCGCATCCGCAATT
Organism: Methylosinus sp. RM1; assembly: GCF_011378635.1. Classification (NCBI taxonomy): domain Bacteria; kingdom Pseudomonadati; phylum Pseudomonadota; class Alphaproteobacteria; order Hyphomicrobiales; family Methylocystaceae; genus Methylosinus; species Methylosinus sp. RM1. Next base: position 28,638 of record NZ_WOVC01000006.1, read on the forward strand.
CGGCGGCACGATGAATAATCAGATCGTCTATCATCTCTATTACGCTTTCGCCGAGCGCGGCTTTTCCGTGCTGCGCTTCAATTTCCGGGGCGTCGGCCGCAGCCAGGGCGCTTTCGATCACGGCGCCGGCGAGCTCTCCGACGCCGCGGCCGCGCTGGATTGGGCGCAGGCCGTCAATCCGGAGGCGCGCGCCTGCTGGATCGCCGGCGTTTCCTTCGGCTCCTGGATCGGGATGCAATTGCTGATGCGCCGGCCGGAGATAGAGGGCTTCGTCTCGGTCGCGCCGCCGGCCAATCGATTCGATTTCTCGTTTCTGGCGCCGTGCCCGTCATCGGGCCTGTTCATCCATGGCGACATAGATCGCGTGGCGCCGCTCAAGGAAGTGACCGGCCTCATCGAAAAGCTCAAGACGCAGAAGGGCATCGTCATCGAGCACGCCGTCGTGCAGGGGGCGAACCATTTCTTCGAGAACCGCATCGAGCCGCTGATCGCTCATGTCGATTCCTATCTCGACAAGCGTCTCGGCAATCCGCCGCGCATCGCCATTCCCGCGCGTGGCGACTGACGACGGTCGAAGAGCCGAAAGGGGAGCGCGACGCTATGCGGGCGCCGCGCTTTTTTCATGTCTGCGATAGGGAGCGCTCCCGCCGTCCCCACGATCCGCTGAGACGGGGCCGGGGCGGGCCGGATGGCGGGGCGCGGTCTCGAGAAAGAGAGCCGCGAACCGGCGGGAGCGGGAGAAGACTCTTCTCTACGCGCTCCGAGCTCAAGTTAAATTTTGTCAATATTGGAAGAGGCGCGGAATAAACGTCGCCGCCTGACGCTCAATTCTTAATTACGAAAATTTAATGTGCGCATTCGACGCTCTCACGCGCCCTTGGCCAGCGCCGGCAGCACGCGGGTCGCGATCGCGTCTTCGTCGATCGGTCCGAGAATCGCGATATCGATCTTCGGACCCGGCGCCACGACAAAGCTCGCCGGAACGCCGCGCGCGCCGAGCGCCCGCTGGAGCAAGGCGCGCTCGTCCCGTCCGACCGCGACGAACGGATTGCCATGCTCGGCCAAAAATCTGCGGGCGTGGTCGGGATCGTCCTTCACATTGGCGCCGTAGATGGCGACGCCTTTTTGCGCCAGCGCCATCACCAGATGATGCTCGGCCCGGCAACTCGGGCAATAGGAGGCCCAAAGATAGAGCAGGGCGTGCTTGTCCGCGAGATCAGCGGATGCGAATCCGGGCGTCGGACGCCCATCGGCGAAAGTCAGCCCCGGCGTCGGCGGCAGGTCGAAAGCCTCGATCGACAGAGTGTTGAAGAAGCGGGCGGAGAGATCCTTTCTCGACCAGACTTCCGCGCCGACAGCCGCTAGCCCGAAAGCAGCCAATAGCAGGCCGCGCCGGCTCGTGGTCATGCGTCTGTCGTCATTGGTGGCCGCGCGCATCTTCGCTCCTGCATTCGCCTCGCCGCAGCTTGGATTGGAAACCTTCAATATGGAATGAACAGGGCGGCGCGTGCGAGGCGGCTGGTTCTTGACAATTGCGATTGTCCTGCTTCATCGTTTCTGAACGATTGCTTCTCCCCACGCGCGGAGAGTGGGGCGGCGCCGAATTGTTCCGCGGAAAATCTTCGATATGCGGCCGATTTCAGGAGGCTCTTCATGAAAATTTCGAGACGATGGCGTTGCGTCGCAATCCTATTCGCTCTGGCGCTGGCGGGTTGCAACGTCGGACCACAGGTCAGTTTCGCCAATGGCGGCAGCGAGGTTCTCATCCGACGGGAGGCGACGGTCGCGTCGGGCGCGCTCGTGCGCCTCCACACTCTGACCAATAATATCGATCCGGACTGCTCCAGCATTCGCCGCGCCGACGTTCGCGTCGCGCGGGAACCGCAGCACGGGCGTCTGACGATCGTGAGGTCGGTGGTTTATCCGGGCTTTTCGCCCGGCAATCCGCGCGCGCATTGCAATGGCAAAGGGACGCAGGGCGCCAAGGTCGAATATCGCTCCACGCCCGGTTTTCAGGGCGACGACCTCGTCGAATATGAGATTTGGACATTCAACGGCGGGCGCCTGCGGTACACGGCCGTGATTCACGTCCTTTAGAGTGTCCGTTCCAGCCGAAGTGGACACCGCTTCGGCGTTGGAAACGCGTCAAAACAAAGGCCGAGAGTCATTCCGTGTTCCAATGAAACACGGAATGACTCTAGCGCATCGTCCGATCGGATCGGACAATCCGGCCGCCCTTGGTCGGCGCGCTCACCCCGGTCGTTCCGGGGAAGGTCAGCGGCTGGCCGTTCAGCACACGCACCGCGAGAAAGGCGAAGGCCTGCGCCTCGATCGCATCGCCCATCCAGCCGACCTCGGCCGCTGTGGCGACCGGGCAGGGGAGGCGGCGGGCGAGCTCGCCCATCAGCGTCGGATTATGCGCGCCGCCGCCGCAGATGATCGCGCGCGCCGGAGCAGAAGGCCTCTGCCCGAAGGCGAGAGCGAGCGAGGCCGCAGTGAAGGCGGTCAGCGTCGCGGCCGCGTCCTCGACCGAGAGCTTATCTGTCAGGTGAAATGAAAAATCATTTCTATCCAATGATTTCGGATAGGTTTTTTGAAAATATGGATGAAGAAGGAACGATTGCAGAACGGCCTCGTCGACGCGCCCTTTGGCGGCGGTCGCGCCGTCGCGATCGACCGGTTGGCCGGTTCGCGCGAGCATGAGATCGTCGATGAGCGCATTGCCGGGGCCGGTGTCGAAGGCGACGGGCTCGGCCGCGCCGCCATCGACGAAAGTGACATTGGCGACGCCGCCTATGTTGATCACGGCGGCCGGCCCTGCGATCCCGCTCGCTGCAACCAGAGCGCGATGATAGGCTGGAACCAATGGCGCGCCTTCGCCGCCGGCGGCCACATCGTCGGCGCGAAAATCAAAGGCGACATCGACGCCGAGCCGCTCGGCCAGCGCCTTCGCGTCGCCGATCTGGACGGTCAGCCGGCGCTCGGGCCGGTGCAGGACCGTCTGCCCGTGAAAACCGATGATATCGACGGCGGCCGGATCGAGCTTCTCGTCGCGCAGGAACGATTCGACCGCCTGCGCATGGCGCTCGGTGATCAGACGCTCGGCCGCGCCGACCGCGCCCGGCCGCGCCTCGCGGTCGGCGAGCCGCGTCGCTTCGGCGAGGGCGGCGCGAAGCAGATCGCGGTCCGCTTCGGAGTAAGCGAAAAAGCCAGTCGGTCCGAAGACGAGTCGCGCTTCGCCATCCGTGTCGAGCAAGGCGACGTCCACCCCGTCCATGGACGTGCCGGACATGAGGCCGATGGCGCGGGAGAGGGTCATTTGCGTCTCCTGTCGGCGTCGATATCCGGTCCGCGTCCATATAGAGCGCTCTGAGCCGATCCGGTTTTCCGAATCGGTTTTCCGAACCGGATTTTCAATCCGGTTTTCCTTGCCAGATCGCCGCAAATCGCTCAACTGTGGCGCTTCTCGTTCATCTTGGGCGGAGCGCGCCGTGAAACATCATTCGCATCATGCGGAGCCTTCGACGCTGCGCCGTTTTCTCGCCAGCGAAGCGGCCGGCGGCGTGGTGCTGATGGTGAGCGCGGCCGTCGCGCTGGCGCTCGCCAATTCGCCTTGGGCGTCGGCCTATCACGATCTGCTCGAGGCGCCGATCGCCGGTCATTCGACGCTGCATTGGATCAATGACGGGCTGATGGCGATATTTTTTCTGCTCGTCGGCCTCGAGATCAAGCGCGAGCTCGTCGATGGGCATTTGCGCCATTGGTCGGCGCGCGTTCTGCCGGGCGTCGGAGCCCTCGGCGGCATGGTCGCGCCGGCGCTGGTTTTCGCCTATTTCAACGCCCAATCGCCGCAAACTGCGCGCGGCTGGGCGATTCCTTCGGCGACCGACATCGCCTTCGCGCTCGGCGTGCTGGCGCTGCTCGGCGATCGCGTTCCCGGCGCATTGAAAGTGTTTCTCACCGCTCTCGCCATTCTCGACGATCTCGGCGTGATCGTCATCATAGCGGTCTTTTATGCGGGCGAGCCGTCGGCGGCGCCCCTGCTCGGCGCCGGGGTGACCTTGTTTCTGCTGCTCGGCCTCAATCTCTTCGAGGTGAAATTCCTCACGCCCTATCTGCTGCTCGGCGTTGCGCTGTGGCATTTCGTGCAGCTCAGCGGCGTCCATGCGACGCTCGCCGGCGTTCTGCTCGCCGCGATGATTCCGCTGCGCCTCTCCGGGCCGGATCCGGAGGAGCATACGCCGCTGCACCGGCTCGAGAATGCGCTCGGGCCTTTCGTCGCCTTCATCGTGCTGCCGCTCTTTGGTTTCGCCAATGCGGGCGTGGCGTTTGGCGGCGGCGATCTCGCGGCGGGCGGGGGGCTGGTTCTGCTCGGCGTGGCGCTCGGACTCTTCCTCGGCAAGCAGGCCGGGGTCTTCGCGGCGATCGCGCTGGCCATAGGGACGCGCATCGCGTCCCGGCCTCCCAAGAGCGGCTGGGGCCAGCTCTACGGCGTGTCCGTCCTCTGCGGCGTCGGCTTCACCATGAGCCTGTTCATCGGCCAGATCGCCTTCGACGCCGACGAGGGGGCGATGCGCGCGACCAAGATCGGCGTGCTCGCCGGCTCGGGCGCGTCCATTCTGCTCGGCTCACTGGCGCTGTGGATCATGTCGAAGCGCGCGTCGGCAGGACGCGCGCCGATCGACTCGTGAAAAATAGGGTAAGCTCGATCGGCTCCATTTCAGCGAGGTCGGCTCATGGCCAATTTCAAGCTTCCTCTGTCCGGGGACGTCGCCCAGACGATCAATCCCTGGACTGCCGTCTTCAGCCCCTATGGCGGACAATTCGGACTCGTCAACATAAATCTCGGCCGCTCGAGCGCCCCTCGGGTCGAGGAGGATGTGCTCGCGGACGTCGGCAGCTATGGCAAGCAGCTCGGCCGCATCGGCGACGCTATGGCCGTGCTCTTGAAGCATTTTCATCCGCAATGCGAGCTCACGGCGGAGGAGCGCGCCGCGCTCGACGTGCTGACGGCGATGCTGGAAGAAATCGACGCGATCAAGCGCCGCCATGACCGGCAGGTCGCAGCGCCCTGACACAGAGCCCTGACGCGCGTGCGACGCGCCCACCACAACCTTGACAAGCGTTGCGAACCGGGTTGAACTCGAAATTATTGAATTCGAGAAAGTAGGATTTCCGATGGATCAAGTTTTCAGAGCATCCAACAGCCCCGAGGTCATCGAGCTCTATCGGCTGATGCGCGCGCTTCTCGCGCTGCGGGACATGTTCGATGGGGCCTATGAGCGGGCGGTTCTGTCCATGCTGCCGGAGGCGACGCGTAAGCGATTCGATCGCATCGCGAATTGCGCGGACGACCATGCCGGCGTCGCCGTGGCGCGGCCGATCCTCGACGACTCTTATGACGCGCTCGAAGCCGTGTTCGACGAATATAAGCACGAGGTGGCCGAGAGCCTGCTCGCCGCCGCCCTCGCGGACACGGTCGCCGATCTTCCCGAGAAATTGGGCGCTCTGGAGAAATCGCTGCTGAGCGAGCGCCTCTAGCCGTTCCCGCCGAAGGGGACGCCGCTCAACGTCGGAAACGCGTTGAAACAATAGCTTAGAATCTCATTCGCAAAGTATCGAGAGCGAGTCCGAAGGTTCGCGGTCCAAGGGCGCATCCCGGACAGCGAGCCTTCCTGCTCGCTCTTTCGCTTTGTTCGATCTGGCTGTCGAGAGAAGGGGCGCGGCTGGAGGCCGCGGCGGGACTTCCAAAAATGAACAAATTCATGATGTCAAACACATGGTGAGGGGTTTTTCAGACGTCGCCCCTCAGATTGTGCGGCCCGCAGAAGCGGCCTAGAAAGAAAAGCTCGACGAGTTAAAGGGCGCCCGCGGGCAGCAAAAGGATCGCATCGAAGCTGCCGAGGCGCCGACCACGTTCATCGAGCTGCGCGGCAAATTGTAGCGGCAGCAACGAGTAGCGAGGCGAGCGAATGAAGGTGCGTCAATATGCGAAGCATATCGTCAATAGCACAGTCGCCACATTCGGTGCGCGCGTCGTCAATGCCGAATGGGGGCCGCGTGGATTTCAAGCCGCATTTCGCCAGATCGCTAGAACAGGATGGGCGCCGGCCACAGTTTTAGACATCGGCGCATCGACCGGGAGTTGGTCACGAGAGTGCATGTCGATCTTTCCATTGGCGCAGTATTTTTTGGCGGAGCCATTGGAATACAAGTGCACGGCGCTCAAATCTTTAGCTTCTTCCAACAATCGCGTTCGCTATTTCCTCGGTGGAATCGGCTCCAGGAACGGTCAACTCGAACTCAACGACAACGACGCACAATCGAGCTTTTTCTCCAGCCATGATTTCCATGGAGTCAAGCGGAGCGTGCCTGTGCGAACGTTGGACTCGTTCCGGGACGAGCTCGGATTCCAGGCGCCGATGCTGCTCAAGGCCGACGTTCAAGGATTCGAACTCGAAGTTTTAGAGGGCGCGAGGGAATGCTTGCCATTTGTCGATGTGATGCTGCTGGAGGTGTCATTCCGGCGCATTTACGACAGTGGCCCGCTCGCGCATGAGGTGATCGCATACGCGGGGATGAACGGGTTCCGCATGTATGATTTTGTCTCGTACATGCAGCGGGGCTGCGATGGCGCGCTCTTGCAAACAGAGATTGTTTTTGTGCGGGATGGAAGCAAATTGTTCAATGACGAGCGCGCGTTTTGAGTGCGCCAAAAGCAAGTGCGTCAAGCAAAAGAACAAAAAGCCCCGACGCCGAAGCGCATACTCCTCGAAACCAGCATACCCGATAGCGAGCTATCGGGTAATCCCACCCATATGTGAGGATTGATGTTGGAGGCCTCGGAGGGAATCGAACCCCCGTACAAGGATTTGCAGTCCTCTGCGTAGCCACTCCGCCACGAGGCCCCAGACGTGGGCGCCGAAAGCTCGACGTCGACGTGAGAAGGCTCGCTCATACAGGACCCGGCGGCGAACGGCAAGACTCCGTAGCGACAGTCTGATTGCAACAGTCGGTCTCGTCGCAACAGCGTTGGCGCGGCGCGCAGAACTCGGCGAGCTCTTCGGTTCTACGCGCCGTGGCCGATCACCAGCGGTTCGGGACGCAGCGGCCCCACTGATTGGCATGGAAGCCGGGGCCGCAACGGTAACCGTGACGCGGTCCATAGACCGGCGGAGGACGGTAGCCCGGACGCGGACCATAGGCCGGCGGCGGCGGACGGCGATGCGGGACGCAGCGTCCCCAGGGATCGACGTGCCAGCCGGGGCCGCAACGATAGCCGATAGCCTGAGTCAGCGGGGCGGCCACTCCTTCCGCCAACGGCGCGAGGGGCAGGGCCATGGCGGACGAGGCCTCGACGCCGGCGAGCGCCAGAGCGGCGAGGAAAGCGACCTTCAACTTCATTTGTCTCCTCCTGTCGGGAATGCGAAGCGAGGGCCTGAGCATCGCCCCATGCGGGTGAACCGATGGTGAATGCGGCACGAGATCATGGCGTTAACAGATTGTTAATCGCATTGCTAAGGCTTTGTTCAACTCCGAGAGGCAAGCTGACGCCTCGACATTGCAGCGGAGCTTCGAAGATGAGGTCGATATTCACGCCGTTCACGCGCCTGCTCGTCGGCGGCCTGACTCTGGCTGTCGCCGCCGCACATTTCGGATGCGCCGTCGCCGAGCCGCGCCGTTCGCGCGGCGGCGGGAGCGCGCCGATCGAGGAGTTCGGCGCGCCGAGCAGCAAAGGCTACGACGATATCGTCTTGCAGCTCGCGCCGCTCGTCGCTGCGAAACCTGCAAAAGCGGTCCGACCGGCGGAGCCGGCCGCGGTCGCCGCGCCGCCGCCGACCGAATCGACGAAGTCGGAGCCGGCGGCTCCCGTTTTCCTGCACGCGCCGCTTCCACTCATCGAGAGCGCGCCCGTCGCCGAGGTCGCGACGGCCGGGGAGCCGGGCCCCGTCGCGCCGCCGGCCGAGCCGGAGGCGGCCGCGGCTGCGCCGCAGAACATAGCCGCCGCGATGGAGGAGCCGGCGGAGCCTTCACCGCGAGCCGCAGATTCGGAAGCGATCGCCGAATCCCAAAAAGGCGAGGAGCTTGTCGCCAGGGAGGCCGCGCCGCCGCTCGCCGCAGTCGAAACTCTGCCTAACCCCGCCGCGGCGGCCGCTCCCGCTTCACTCCCCGAAGAAGCGTCCGCGGAGGAGAGCGAGTCGCCGCTCGCCCTCTGGCAGGCGCTGGTCGCCGCCTTCGCGCTCTTCGGGCTGCTCGGCATGAAATATGTCCGGCGCGCGCCCGTCGCCCCGGCCGCGCAGGAGAAGGCCGCGCCGGCCGCCGGTCTCGCCGCGGCGATCGCCGCTATGCGCGCGAAAATCGAGCCGCTGCGCGCCAAATTCCTCGCATCACGCGGCCAGAAGCCGGCCGAGCGAGCACACGAAGCGCCCACCGCCGCGGCGCCGAATGAAGCGCCGAAGAAGCCGAAATCGCTCGATTGGGCGGAAGTCGCGAATGCGCTCCGCGCGCGTTTCGGCGGCGCGAAAACCACGGGCGAGCCGGTGGCGGCCCAGCAAAATCGCTCGATCGGCCTCGTCGAGTCGGAGGGCAGGGGGCGCGTGGCCGATTCGTGGGAGACGAGCGAAGAGGATGGGCTCGAGCTGCTGGAGCCGGGCGACGCCAGCGCGCGGGCGATCGTCATGAACGCCCGACGTCGGCTGCGTTCGGCGCAGAGCTGACGCCGCCGCCCAAAATGAATCGGACAAGATTTGAGGAATTTTTCTAAACCCGTGTTTCTCCGAGCAGAACCGCGACGCCGCGCGGCGGGGCGAACTGGCGTCGCCGCCGAGAATCGCCTATAGAAAAATGGCGGTTTCGAGCGTCGTCGACGGCTGCCGCTAGGCTCGCCTCGGCGCGCTTCGCTCGAAACGTCCTGCGAGCGCGATCTCCACGTCCCGCCGCTCTCCCGAGCGGCGGACCTTGCAGCCGCCTCGCCTTCGTCGGCGAGACGGGACGACGACGAGAAGCGCTCTTTCCCAGAGCCGGCGCGACTTCGCCGCGGCAGGATTTCGCCGCGGAGCGCGGGACGATCGAAGCGGATTGGCGAGCCATTGGCCGAGAACGACACAGACGACACAAAGCCTCCGACGCCCGGTTCAGACATTCGCCCGGTCTCGATCGCCGACGAGATGAAGCGCAGCTATCTCGATTACGCGATGAGCGTGATCGTGAGCCGCGCGCTGCCGGATGTGCGCGACGGGCTCAAGCCCGTGCATCGGCGCATCATGTTCTCCATGCACGAGAACGGCCATACGCCCGATAAGCCTTATGTGAAATCGGCGCGCATCGTCGGCGACGTCATGGGTAAATATCACCCGCATGGCGACGCCGCGATCTATGACGCGCTGGTGCGCATGGCGCAGCCCTTTTCCATGCGGCTGCCGCTCATCGACGGCCAGGGCAATTTCGGCTCCGTCGACAACGACCCGCCGGCGGCCATGCGCTACACCGAGTCGCGTCTGGCCAAGCCGGCGCTTGCCCTGCTCGAGGATATCGACGAAGGCACGGTCGACTTCAAGCCCAACTATGACGACAAGGAGATGGAGCCGACGGTTCTGCCGGCGCGCTTCCCCAATCTCCTCGTCAATGGCGCCGGCGGCATCGCCGTCGGCATGGCGACGAATATTCCGCCGCATAATCTCGGCGAGGTGATCGACGCCGCCATCGCGCTGATCGACCGGCCCGACATGGGCGTCGCCGAGCTGATGGAGATCGTGCCCGGCCCGGACTTCCCCACAGCGGCGACAATTCTCGGCCGCGGCGGCATACGCAACGCCTATACGACCGGGCGCGGCTCGATCATCATGCGCGCCAAGGCCGAGATCGAGACGCTCCGCAAGGAGCGTGAGGCGATCATCTTCACCGAGATTCCCTATCAGGTGAACAAGGCCGCGCTGATCGAGCGCATCGCCGAGCTCGTCCGCGAGAAGAAGATCGAAGGCATTTCGGATCTCCGCGACGAATCCGATCGCCAAGGAATGCGCATCGTCGTCGAGCTGAAGCGCGACGCGGTGGCGGATGTGGTGCTGAACCAGCTCTGGCGCCATACGGCTCTGCAATCGAGCTTCCCGGTCAATATGATCGCGCTCAATGGCGGCCGGCCCGAGCTGCTGACGCTGAAAGACGTGCTCGTCGCCTTTGTCGACTTCCGCGAGACGGTCGTCACAAGGCGCACGAAGTTCCGCCTCGCCAAGGCGCGCGACGCCGCGCATCTGCAGGTCGGCCTCGCCATCGCCGTCGCCAATATCGACGAGGTCATTCGCCTCATTCGCACGTCTGCCGACGCCGCCGCCGCGCGCGAGGCGCTGATGGAGCGCGCCTGGCCGGCCAAGGATATGGCGCCGCTGGTCGCGCTGATCGCCGATCCGCGCCATGTGCTCGCCGAGGACGGAACCATTCGCCTCTCCGAGGCGCAGGCGCGCGCCATTCTCGAGCTGCGCCTGCAGCGCCTCACCGCGCTCGGCCGCGAGGAGATCGCCGAGGCGCTGAACAAGCTCGCCGCCGAGATCGCCGAATATCTCGAGATTCTGCGCTCGCGCGAAAAGCTGTTCGGAATCGTCAAGGACGAGATGATCGCGGTCAAGGAGGCCTATGCGACGCCTCGCCGGACGCAGATCGTCGATGGCGACGGCGATGTGGAGGACGAGGACCTCATCGCCAGAGAGGATATGGTCGTCACCGTCTCGCACGCCGGCTACATCAAGCGCGTGCCGCTCTCGACCTATCGCGCACAGCGGCGCGGCGGCAAGGGCCGCTCCGGCATGCAGACGAAGGAAGAAGACTTCGTTCAGCGCCTCTTCGTCGCCTCGACGCATACGCCGGTGCTGTTCTTCTCCTCGCTCGGCAGGGCTTACAAGGAAAAGGTCTGGCGTCTGCCTCTGGCGGCGCCGCAGGCGCGCGGCAAGGCGCTGGTCAACATGCTGCCGCTGGAGCAGGACGAGCGCATCACCACCATCATGCCTTTGCCCGAGGACGAATCGAGCTGGGCGACGCTCGACGCCATTTTCGCGACGACGGGCGGCACGGTGCGCCGCAATAAGCTCTCGGATTTCTCCGATGTGCGGCGCTCCGGCATCATCGCCATGAAGCTCGATGAAGGCGAGGCCATCGTCGATGTCGCTACAGCGGCGGAGCAGGAGGATATTCTGCTGACGACGCGCGAGGGGCAGTGCATTCGCTTCCCGGTCAGCGACGTGCGCGTGTTCCAGGGGCGCACCTCGATGGGCGTGCGCGGCATAGCGCTCGCTGGCGACGACCGCGTGATCTCAATGTCGATCCTGCGGCATTTCGAGGCCGTCGGCGACGAGCGCGCCGCCTATCTCAAGCGCGCCGCGGCGCAGCGCCGCAATGCAGGAGTGGAAGGCGCGGAGGAGGGTGCGGCGGAGACCGAGGAGGCCTCGACCGCGATCGAGCTGACCGAGGCGCGTTATCGCGAAATGGAGCAGGCCGAGCAGATTATCCTGACTGTCTCCGAGAATGGCTACGGCAAGCGCTCTTCGTCCTTCGAATATCGCATTACCGGACGTGGCGGCAAAGGCATTGTCGCCATGGCGGTGAACGCCCGCAATGGCAAGCTCGTCGCCTCCTTCCCCGTGGGTCGCGGTGATGAGATCATGCTGGTGACGGATGGCGGCCAGCTCATCCGCTGCCCGGTCGAGGGCATACGCATAGCGGGCCGCGGCACGCAGGGCGTCATCGTCTTCGACACGGCGGTGGGAGAGCGCGTCGTCTCGGTCGAGCATTTGGCCGACGCCGGCGAGGACGAGGCGGCCGGCGACGCGGCGTCCGGCGATACAGGCGGCGAGACCGCCTGAGCCTTGGTTGCGGCCGAAAAAGCGCGTTTCGCCGGGGGATTTTCGGCGAAACGCAATTTGTTTTCATGAATTGCTCTCGTCGCGCGCAGCTACGCGGCTTCGATAAACGCAACCCCACGTCAATGGCGCGCGCCTGCGCCTCGGGCTAGATTGCCGCAACGCCGAGATTGCCGAAGAAGGAGACGAACGCATGCTCACGATCTGGGGACGGCGCAACTCCTTCAATGTGCAGAAGGTCATGTGGCTCGTCGGCGAGCTCGCGCTCGATCACGCCCATGTGCCGCTCGGCGGCGCTTTCGGCGGGCTGGACGATCCGCAGTTTCGCGCGAAAAATCCGCATGGCCGCATTCCGGTCATCGACGAAGAGGGCGTGGTGGTGTGGGAATCTCACGCCATATTGCGCTATCTCGCCGCGCGCCATGGCGGCGAGGCCTTCTGGCCGGCGGATCCGGCGACGCGCTCCTTCCCCGATCGCTGGATGGATTGGGCGCAGACGACGTTGCAGCCGGCCTTCGTCGACGGCGTGTTCATGGGCTATTACCGCACGCCGGAGGAAAAGCGCGACTGGCCGGCGATCATCGCCGCCGTCGCGCGCTGCGCGCAGCATTATCGATTTCTCGACAACTGGCTCGCGGATCGTCCTTTCCTCGCCGGCGACGAGCCGACGCTCGCCGACATTCCCGCCGGAACGACGCTGTTTCGCTATTTCTCGCTCGACATAGAGCGGCCGTCGCTGCCCAATGTCGAGGCTTGGTATGCGCGCCTCTGCGAGCGGCCGGCCTATCGCCAGCATGTGATGGTGCCCTTCGACGATCTGAAGGGGTGACGCCCCGGAATGGCGCCGGATGCGCCATTCCGCTAGGATGCTCCGCATGAGCGCTCTGCCGAAGACGAAAATGACCGCCGAGGAATTCGTGGTCTGGGCCGAAGGACAGCCCGGCCGACACGAGCTCGTCGATGGTGAAGTTTTCGCTCAGGCGGCGGAACGAGCCGCCCATGCGAAGGCGAAGCTCGCGGCCGCTCGCGCTCTTCAGGACGCCGCGCGCCGTGCGGATGCGCCGTGCCATGTGCTGCCGGACGGAATGGCCGTGCGCGTCGATGCGACGACCGTCTTCGAGCCCGATGCGCAGCTCTATTGCGGACCGGAGCTGCCGCCGGACACGCTTTTCGTCGAAGCGCCTCTTATCGTCGTCGAGGTGCTGTCGCCATCCACAGGGCGCAATGACGCTCTCGGCAAGCTCGTCGGCTATTTTCGCATCGCGAGCGTCGCGCATTATCTCATCGTCGATCCAGATTCGCCGCTGGTGATTCATCATCGTCGCGGGGAGGGGAGCGATATTCTGACGCGCGTCATTCATGACGGCGACATCACGCTCGATCCGCCCGGCCTCGCCTTTCCGCTTTCCGCGCTCTATGGCGAGACGCATTGAAGCGCGCTCTGTGCTCGCGCGCACGGCGATGACAGCGCGCCGCGACTAATCTCCTCTGCATCCGATCGCAATGATTTCATGCGACGGTTTCAGATAGGAGATTGAAAATGTCCAAAGTGCTTTTCATCGACACCAAGACCGAGCTCACCCTCGCGCCCGGCGCGACCGTTCATGGCTGGTGGAACAACGCCTCGCCCTTCAATGCGGTGTGGGACGCGCAGGCCGTGCCTTTCGCCACCGGCAGCACGGCGACCGGCTTCAACCAGGACACCTCGCTCGAGGTGACGCGCGTTTGGCGTCACTTCACGGTGACGGAGATCAAGCCGAACCCGCAGTCGCAGACCGTCGACACCAAGGACGAGACCGAGATTCATTACGAGATCAAGAATATCGGCAATTCGGTCGCGAAGTTTCACGTCGTGCTGAGCGCGATCTACGAGTGATGGCGTCGGAGGCGCGAGCCGAAAGGCTCGCGCGATCCGTCAATCATGCGCGACGAACACGGCGGCGCAGCCGACAATGTCGATCTCGACATTGCGGAAGCGCCGCTCGAGCGCGTTGCGCAGCCCGTCGAGATCATCGTTCCTATTCGAGAACACGCCTTTGCGATTGTAGAAGTCCATCAGCCGCCGCGCCGCGCCGGAGCGCTCGACGCCGCCTTGCAGCAAGGTCGAGCCGAAAAAGACGGCGCCGTCATTCGTCAGCGGCTTCAGATGTTCGAAAACGACGGCCTTTTCCGCTATCGCGCCCGGCAGGCAGTGCAGCAGATAATTGACGCCGACGGAATCGAATTTCGGCGCGTCGAAAGCGATCGGCTCCAGCACATTGCGGCGATAGCTCTCCGGCGAATAGTGCGCGATGCGGGCCGCTGCGAAGCGCAGCGCGTCCGCGTTCAAATCCATCAGCGCGACGCGCGGCGCCACGGCGGGAAAGCGGCAATGGTCGAGGTAATAGCCCGTGCCGACGCCGACATCGAGATGATTGCCCGACACATGCGCGTCATAGAGCGCGCGTAGGCGCGGCGTCGGACATTTCCAGATGAAGCGGTTGGAGAGGCCGAGCACCAGCAGATCGTAGAGCCGCAGAACCGCGGGCGTGTAGACGGCCTGGCCGGCGGCGATCTCTTCGGGACTGGCGGTCATCTTCGTTACGTCCTATTGCTCGACGACGCCTTTTTCGACGTGAGGGAGCCAATGCCCATTCTACGCTATTCTGCGGCTTCGCCCTACGCCCGCAAGTGCCGCATCGTCGCCGAGCTGCTCGGCTTCGGCGCGAGCGTCGAGCTCGTCGGCGCCGACACGACAAATCCCGACGATTCGTTGCGCGCGCAAAATCCGCTCGGCAAGGTGCCGGTGCTCATCCTCGACAGCGGCGAGACCATCTATGACAGCCGCGTGATCTGCGAATATTTCGATCTTTTCGCCGGCGGCAAGCTCATTCCGCGTGATCCCGCCGAGCGAATCGCGGCGCTGACGCTGCAGGCGCTCGGCGACGGCATGAACGACGCCGCTCTGCTGATTCGTTACGAGGCGACGCGGCCGGAGGCTTTGCGCTCCGCCGATTGGATCGCGCTGCAGACCGGCAAGCTCGACCGCGCTTTGTCGGCGCTCGCCGCCGCGCCGCCGGCCGGCCCGGTGACGATCGGCCATGTGGCCGTCGCCGCCGCGCTCGGCTATCTCGATCTGCGCTTCGAAGGCGCCTGGCGCGCGAAATATCCCGCGCTCCTCGCCTGGCTCGACGCTTTTTCGCGCGAGGTTCCGGCCTTCGAGGAGACGCGCGTCGCCTAGCGTGATGCCGGCTCAGATTGAACCGGAATCACGCTAGACCTCCTTGTTCTGTCGTGTTTTCTTCACGCGAACCGGCTCCCACGTCGCTCGAAAACACTCTAAAGGCCGCCGGCGCCTCACATGCGCGCCGGCAGCTTGTCCTCCTCGGCGAGATTGGAGAAGCGCGTCACTTCGGCTTCGAAGGCGAGCGTCACCGTTCCCGTGGGGCCGTGACGCTGCTTGCCGAGAATCGCCTCGGCGCGCCCATGCACGCGCTCCATCTCGTTCTGCCAGGCGATATGCTCTTCCGTGCCCTCGCGCGGCTCGCGATTGCGCAGATAATATTCCTCGCGATAGACGAACATCACCACGTCGGCGTCCTGCTCGATCGAGCCCGATTCGCGAAGGTCGGAGAGCTGCGGGCGCTTGTCGTCGCGGCTCTCGACCTGACGTGACAGCTGCGAGAGCGCGATGATCGGCACCGCCAGCTCCTTGGCCAGCGCTTTGAGGCCCGTGGTGATCTCGGTCAGCTCCTGCACGCGATTGTCGCCGCGCGATTTGGAGCCGGAGAGCAGCTGAAGATAGTCGACGACGAGCAGGTCGAGCCCGCGCTGGCGCTTCAAGCGCCGCGCCCGCGCGGTGAGCTGGGCGATGGAAATGCCGCCGCTCTGATCGATGAAGAAGGGCACGCTCTGCATCTCGCGCGCCGCCTCGGCGATGCGGCGGAAATCGTCCTCGTTTATGTCGCCGCGGCGGATTTTGTAGGAGGGCACGCCGGACTGCTCGGCGATGACGCGCGTCGCCAATTGCTCGGCTGACATTTCCAGCGAGAAGAAGCCGACGATTCCGCCATTCGCAGCCTTGATCGAGCCGTCCGGCTGCTGCTCCGGGACATAGGCCTTGGCGATGTTGAAGGCGATATTGGTGGCCAGCGCCGTCTTGCCCATGCCGGGACGGCCGGCGACGATGATGAGATCGGACTTCTGCAGCCCGCCCATCTTCTCGTCGAGATCGACGAGCCCGGTCGCGACGCCGGAGAGATGCCCGTCGCGCTGATAGGCGCTGCTCGCCATATCCATGGCGGTGGAGAGCGCGTCGGCGAAACGCTGAAACCCGCCGTCATAGCGGCCGGTCTCGGCCACCGCATAGAGCTTGCGCTCGGCCTCCTCTATCTGCTGGCGCGGCGCCTGATCGACGGCTGCGTCATAGGCGGAGTTGACGATATCCTCGCCGATGACGATCAACTCCCGTCGCACCGCGAGATCATGAATTGTGCGGCCGTAATCCTCGGCGTTGATGATCGTCGTCGCCTCGCGCGCCAATCGCGCGAGATAGGCCTGCATGGTCACGCCGCCGGGCAGCTCGATATCGCCGAGATGCGTCTTCAGCGTCACCACAGTGGCGACGCGGCCGGCGCGAATGATCTGCGACGCGACCTCGAAAATGCGCCTGTGCAGCTCCTCGGAAAAATGCTCGGAGCGCAGAAAATCGGAGACGCGATCGAAGGCGTCATTATTGACCAATATGGCGCCGAGCAGCGCCTGCTCGGCTTCGATATTATGCGGCGGCGTTCGATAGGCGGGCTGGTCGAGCATCTCTCTCTCGGAAGCGGGACGGAGCGGGGTCGTCACGGCGCCGAGAACATCGCCAAAGGCGGGCGCTCGGCTCCCTCGCGAGGGAGCCGAGCGCCATAGGCGGCCGGGATGCGGTCGCTCCCCGAATCATGGGGACGTCCAGCCCGGCCTTTCGCCTGATTGCCTCTGATGGATGTCTTCGATGCTCGTGAACGCGTAGCGACAGGCACTCGAGAACGGTGGCGACATTGCCCGAAGGTGAGAGCGGCGCCAATGCCGAAGATCGACACAAAGATCGGCAAATGCCCACGCAGCGATCTTGTGAGTCATTTCCACATACCACAGCACAGCTTGCGGTCTATCTGCGTGAAATCCTTTGAGTGTGACAATTTCGCCACGGCGAATCGGCGGCGCATGAAAAAAGCCGGAGACGCAGGGGTCTCCGGCCTTTTGTAAAAAAACGAATCGCTTCGCGCGTGATCAGAGCTCGACGTCGCCGGCCTCGGCCAGAGCGGCGCCGACCTCGAGGCCGAGATCGTCGAGCGTCGTCTCCTCGCGGGCGGCGGCCGCCTCGCCGCGCGCCTGACGCTCGGCCTCTTCGGCGGAGCGGGCGACATTGACGATGATCTTCACCTCGATCTCGGGATGCAGATGCACTGGCACATTATGCAGGCCGAGCGCCTTGATCGGATGCTGGAGATCGATCTGGCTGCGGTTCAGCGAGAAGCCGCCCGCGGTCGCCGCCTCGGCAATGTCGCGGGGCGCGACCGAGCCATAGAGATGGCCGCTCTCGCCGGCCTGACGGATGATGACGAAGGCCTGTCCCTCGAGCTTCTCGGCGACGGCCTCGGCCTCCTTGCGGGCGGTGAGGTTGTGGGCCTCGATATGGGCGCGCTGCGTCTCGAAATGCTTCTTGTTGCCTTCGGTGGCGCGCAGCGCCTTGCCGCGCGGCAGCAGGAAGTTGCGCGCATAGCCGTCGCGCACGCGAACGGTGTCGCCCATCTGGCCGAGCTTGGCCACGCGCTGCAGCAGAATGACATCGACCATGGGTTCTTCTCCTCGTGTCTCTCGAATTGTGTCGCGGCGCTCAGCCGCGCCGCGCCTGCGCCGCCTGCTTGCGGCTGCGGAACGAAAACACCGCATCGACGACGCCGATCACGGTGAACAGGACGATCGGCCAGGCGAACAGGCCGATGACGATATAGACGATGGTGAGCGTGACGCCGCCGACGCGCGTGCCGCGCAGCAGAGCGTGAATCACGGCGAGGCCCTGCAACGCCAGAGCGAGGCCGAGCGTCTCGGCGAAGACGAGGCCGATCGCGCCGGGAAGATTGCCGGCGAAGGCCACGGCGCTGGCGACGAGAAACAGCCCGGCGATCGCGCGTGGCAACACGAACTCTTGGGCGATGTCGGGCCAGGGACGCGTCGACGCTTCCGAGGCGCGGGCGAGCAGGCCGGCGCCCCAGAGATTGAGCACATGGCTCAGCAAGGTGAGTGCGGCGAGAGTCGCGGGAAAGGCGAAGACGACGAGCGCCGAAAGCTGGCTCGGATCGAACTTGTCGCCGAGTTCCTGCGTGCGGATGAGGTCCTCGATCGCGATAAAGGCGCGCGCCTGCAGCGGATTGAGCGCCGCGTCGAGGCCGCCGGAGCGAATCGCGGCTATGGCGACCGCTATCGATACTGCGGCCGCGACCACGCCGCCGGCGGCGAGGACTGCCCAGGCCGGCGCGTGAGCGCTCGCCAATTCGCGCCCGCGCCAGACCGCTCCGGACGCGACATAGGCGGCGGCGAGCGCCGGAAGGGCGACCAGGATAGCGTAGACGACGCCGAAGACCGGGCTCGGCCAGATCGACAAAAGACCGGTCGCGATGAGGGCCGAGGTCGCGCCATGGCGCAGGCCGAAGCCGAGCGCGACGATCAAAATCGGCAGCGGCGCGAGAAAAGCGAAGAGAACCGCCGCCGAAGTGCCCTTGGTGATGACCGCGAACACGGCCGCGCCGGCGAGGCCTCCGCCGATGGAGGCGAAGATCTGCGACAGCGAAAAATCGCCATTGTCGGGAACGGGCAGTTTCTTGCGTTCGGGCAGAAGTTGGGGCATGGGCTCTACGCTTGTTCGAGGGCGAGCGCGATCATCTCGCGTCCAGCCCCCTGAACGCCGGCGAAGCCCGCCTTTTAAGGCGAGCGATCTCTCCCGGCAAGGGTCGGCGCGCGAAAAAGCCGCTTCCAAGCGACGAAAACATCGCCATTTTGGCGTTTTCGCCGCCTCGGCGCGAGATTCTATACGACGAGAAAGCGCTTTATTGACGGCGCAGCGCCGGGCCGGGCTTTTCTCCGAGCACGCGCCAGCTCCCCGCGAGGCCGAGGCCGATGGCGAAGGCGAGCCCGCCGAGCGCGGTCAGCGCCACCGGCCAGGGGCGAAAGACGAAGTCCATTTTCATCAGCGCTTCCAATATGAAGCCCGCCGCGCCGGCGCCCGTGATCACAGAGAAGAGTCCGGCGACGAGGCCGAGCAGCGCGAACTCCATTGCGAAAGCGCTCGTCAGCCAGACGCGCGTCGCGCCGAGCGTCTTCAATATAATGGCGTCGCGCTGGCGCCCGCGCTGGCTCGCCGCCACGGCGCTGCCGAGCGCCAGCGCCGCCGTGACGATGGCGAGGCCGGCGGCCGCCCGCGCGGCGAAGGTGAGCTGATCGGCGATCTTCTGCACCGCTTCGAGCGCATCCTTCACGCGCAGCGCGGCGATCTGCGGAAAGCGCGCGGCGACCTCGCGGATCAGCCGCTTGTCGCGAGCGGGATCGTCGCGATCGGCGAAAGCGACGGTGAAAATCTCCGAGAAGGGCGCGTCGGCGAAAGCGTCCGGCGAGAACACCATCATGAAATTGATGCCATAGCTGCGCCAGTCGAGGCGGCGCAGATTGGCGATGCGGGCGGCGACGTCGCGGCCGAGCACATTGACGACGATCTCGTCGCCGACGACGAGGCCGAGACCTTCGGCGACGCGCGTCTCCAGCGAGACGAGGGGAGGCCCGTCATGCCCCGCCGCCCACCATTGGCCGGCGGCGATTTCGGAGCCCTTCGGCGGCGTCGCCGAGAAGGTCAGGCCACGGTCGCCGTCGAGCGCCCAGGCGATATCGTCCGGCGGCTTCAAATTCTCGGCGCGGACGCCTTTCACCGCGACGATGCGGCCGCGCATCATCGGCACATGCTCGACCTTGGCGTCCGTCGCAAAGGCGGAGAGGAAGGAGGCGAATTCGCCGGCCTGCTCCTTGGCGACATCGACGAAATAAAAGCTCGGCGTGTCGTTCTTGCGGACCTGGTGCAATTCGGCGTGGATCGAGCCCTCGATCAGCGCCAGTGCGACCAGCAGCGTCTCAGTGACGCCGATCGAGACGATGAGAGTCGCCGCGAGGCTCTTCGGCCGGCGAATATTGCCGATCGCATGGCGCAGCCGCGCATTGGGAACATTGGAGACGCGCTGCGCTATACGCACGACCAGCGTGGCGACGCCGCGCAGCAGAGCGAAGGCTGCCGCCGTGGCGGCGATATAGGCGCCGGCCAGCCTCTTGTCGGCGGCCGAACCCAGGACGAGAGCGACGAGAAGCGCGGCGGCGGCGAGCGCCGCGAGCATAAAGATGCGGGGAGGGGCCTTCTCCTCCGCCTCGTCGCGCAACAGGCGGGCGACTGGCGTCCCATAGGCGCGGCCCAATGGCGGCAGCGCGAAGATCAAAGCCACCAGCAGCCCATAGGCCGCGCCGACCGCGAGCGAGCGCATGTCGACAGAAGGGGAAAATGGCAGAGGCACGGAGGCGGAAAGGGCGAAATCGGCGAGATAGGGGAAGGTCGCGCCGAGCGCGAGGCCGCCGATGACGGCGAGGCCGGCGACCAGCAGCACCTCGACCAGCGCCATGGCGAAGACGCGCGAAGCCGGCGCGCCGAGCGCCTTCAAAATCGCGAAAGCGTCGCGCTTGCGGGCGACGAATCCGGAAACGGCGTTGGCGACGCCCGCGCCGCCCGCGACCAGCGCCGTCAGCGCGACCAGAGTCAGCAGCTGGGTGAAGCGCTCCTGATTGCGCGAGAATTGCGGGGAGACGGCGTCGCGCTTGCGCAAATCCCAGCCGGCCTGCGGAAAGGCCGCGGTCAGCGCCGTCGCGAAACGCTCGACCTCGGCGTCGCTCGCCCCAGCGCCGCTTCCGCGCAGCGAGATTCGGGTCAGCCAGCGCACGACCGCCCCCGGCTGCAAGAGCCCGGTCGCTTTCAGCGCCTCCTCGCTCATCACGATGCGGGCGCCGAAGCCGAAACCGCCGGCGAGCTTGTCGGGCTCGCTCGTCAGTTCGGCTGTCAGACGGAAGGAGCCGCCGCCGATCTTCACCCGATCGCCGACCGCGAGATCGAGCCGGGCGATCAGCGTCGAATCGGCGACGAGACCGTAGACTCCGTCGTGCTCGCCGAGCGCCTCGGCGAGCGGCTGCGCGGGCGTCAGCTCGACCGCGCCGGCGTTGGGGTAGGCGGAGTCGACGGCTTTTATCTCGACGAGCGTCGCCTCGCCGGTCGCCGAACGGGCCATGGCGCGCATCAGCGCGATTTCGCAGACGCGGCCATTGCGCTCGAAAAATTCGCGCTCCTGCGGCGACAGCCGCCGCATCGTGGTGGCGACGGAGACATCGCCGCCCAAAATCGTGCGGCCCTCGCGGGCGAGGCCTTCCGAGAGCGATTGCGACACCGCGCCGACGCCGGAAATGGCGGCGACGCCGATGACGATGCACGCGATGAAGACCGAAAAACCGCGCAGATCGCCAGCGAGATCGCGCAGAGCGAAACGCAGCGCCAGCGGCAGGCGCGAGGCGAGGCCGCGCCTCATGACGCTTTCGCCTCCTCGCCCTCTATGCGGCCGGAGCGCAGCCTAATGGCGCGGTCGCAGCGGGCGGCGAGCGAGGGGTCGTGCGTCACCAGCACCAGGGTCGCCGAGCGCCGCGCCTTTTGCGCGAAGATGAGATCGACGATGGACGCGCCGGTCTCCGAATCGAGATTGCCGGTCGGCTCGTCGGCGACAAGAATGACCGGATCGGGCGCGAGCGCGCGGGCGAGGGCGACGCGCTGCTGCTCGCCGCCGGACATTTGCGCCGGATAATGCGAGAGGCGATGGGCGAGGCCGACGGCCTCCAGCTCCTGGCTGGCGCGCGCAAAAGCGTCGGCGCGGCCGGCGAGCTCCAGCGGAACGGCGACATTCTCCAGCGCCGTCATCGTGGCGATGAGCTGGAAAGACTGGAAGACGACGCCTATCTTACCTCCGCGGAACCGCGCCAGCGCGTTTTCGTCGAGGCAGGCGAGATCGCTGCCGTCGACGAGCACCTTGCCGGAATCGGGCCGCTCGAGGCCGGCGAGCGTCATCAGCAATGTGGATTTCCCGGAACCCGATGGTCCGACGAGGCCGACGGCCTCGCCGCGGGCGACCGTGAGGCTTATGTTCTTGAGCACATGGACGCGCGCCGCGCCCGATCCGAGGGTGAGATCGACGTCCTCGAGCTGGATGACCGGCCGCTGCACTTTGGGGAGGTCCTACAAATGGTATGCCGCTGCGCCGCCAGCCGGTCCGCCTCTCGCGTTCCGGCCCAGACGACCGCTCCGACATATGCGAAGGCGCCCCTGGTTTCCAGTCTCCGGTCGCGCTTTCGGCCGCGGGGACCCGCGGCGCTCCTGTGCGTCGCCATGCTTTTGGCGCTTTTAATGGCCTTCGCGCGCCCGGCGGCGGCCGAGCCTTTGCGCGTCATCGCATTCGGCGACAGCCTCAGCGCCGGCTTCCAATTGCCGGCCGACGCCGCTTTTCCCGCGCAGCTCGAGGCGCGGCTGAAGAAGGACGGCTATGACGTCCGCGTCATCAACGCCAGCGTCTCCGGCGACACCACCCGCGGCGGGCTCGCGCGTCTCTCCTATGCGCTGCGCGACGGCGGCGATCTGCTGATATTGGAGCTCGGCGCCAATGACATGCTGCTCGGCTTCGATCCGGCGACGACGCGCGACAATCTCGAGAAAATCGTCACGCAGGCGCAGGCGAAAGGGCTCGACGTGGTGCTCGCCGGAATGCTGGCCAGCGCCAATTTCGGCGAGGAGCGGCAAAAGGCGTTCGACGCCATTTTCCCCGATCTTTCGGCGCGGCGCGGACTGCCGCTCTATCCGTTTTTCCTCGCGGGCGTCGTAGGCGAGACCGGGATGACGCTCGTCGACGGGCTTCATCCGAGCCGGGCTGGCGTCGCCAAAATCGTCGCCGGAGTCGCCCCGCTGGTGGAAAAGAGCCTCGATTCGCTGCAATCGAAGCGGCGCGACGCCCGAGACGGCGTCGCCATCCGTCCCTCGCCCTGACTCGAGGGAGCGCGCCCGAAGCTCGCCGACGCCGAAATCCTACCGGAAGCGTCGGAGAATTCGTTCATCCAACTTGTTTTTGCGCGTCCGGCGTCCTAGGTTCCGGGAGTTTCGGCCGGCCTCGCCGGTCCACGAAAGACGAGTGGGAGGTTCGCGCCATGGGCGGTCTGTCGATCTGGCACTGGATTATCGTCGGCGGCGTGGCCTTCATCCTGTTCGGCGGGCGTTTCAAAATCTCCGATGTGATGGGCGACGTCGCCAAAGGCATAAAGGCCTTCAAGAAGGGCCTCGCCGAGGACGAGACCGAGGCGAAGGCCGAGGAGCCGGCGAAATCGCTGGAGCATTCGCCGCTCACGAGCCCGTCCACGCTTCACGCCGACAAGCCGGCCGAAGCGAAAAAGGCCTGACGTCACCCTTTTTCACGCCTGCCGCCTGCAGGCTCTCGAGAAGACCATGTTCGATCTCGATCCCGGAAAGCTGATCGTCATCGGCATCGTCGCGCTCGTCGCGATTCCGACCAAGGATCTGCCGCGCGTATTGCGCCAGATCGGACAAGTGACCGGTCGAATGCGGCGCATGGCGGCCGAGTTCCAAGGCCAGTTCATGGACGCGATGCGCGAGGCGGAGATTGCCGATCTCCACAAGAATTTGAAGAGCGAGGTCGATTCGGCCTTCGCCGGCGTCGGCAAGGACGTCGCTTTCGATCCGCTCAAGGAAGCGCGCGAGCAGATCGTCGGCGCGATCGAAGGCCCGCCGGCCCCGTTGTCCGACGATGAGGCCAAAGCCGAGGAGCCTGCGCCGGCGCTCGAAGCGCTGGCTGCGCACGAGACTCGGCAGCCGAGCGAGTCTGCGCCGTCGAGCGAGGTTTCGCCGCCCGAGAGCCTGCCGAAATGAGCGACGCCGACATAGACGCGACCAAGGCGCCGTTGATCGAGCATTTGATGGAGCTGCGCGAGCGGCTCATTCGCGCGCTGCTGGCTTTTCTCAGCGCCTTCATCCTCTCCTTCTTCTTCGCCAAGGATATCTATAATCTCCTGGTCGTGCCCTATACGATGGCGGCGGGGCCGGAGGCCAAGCTCATCTACACGGCGCCGCAGGAATATTTCTTCACGCAGATCAAAGTGGCGATGTTCGCCGCGGCCTTCATCTCCTGCCCGATCGTCATCGGACAGCTCTACGCCTTCGTCGCGCCCGGCCTCTATCGGCACGAGCGGCAGGCGTTTCGTCCCTATCTCGTCGCCACGCCGGTCTTTTTCGCGCTGGGCGCGATCGTCGTCTATTTCCTGGTCATGCCCAATCTGCTGCATTTCTTCATTTCGATGCAGCAGGCCAATGAGCCGGGGAAGGCGCAGATCGAGCTGCTGCCGCGCGTGTCGGAATATCTGTCGCTCATCATGACCTTGGTGCTCGCCTTCGGCGTCGTGTTCCAGCTGCCGGTGGCGCTGACGCTGCTCGGGCAGATCGGCATCGTCTCGTCGAAATTTTTGTCCGAGAAGCGTCGCTATGCGATCGTCCTCGTCTTCATCGTGGCGGCGGTGCTGACGCCGCCCGACGTGTTCAGCCAGCTGGCGCTCGCCATACCGGGCCTGCTGCTCTACGAGGCGTCGATCATTTCCGTGCGCTGGATCGAGAAGAAGCGGGCGGCGGCCGAGGAACAGCAAGCCGCGGGTTGACCCTTCGTTCCGCTCGAGGGACAAGGGCCCTCATCCGACCCCGCTTCGCGGGGCCACCTTCTCCTGCGCGCGGGAGAAGGGAGCGGCCGAGGTTTCGCGTACACGACGTGGTGAGCGAATCCTTCTCCCACTCGTGGGAGAAGGTGGCCCTCGCGTCAGCGAGGGTCGGATGAGGGCACGCACCAGTCGGCGGATCGATTCTCATGCACGACATCAAATTTATTCGCGATAATGCGGAAGCTTTCGACAATGGCCGCCGCCGCCGCAACCTCGCGCCTCTGTCGGAAAGCCTTTTCGCGCTCGACGACGAGCGCCGCGCGGCGATCGCGGCTTTGCAGGCGGCGCAAGAGCGGCGCAACGCGGCCTCCAAGGAAATCGGCCTCGCCATGCGCGAGAAGGACGCCGCCCGCGCCGAGGCGCTGAAGGCGGAAGTCGCGAAGCTGAAGGAGGATTTCCCGCAGCTGGAGCAGAAGGAGCGCGAAGCGAGCGCCGCGCTCGACAAGGCGCTGTCGGAGATTCCCAACACGCCGCTCGAGCAAGTGCCGGAAGGCAAGGACGAGCACGACAATGTCGAGGTTCTGCTCTGGGGCGAGCCGCGCAAATTCGACTTTACGCCGAAAGAGCATTTCGACATTGGCGAAGGCCTGAAGCTCATGGATTTCGAGAGCGCCGCCAAGCTATCGGGCGCGCGCTTCGTCGTGAACAAGGGTGGAATCGCACGGCTTGAGCGCGCGCTCGCGCAATTCATGCTCGATCTGCATACGGGCGCGCACGGCTATACGGAAGTGGCGCCGCCGCTGCTGGTGCGCGACGACGCAATGTTCGGCACGGCGCAACTGCCGAAGTTTCGCGACGATCAGTTTTCCGTGACGGCAGGTCGCGGCGATGGACAATCGGAGGAGCCGGCGAGCGAATATTGGCTCGTGCCGACGGCGGAAGTCCCGCTCACCAATCTCGTGCGCGAATCGATCCTCGACGAATCGCAGCTGCCTCTGCGCTTCACCGCCGGCACCTATTGCTTCCGCGCCGAGGCCGGCGCGGCGGGGCGCGACACGCGCGGCATGATCCGCCAGCATCAGTTCTATAAGGTCGAGCTCGTCTCCATCACGACGCCCGAGCAATCGCTCGAGGAGCATGAGCGCATGACCGGCTGCGCGGAGAAAGTGCTGCAATTGCTCGAGCTGCCCTATCGCAAGGTGACGCTCTGCACCGGCGACATGGGCTTCGCCTCGCAGAAGACCTATGACCTCGAGGTTTGGCTGCCGGGGCAGGGGAAATATCGCGAGATTTCCTCCTGCTCGGTCTGCGGCGATTTCCAGGCGCGGCGCATGAACGCCCGCTTCCGTCCCGCCGAGGGCAAGGCGACGCGCTTCGTGCATACGCTCAACGGCTCCGGCGTCGCCGTCGGCCGCGCTCTGGTTGCCGTGCTGGAGAATTATCAGGAGGCGGACGGCTCCGTCACAGTGCCGACGGTTCTGCGTCCCTATATGGGCGGGCTGGAGCGAATCGCCGCGGCGCGGTAGCTGGGGCGTGACCCTTCTCCCGCGCGCGGGAGAAGGTGGCCCTCGCGTCAGCGAGGGTCGGATGGAGGGTCCTTCTGCTTTGCGCATCGCTTCGTGTGCTTCGATTCTCTGAAGACACGACGGCCCTCATCCGACCCCGCTTCGCGGGGCCACCTTCTCCCACGAGTGGGAGAAGGAATCGCGCCTGACGATTGCTATAGTCCTTCGAGAACGAGTGACGATGCGCATCCTCATCACCAATGACGACGGAATCCATGGCGCCGGCCTCGCGCTGGCCGAGCGCGTCGCGCGCAGCCTCACCGACGATGTCTTCGTCGTCGCGCCGGAGAGCGAGCAATCGGGCGTCGCGCATTCGCTCTCCATCAATGATCCGCTGCGCCTGCGTGAAATCTCCTCGCGGCATTTCGCCGTCAAAGGCACGCCGACCGATTGCGTCATCATGGGCGTGCGCAAGCTGCTCGCCGACAGACCGCCGGATCTCATTCTCTCCGGCGTCAATTCGGGGCAGAATCTCGCCGAGGACGTCAGCTATTCCGGCACGATCGCCGGCGCCATAGAGGGCACGCTGCTCGGCATTCCCTCCATCGCGCTCTCGCAGGTCTATGATTTCTTCGCCGGACGCCGGCATATTCACTGGGCCTGCGCGGAGGCTCATGCGGCCGACGTCATCCGCAAGCTGGTCGCGGCCGGGATTCCGCGCGGCGTGCTGATGAATGTCAATTTTCCCAATTGCGCGCCGGAGGAGGTGAAGGGCGTCGCCGTCACCATGCAGGGCCAGCGCTCCAATGATCTGATGCATATAGAAGATCGCAAGGACGGTCGCGGCATTCCCTATTATTGGATATGCTTTCGGCGCGGCAATTTCACGCCGGGGCCGGGCACCGACCTCGAGGCGGTGGAGGCGAATAAGATTTCGGTGACGCCTCTGCGCCTCGACTTCACCGACCATCCGACCTTGACGCGGCTCTCCGCCGCTTTCGAATAGGGGAAAAATGGAGGAGAGCGCCGGCGAAGGACAGTCGATCGAGGCTCGCGCGGCGCTTCTCCTGCAATTGCGGCGCGCCGGCGTGCGCGACCTCGCCATCATGCGCGCCTTCGAGACCACTCCGCGCGCGCTCTTCGCCCCGTATCGCTTCCGCGATCTCTCCGCCCGCGACATGTCGCTGCCGATCGGCTGCGGACAGACCATGCCGGCCGCCGCCGAGCTCGCGCGCCGGCTCGAGGCGCTGCGCATAGAGCCGCTTCATCGCGTGCTGGAAGTGGGGACGGGCTCCGGCTTCGGCGCGGCGGTGCTGTCGCGGCTCGCGCGCGAGGTGGTGACGATCGAGCGTTACGAGACTTTGGCGATAGAGGCGCGTCAGCGTCTCGCCGAGGTCGGCCGCGCCAATGTCGAGGTTCTGTTCGGCGACGGTCTCGCGGCGAATGAGACGCGCGGATATTTCGATCGCATCATTCTGCACATGTCCTTTCACGAGCCGCCGCACTCTGTCCTGGCGGCGCTGACGCCGGGTGGAACGGCTTTGTTCGGCCGCATTCAGGCGCCGGCGGACGAGGGCGAGCGGCCATTGGCTCGGCTCTGTCTCTCGCATCGCGCCGGCGATGCGATCTGGACCGATAGCGATCTTGGTCCGAGCCGGCTCGGCGCTTCGCTCGCAGGACGCGCAAAGGCTCTGTGAGCGCGCGCATTTACCTAAAATCGGCGAGGCGCGGCTGAACCCGCATTCATCTTAAACGCTCCCTTAACCGGCCTGTGGCTAGATGAGCGCAGTGAGGTTCGCGTTCGAGTGTAGGTCGCGTCATGGCAATTGAGCGTCGTATTTTTCTGTCGCGAGTCGCAAAGCGGCTCATGTTCGCAGCCGGCGCCGCCGGCCTGCTCGCCGGTTGTTCGGACGCTTCCCGCTTCACCGATCCCTTCACCAATCCGTTCCAGGATTCCGCGCCCATGGGCCGCGTCGATCGCGTTCCGACGGGGACCAATCCCGTGCGCCGCAGCGTCGTGGAGCGGCAGCCGCTCGCCCCGCCGCCGGCGGCGATCCGCGCGCCGGCGCCCGTCGCCGCGGCTCCTGCGCCCGCTCCTGTCCAAGTCGCCGCTCCTGCTCCCGCCAGGGCGGCGGGCGCCTATAATCATTGGAGCGCCGAAGGCGGCACGCCCGTCGTCGTCGCCGAGGGCGAATCGGCCGGCGTCGTCGCGACGCGCTATGGCGTGCCTCTGGATGCGCTACTGCGCGTCAACGGCTATGGCAAGCCGGCCGAGGTGCATCCCGGCTCGCGGCTGGTGATCCCGATCTATCGCGCCTCCGCGGCTGCGGCGCCAGTCGCCGTTCCGGCGCCGGCGCGCGCCGCTCCCGTCTATGCCGCGCCCGCGCAGGTGGCGCAGCGGGCGGCGGATGTGCGCGACCGCAAGGCGGCCGCGCCGTCGAAGCCGGTCTCGACCGAGCGGCCGCGTCCGGCCCCCGTCAAGCAGGCGCAGATCGAGGCGAGGCCCGCGCCAGTCGAGCCCAAATCGGCCGTTCTCAAGCCGGCGGTCGTCAAGCAGGCCGTCGTCAAGCAGGCCGTCGTCGCCAAGCCGGTCGAGGCGAAGCCCGCGCCGCGGCAGATCGCCCAGGCGCCGGCGCAGCCCGCCAAAGCGGCGCAAAAGCCCGCGGAGACGCATCCTGCCCGTGCGCAGCTCGCGCAGCGGACGAAGGAGCAGGAGCCCGTCAAGGCGAAGCTCGCCCAGGCCGAGCCCGCAAAGCCGGAGGTCCGCGCCGAAAAGATCGCCAAGAAGAAGCCCGAGCCGGCGCCCGTCAAGGAGCGCGAGATCGCCCGCGCGCCGCAGGCGGAAAAGCCGCAGAGATACGCCGAAGCCGCGCCGGCCCCGCAGCCGCAGGCTCTGCGCAGCATCGACAAGACTCCGACCGCCTCGATCCCGTCGCCGGCCCAGCCGGCCGAAGAGAAATCGGCCGATGCGCGTCCCGAATTCCGCTGGCCGGCGCGCGGCCGCATCATCCAGGGCTTCGCCACGGGCGGCAATGACGGCATCAATATCGCCGTGCCCGAGGGCACGCAGGTGAAAGCGGCCGAGGGCGGCGTCGTCGCCTATGCCGGCAGCGAGCTGAAAGGCTATGGCAATCTGGTGCTGATCCGGCATCCCAATGGCTTCGTCTCCGCCTATGCCCATAATGGGGAGCTCGATGTGAAGCGCGGCGATCAGGTCAAGCGCGGCCAGACGATCGCCAAGTCCGGCCAGTCCGGCAATGTCGGCTCGCCGCAGCTGCATTTCGAGCTGCGCAAAGGGGCGACGCCGGTCGATCCGACCGGCTATCTCGCCGGACTGTGAGCGCAGGCTGTGAGCTGAGGAATCTCGGGCGTTCGCGAGACACTTGCGCCGGAGTGGGGCGACGGGCCGCGTAAGCGCCCGTCGCCCGTTTTCTTTTCGCGCCGGAGCCTCTATAGGGACGTCCGGGTCGGGCGATAAGGGAAAAATCGGCAGTGAAACGTCCTATGTCTCTCGCAGCGGCTCTCTTTTTCGCCACGCCGGCCTTCGCCGTCGATACGACGGGCATTCCGATCTGCGACACGCTGCTGAAGCGCTATGAGGAATGTTCCGTCGAGCTGCCGCGCGCCAATATTCACGCCGCGCAGAAAGAGCTGCTCGAAGGCGCGATGAGCCTGCGCGCCAACGCCTCCAATCCGCAGCTGCGCCCGAGCCTCGAGAAATTCTGCGCCGACACTTTCGAGGCGATGAAGACCTCGAGCGAGATCAAGGCCTGCATGTCGAAGTAGGTCTCGCGCGAGCCATTCCGCGTAGCATCACGTATAGCTGGCTCGGCGCCGCCGACTTATCATCGCCGCCGTTTCGGACGGGCCGGCGGTCTGCGTCGGACGGTTCGACATGTCTCGAGAAGCGAGCCGGAAGGCTCGCGCGCCGAGCTTGCGCCGGCAGAGCGCCGCTCGATCGGATCGGGGCGCTCTAGCGCCGAGCCCGTGGCGCGCCAAATATGATGCTCATGCGCTCCCTCTATCTGCAATGGCTGCCGAATTTCATCACCATTGGGCGGCTCGTGCTGACGCCGGCGGCGATCGACATGATCGTCGGCGAGCATTGGCGCGCCGCTTTCGCGATTTTCGTGCTCGCCGGAGCGTCGGACGCGCTCGACGGCTGGCTGGCCAAGACCTTCGATCTGCGCACGGACCTCGGCGCCGTGCTCGATCCCATCGCCGACAAGGCGCTCATCGTCTCCATTTATGCGACGCTGGCGATAAAAGGCGCGCTGCCGCCCTGGCTCGCGCTTCTGGTGATCTCGCGCGACGTTCTGATCGTCGGCGCCGTGTTCGTCGCCTGGCTGCTGGCCCGCCCGATGGACCTTCGTCCCTTGCCGGTCTCGAAAGCCACCACGGCGGCGCAGCTCTTGCTCGCCGCGATCGTGCTCGCCGGCGAGGCCTTCGCTTTTCCGCTCGGGGAGGCGACGAGCCTCGTCTTCGCCGTGGTGGCGGCATTGACCGTCGCTTCGGCCAGCGTCTATCTCTGGCGCTGGATCAAGCTCATGGGGCCGGACGATGTCGGAACGTGAGGTGGAGGCGACGCGTGTTCCCGTCGGGCTCGGGCTCGAACGGCCGCTGGCCTTGTGGGCGGCGGCGATTCTCCTCGTTTTCACGCTGTTTTATTTCCTGAGCTCGGTTCTCGCGCCTTTCCTGGCGGGGCTCGCGCTCGGCTATCTGCTCGATCCGGTCGCCGATCGGCTGCAAACGCTCGGCCTCTCGCGCCTCGGCGCCTCTTTCGCAATTTTGACGGTGTTCGTCGTGCTGACGGCGGCGATCGTGCTGCTGGTCGCGCCGGTGCTCACGCGGCAATTGACCGAATTCGTCGAGAGTCTGCCCGGCTATCTCACCACTCTGCAGGGGCTGCTCGCGCGCGTCAGCCGCGAGGCGACCGGCGACTTCATGCGCAGCGTCTATGAGAAGCTCGGCCTGCCGGTCTCCGACGCCTCGCTCGACACGCAGAAATATGTGAACGACATCGCCAGCGAGGCGGCGCGCATGGGCGCCGCCTTTTTGAAATCGCTGGTCTCCGGCGGGGCGGCGCTGGTCAATATGGCGTCGCTCGTGGTGATCACGCCGGTCGTCGCCTTCTACATTCTGCTCGACTGGGACGATATGGTCGCGACGCTCGATTCGCTGACGCCGCCGCGCTATCGCGAGGACGTGCGCGCCATCGCGCGCGACATCGACAAAGCGCTCGCCGGCTTTCTGCGCGGGCAGGCGCTGGTCTGCCTGTTCCTGGGCCTCTGGTACAGCATCGGCCTGTCGCTCATCGGCCTGAATTTCGGCTTTCTCATCGGCGTCGGCGCCGGCGTGCTCAGCTTCGTGCCCTATGTCGGCTCGATCACCGCCTTCGTCCTCTCCATCATCGTCGCCACGGTTCAGGGCTGGCCGGACTGGCGGCTGCCGGCCATGGCGGTGGCGGTCGTCTCCACCGGCCTTTTTCTCGACGGCAATGTTCTGTCGCCGCGGCTCGTCGGCGGCTCCATCGGCGTGCATCCGGTGTGGCTGATGTTCGCTCTGCTGGCGGCGGGATCGCTGTTCGGCTTCACCGGCCTGCTGCTCGCGGCGCCGGTGGCGGCGGCGCTCGGCGTCATCTTGCGTTTCGCGACGCGGCGCTATCGGCAGAGCGCGCTGTTTCTCGGCCCCGCCGCGCCGCCGCGGGAGAGCTGACCCCGATGCCCGGCGCAGGCGACGCTCGCCGCGGCCCCGCCCAGCTCTTTTTCGATCTGGCGGGCGCGCCGCGCCATGGCGACGCGGATTTTTTGATCTCGCCCGCCAATCGCGCGGCTCACGAGATGATCTCGCGCTGGCCGGACTGGCCGGACAGCGCGCTGCTGCTCGTCGGCCCGCCGGGTTCCGGCAAGACCCATCTCGGGGCGATCTTCGCGCGCCGACATGACGCTCTTCTCGTCTCCCCGACCGATATTCCCGAGCCCGGCGCGCTTTGCGGCGCCTGCGCGCTGCTCGACGGGCTGGAGGCGGTGACGGATGAGACAGCTATGTTTCATTTGATGAATTTCATTCGCGAAAGCGGCGGGTCGCTGCTGATCTCGTCGCGCCAGCCGCCGTCCGCGCTGAAAATCGCGCTTCCCGACCTATTGTCGCGTTTACGTCGTGCGCCGGTCGTAGAAATCGGCGCGCCGGACGATTCGCTGATTCGCGCCGTGCTGGAAAAGCTGTTTCGCGACCGCCAATTGGCGGTCGAGGCGACGCTGGTCGATTATGTCGCGCTTCGGCTCGAGCGTTCGCTGGATGCGGCGCGCGCCTTCGTGCGGATGCTCGACGAGGAAGCGCTCTCG
Organism: Methylosinus sp. RM1; assembly: GCF_011378635.1. Taxonomy (NCBI): domain Bacteria; kingdom Pseudomonadati; phylum Pseudomonadota; class Alphaproteobacteria; order Hyphomicrobiales; family Methylocystaceae; genus Methylosinus; species Methylosinus sp. RM1. The sequence continues at coordinate 61,134 of NZ_WOVC01000006.1, forward strand.
CGCGGCCGTCCGGTCACGCGCGCGCTCGCGGGCGAGCTTCTCCAGTTCATCGACGCCTCGCGCGGCGCGTGAGGGCTTTCGTATGGCGGAAAATCTGTCAGAATCGCGCCGGCGGGCGAGAGGTGGGAAAAGCATGACGAAGCATATTCAGGACAATCTCGAGGCCGAGCGGACCGGAGCCGACATTCCCGTCATGGACCAGCCGGGCGAGCTTCTGGAGCATCCCGAAGAGCTCGCCGCTCTGCCGCAGCGCTTCATCAACCGCGAATTGTCCTGGCTCGAGTTCAACCGCCGCGTTCTCGAGGAGGCGTCCAACCGCAATCATCCGCTGCTGGAGCAGCTGCGCTTCCTCTCCATCTCCGCCAATAATCTCGACGAATTCTTCATGGTGCGCGTCGCCGGCCTGCGCGGTCAGGTGCGCACCGGCGTCGCCACTCTTTCGCAGGACGGGCTGACTCCGGCCGAGCAGCTGGTGAAGATCAACGAGCGCGTGGCGCTGCTCACCACGGCGCAGACGCGGCGCTGGCGCGAATTGCGCCGCGAGATCGAGGATGTCGGCATCGTCATCGTGGAGCCGGGGCATCTCTCCAAGGGCGACCGCGAATGGCTCGACGATCATTTCCTCTCGCGCGTCTTCCCGGTGCTGACGCCGCTCGCCATCGACCCGGCGCATCCTTTCCCCTTCATCCCCAATCTCGGCTTCACTCTGGCGCTGGAGCTGGTGCGTCCGGGCGACCGCAAGACGCTTCACGCTCTGGTGCGCCTGCCGCCCAAGATCGAGCGCTTCGTGCGCCTGCCGAGCGCGCAAGGAACGGGACCTGGGACGGGGCAGGGGCGTGAGCGCTTCATGCTGCTCGAGACCTTGATCGCCATCAATGCGCAGAAGCTCTTCCCCGGCTATCAGCTCAAGGGGCAGGGGATTTTCCGCCTCATTCGCGACAGCGACCTCGAGGTGGAGGAGGAGGCGGAGGATCTCGTGCGCCTGTTCGAGACGGCGCTCAAGCGTCGCCGCCGCGGCTCGGTCATTCGCCTCGAGGTCGCCTCGGACATGCCGGAGGCGCTGCGCGCGCTGGTCGCCGAGGAGCTCGACGTCGGCGAGGACGAGACTTTCGTGGTCGATGGGATGCTGGCGCTGAACGATCTTTCCGAAGTGGTCGGGCTCGATCGGCCCGATCTCAAGTTCAAGCCCTATACGCCGCGCTTCCCCGAGCGCGTGCGCGATAATGGCGGCGATTGTTTTCTCGCCATCAAGCAGAAGGACCTCGCGGTCCATCACCCGTACGAATCCTTCGATGTCGTCGTGCAATTCCTGCAGCAGGCGGCGCGCGATCCCAATGTGGTCGCGATCAAGCAGACGCTCTATCGCACCTCCTCCAACAGCCCCATCGTCCGCGCTCTGGTGGAGGCGGCGGAGGCCGGCAAATCGGTGACGGCGCTGGTCGAGCTGAAGGCGCGCTTCGACGAGGAGGCCAATATCCGCTGGGCGCGCGATCTCGAGCGCGCCGGCGCGCAGGTCGTGTTCGGCTTCATCGAGCTGAAGACGCATGGCAAGCTGTCGATGGTGGTGCGCCGCGAGGGCGGAAGCATCGTCACCTATTGCCATGTCGGCACCGGCAATTATCATCCGGTGACGGCGCGCATTTATACCGACATCTCGCTCTTCACCGCCGATCCGGCGATCGGCCGCGACGTCTCGCGCATCTTCAATTTCATCACCGGCTATGCGGAGCCCGCCGGGCTCGAGCGCATGGCGGTGTCGCCCATCTCGCTCAAGACCAGGCTGCTCGAGCATATCGAGCAGGAGATCGGCTTCGCCAAGGCCGGCAAGCCGGCGGCGATCTGGGGAAAATGCAACGCCCTCGTCGATCCCGAGATCATCGACGCGCTCTATCACGCCTCGCAGGCGGGCGTGTCGATCGAATTCGTCGTGCGCGGCATATGCTGCCTGCGGCCGGGAGTGCCGGGCCTTTCCGACAATATCCGCGTCAAATCGATCGTCGGGCGCTTCCTCGAGCACGCCCGCGTCTATTGCTTCGGCGGCGGCCACGCGCTGCCGCACGCCAAGGCCCATGTCTATATCTCGTCGGCCGATCTGATGCCGCGCAACCTCGACCGCCGCGTCGAGGTGCTGATGCCCATCACCAATCCGACCGTGCATCAGCAAATTCTCGATCAGATCATGCTGGCCAATCTCATCGACAATGAACAGAGCTATCGAGTCTTGCCGGACGGCTCGTCCTTACGCATAACTCCCCCGGAGGGCGAAGAGCGGTTCAACGCCCATAAATACTTCATGACCAACCCGAGTCTCTCTGGCCGTGGCAAGTCTCTCAAGGAATGGCGTCCGCGATCGCTCCTCAAGCCGCGCGAGGAGTGACGCGGTCGAGACCGAGGCCGGGGCGCTCTCGCGAGCGCCGCGGCCTGTCGCGATCGTCGACATCGGCTCCAATTCGGTGCGCCTCGTCGCCTATGTCGGGCTGCACCGGGCGCTGACGCCGATATTCAACGAAAAGGCCATGTGCGGTCTCGGACGCGGCGTCGTCACGACGGGCCGCCTGCCGGAGGACGCGATTCGCAAGGCGTTGCAGGCGCTGCGGCGTTTTCGCGCTCTCTGCGAGATCATGGAGATCGACGACATAGAGGTGATCGCGACCGCGGCGGCTCGCGACGCCGTCAATGGCGCCGCCTTTCTCACTGCGGCGAGCGAGGCGATCGGCCGCGAGATTTCGCTGCTGTCGGGCCGCCGCGAGGCCGAGCTTTCGGCGCTCGGCGTGATCTCCGCCATTCACGAGCCCGACGGCGTCGTCGGCGATCTCGGCGGCGGCTCGCTCGAGCTCATCGATCTGCATGGCGGCGAAATGGGCGAGGGGGTCACGCTGCCGCTCGGCGGCCTCGCGCTGATGGACGCCGCCAGCCGCTCCACCCGTCAGGCCGCGCGAATCGCCCGTAAGGCGATCGAGGACGCGCTGCCGTTGCAACGGCTCAAGGGCCGCGCCTTCTACGCCGTCGGCGGCACATGGCGCGCGCTGGCGCGCCTGCACATGCGCCAGCGCAATTATCCTCTCGATATGATGCATAACTACCGCATCCCGACCAGCGATGCGGCGGAATTCGCCAGCCTGCTCGAGCGCGTCGACAGCGAGGCGCTGGCCGATATCGCCGCGGTCTCGACGGCGCGCCGTCCGCTGCTGGCCTATGGCGCGATCGTGCTCGACGAGGTGATTCGCAAGGCGCGGCCCAAGGAGATCGTCATCTCCGCGGCCGGCGTGCGCGAGGGCCTGCTCTATGAGCGCCTCACGCCGGCCGAGCGCGCCGCCGATCCGTTGGTCGCCGCCGCGCGCGAGCTCGAGCGCGCCATGGCCCGCGCGCCCGGCTATGGAGATGATCTCATCGCCTGGACCGACGCGCTCTTTTCCTCTTCATGCCTACAGGAGACGGAGGAGGAGGCGCGGCTGCGCCACGCCGCCTGTTTTCTCTCGGATGTCAGCTGGCGCGCCCATCCGGACTATCGCGCCAATCAGGCGATGAATGTGATCGCCAATTCCGCCTTCGTGGCCGTCGATCATCCGGGCCGCGCCTTTCTGGCGCTGGTGGCGGTGCTGCGTCATGCAGGCCCCGACAGCGAGGGCGCTCTGCCGGTGCGCGGCCTGATGTCGCCGCGCCTGCTGGAGCGCGCCCGCGTGCTCTCGGCGGCGCTGCGCGTCGGCTATCTGCTGAGCGCTGCCATGCCCGGCGTCTTGCCGCTCACGCCGCTCGTCGCGAGCGACGGGAGGCTGGTTCTCTCTCTGCCGAGGGAATTCGCCGATCTCGCGAGCGAGCGGCTGGCCAGCCGTTCCAAGGCGCTCGGCCGTCTCATCGGAGCCGAGGCGGTGATAGAGGCGACCGCCTCCGTCGGCTGACGGAGGCGGCGCTCGTTTCAATAGGCGGCGCGCGGCGCGACACGCTCGCTCGACGTCACCGTCACGGCGCCGGCGTCGTCCGAGCAGGCGAAGCGCAGCGTCTTGGCGACGGCAGTGTCGAGATTGGCGGAGGAGCCGCTGGAGATCGGCACGATGAAGCGTGTCGTCGCGGTGGCCGGCGTCGCCTCCTCGAGCGTGGGCGCGTCGAAGACGATCACCGTCAGCCGGCAGGCGCCGCCGCCGCCGACGAAATAGCTCAACACATGCTTCCGACCCGCGTCGAAGCTGGCCGCAGCGAGCGGCTTCAGCGTCACCGGCGCAGCGACCGGCCCATAAGGCTCGGCGTGCAGGGCCACGCCCGCCGTGAGGCTCAGCACAGCGGCGAGGGCCAGAGCGAAGATGCGTTTGCCTGCAGTCATCATGGTCTTGTCCTTCCTCATACGGCGCTGGGGAGCGCCCCTCTGCGACCTGCGCGTCCTCGAGGCGCCGAAGCCGTCCCGAGTTCACGTTGCGTCGCAACATGAGCGTATGTTGCATCGCAATAGCAGAATTTCAAGGCGCGGTTTGTCGCAGGGGCGTCTCTATAGAACTATTCGATTCTGCAATGAATTCAGATCGAAAGGCGGGTTGTGCGTCGCAAAATAGAGCGGGGGAGCCTATGCCGATCAGGTGGTCATAGCGCTACCCATACCCATACTAGAGGATGGGTCATAGAATGGGTGAATGAGCGGGATTATATCCTACCCATACGTCAGTCGGATTGAAGGGAACGGAAAGAGCGAGCCTGAAGGCTCGCCTCGCAGATCTCGCGTGGAGGGGCTCAGCGTCCGGCGGACTCGTCCAGCTCTTGCCAGTCTAGCGTGACGACCTTGCCCTTTTCGACCGCCAGAGCCAGCCTTCCGGCTTTCAGCTGCAGCGCTTTCTCGCCGAAAATCGCCCGCCGCCAGCCGGAGAGGGCGGGCACATCCGCCCCATCGTCGGCGGCGATGGCCTCGAGGTCCTCTACGGTGGCGATCATTTTGGTGGCGACGCCCGTCTCTTCGGCGACCTGCCGCAGCAGAACCTTGAGCAGCTCGACCGTGGCTCCGCTGGAGCTGCCGCGCTTCTCCCGCTCTATGCGCGGCAATGTGGCGGGATCGCGCGCCAGCGCTCTCTCCACGGCGGCGACGATATCCGCGCCGGAGCGCGAGCGCTCGAGCCCGCGCGGGAAGGCGCGCAGATTGCCGAGCGCCTCCTGCGTGCGCGGGGCGGCGAGGGCGATCTCGATCAGCATATCGTCCTTGAGCACGCGCGAGCGCGGCACGTCACGGCCCTGCGCCTCGCTCTCGCGCCAAGCGGCGAGCTCCATCAGCACGGCGAGGTCGCGCGGCTTGCGCACGCGATGGCGCAGGCGCTCCCAAGCGTTCTCCGGGCTCTGCTCATAGGTCTCGGGCGTGGTCAAGGTGCGCATTTCGTCGGCGAGCCAGTCGAGCCGGTTGGACCGCTCCAGCCGCGCGCGCAAATGCGTGTAGATCTGCCGCAAATGGGTGACGTCGGCGATGGCGTAATCGATCTGCGCCGTCGACAAAGGCCGCTTCGACCAATCGGTGAAACGTGAGGATTTGTCGAGGCTCTCTTTGGAGATGGCCTTCACCAGCTCGACATAGGAGACCTGATCGCCGAAACCGCAGACCATCGCGGCGACCTGCGTGTCGAACAAGGGCGCGGGAATCAGCCGCGCGAGCCGCCAGACGATTTCGAGATCCTGGCGGGCCGCGTGGAACACCTTGACCACGCTCTCATTGGCCATCAGCTCGAAAAAGGGCGTGAGGTCCAGGCCCTCGGACAGAGTGTCGACGGCGAAGGCCTCCTCGGGCGAGGCCAGCTGAATGACGCAGACCTTGGGCCAGAAAGTCGTTTCCCTCAAAAACTCCGTATCGACGGTGACGAAGGGATGACGGGAGAGACGGGCGCAGGCGGCGGCGAGATCTTCGGTAGAGGTCAAGAGGCTCATCGACATCCAGTCTTAGAGTAATTTTTTGTGGTTCAGAAGTGTCTCAATGCATGTTTTCGACCGTTTTTCTGGCTCGGGGGGCGATCGGAGCTGCGCCTTAGCCGCACTGCAAGGCCAAAAATCGCGGCGGCCGCGCGTCTCGAAGTCGTCGGCGCCGCCGTTCGCGTCGCTGCGGTTCCGGCGCGGGCTCGGTTTTTTCCCATTGCCCTCGAAGCGTCGAAATGAAATCATAGCGGAATACTCGACAATAGGAGCCCCTGGCCACATGGCGCCTCTCGCTTTCGCCTCGACGCCGTTTCATCTTGCGGCCCGCTTCGCTCTCGCGGCGGCGCTGTTCGTCTTTTCCAACGCGGCATACGCCAAGGGCGACGCTTGGGCCGGCTGCCGCGCCGCCGATCCCGACAAGCGCATCGAGGGCTGTAGCGAGGTGATCGCCCGCGGCGACAAGGAGATAAAGCCGAACCGCGTGGCTGCTCACGTCAATCGCGGCGGCGCTTATCACGCCAAGGGCGATTATGAGCGCGCGCTCGCCGATTATGACAAGGCGCTGGAGATCGATCCCAATTCGGCGGCGGCTCTGGCCGATCGCGCCGCCGCCTATCGCGCCAAGGGCGATTTCGACCATGCTCTCGCCGATTACGACAATCTCGTCGCCTCACAGCCGAAATCTCCGGCCGCCTATCTCGGCCGTGGCGGCGCCTATCAGAGTAGAGGCGATCTCGACAAGGCCATCGTCGAATACGATAAGGCGCTGGAGCTGGACAAGAAATCCGCCGCCGCGCTGAGCAATCGCGGTCGCGCCTGGCGCGCCAAGGGCGATCTCGACCGCGCGCTCGCCGATTTCGACGCGGCTTTAAAGCTCGAGCCCAAATCCGCGCAGGCCTATCTCAATCGCGCCGCGCTCTATCAGGCGAAGGGCGATCTCGACCATGCGCTGGCCGATTACGACAGAGCGATCGAGCAGGACGGCAAGCTCGCCATCGCCTATAATAATCGCGGGCTGACTTTGCACGCCAAGGGCGATTTCGACCGCGCCGTCGCCGATTTCAGCAAGGCCGTCGGGCTCGACCCCAAATATGCGCGCGCCTATCTCAACCGCGCCAACGCCTATCGCGGCAAGCGCGATCCCGAACACGCCAAGCCAGATCTCGAGCAGGCGCTAGCGCTCGACCCCAATCTCGCCGCGGCGAAGAAAGGGCTCGACGAGGTGACGAAACAGCTCGCCGGCCGCGCCGCGGCTGCGCCGGCGCAATAGCGCGCGCCGTCAGGAGGACTTCGAGGGCGCCTCGTCTATGGCGAGAAAGAGCCGATCGACGCCGGTCCCGGCGATCGGCGGAGATCGATGCGGCAGAGCGGGGAGCTCGGCGCTCGCCGCCTTTTCGCCCCGCATCAGCGCGACCCAGCCGCGCTCGAGCCGGCGTATTGGCTCCTCCGCGAGCGGATCGGCCTGCGGGCTCCGCGCGATCCATTGCGTGCCCGGCCCGCGATAGGTGGTGACGAGGCGAAAGCGCACGAAATCGACGTGGAACAGCCGGCAGGCGTTGTCCTCGATCGTCTCCAGCCGGACCCGCAACTCGCCCGCCCGCGTCGCCTCGCGATAGAGGCGCGCGAGGCGCATCGCATCGTTCACCAGCCATTCGGCGAGCCAATCCGGCGCGACGCCAGCGTCGGCGAGAGCCTCGGCGATGGCGTGTGGCAGGGTCTCCTCGGCGCCGGCGACGCGCAATCGCACAGGCCGCGCGAGCGTCATCCTATCGAGCGCCTCGGCGATCCTCGGCTCCAGCTCGCGCGGCAATAGACAGATCGAGCGACGCTGCATCAGCTGGCGAAAGGAGCGCCGCGACGGCGGGGCGGCGGCTTCGTCACATAGCATCGGCGCTCTCCCAAGCGGGGAAGGGATCGACGAGCGAGCGATAGGCGGAGGCGTCGAAGCGCTTCGGCTTTTGCGGCCCGACGAGGCAGGCGTCGAGCGCAGCGCGAATCGCGGCCTCGTCCATGCCGATGCCGATGAAGACGAGCTCCTGCCGGCGATCGCCCCAGACCTCGTCCCAATTACGCTCGAAATGGCGCTTCCAATCGGGAAGGTCGGGCCAATGCTGCTTCGGCACGGCGATCCACCAATAGCCCATGGCGGTCACGCGGGCGATCGCGCCGGCGATCGAGAATTCGCCGACCCATTTCGGCCGGGTGGCGAGCCAGAAATGCCCCTTGGCGCGCACCAGTCCGGGCCAGGTCGCATTGATGAAAGCGTTGAATTTTTCCGGGTGGAAGGGACGCCGCGCCCGATAGACGAAGCTTTCTATTCCATATTGCTCCGACTCCGGCACATGCTCTTCCGGGCTGTAGAGCGCCTTGTGCCATAGCGGATGGCGCTGCGCCTTCTCTTCGTCGAAGAGGCCGGTGTCGAGAATGGCGTCCATCGGCGCCGCGCCGAAGTCGGTCTCGACGATGCGCGCGTCGGCGTTCAGCGACTTCACCACTTTGCGCACCAGCGCCAGCCGCTCCTCCGACACCGCCGAAGCCTTATTGAGGACGATGACGTCGGCGAATTCGATCTGCTCGACGAGGAGATCGACGAGGGTGCGGTCGTCGTCCTCGCCGGCGACTTCGCCGCGGTCGCGCAGAAAGTCGTTCGAGCCATAGTCCTGCAGCAGGCTGGCGGCGTCGACGACTGTGACCATGGTGTCGAGCCGCGCGAGATCCGAGAGGCTGTCGCCATTCTCATCGCGAAAGGAGAAGGTGCTGGCCACCGGCAGCGGCTCGGCGATGCCCGTGCTCTCGATCAGCAGATAATCGAAGCGGCCGTCCTCGCCGAGGCGCCGCACTTCCGCGAGCAGATCGTCGCGCAAGGTGCAGCAGATGCAGCCATTGGTCATTTCGACGAGCTTCTCGTCGGTGCGCGACAGCTCCGCGCCGCCGTCGCGGATGAGGTCGGCGTCGATATTCACCTCGCTCATATCATTCACGATGACGGCGACGCGCCGGCCCTCGCGATTATTGAGCACATGATTGAGCAGCGTCGTCTTTCCGGCGCCGAGAAAGCCGGAGAGGACGGTGACGGGGAGGCGAGGGTCGGGGGTCTGGGCCATGGCGCGCCATATGTTATGTTATAACGTATATCGGCGTAGCCGAGCGGGATGGCGGCGTCAAGCGGAGGCGAGGGTAGACGCGGCGGATCGAACTCCCGTGGACCGAGGAGGAGCCGTGATCGCTGTGGCCTTAAAAAGATGGCGGTTTACCTGCTCGACCGCAGGCCGATCATTCAAAATAGTCTTCGTCTACCTTCTTGATTTCGAGCGTCTCTTCTACTCGGCACCCGACATTGTATCGGATCATCAGCTTCGTGAGCTGGTCCCCGTCGATCAATACGATGCGCTTGCTGAGAAATTGGGCCGTTTCTATAGCCGAAGCCGAAAAACGCGAGGTCGTCACGAACAGGCCTTTGGTCGCCTTGTGCCGATCGAGGCTTCCGAAGAAATCTCGGATCGCTCCCGAGCCGACATTATTGCCCTCGGCATAGCGTTTGGCTTGTATGTAAACGCGATCCAGCCCGAGCGCGTCTTGATCGATCACGCCGTCTACGCCGTCATCGCCACTGCGACCAAGAGCGCGTCCAGCGTCGGCGACGGAGCCGCCGAAACCCATCCCGAGGAGCAGATTGACGAGCAGCCGCTCGAAAAACTCGGGTGACGCGCCGCGAACACGATCGAGCAGATCGCGTCTCAGGCTCGCATCGATTTCACGATGCGCCTCGCGCATGATCTCATCGGGCGTCTGCGATCGAAATTCGATCGGAGACAGAGCGACGGGAGCAGCCTCGGCGTCTTCTTGCTGTGAGCCTTTGACGAAATCCCGGAACTCCTCGAACCGGTTCAAAAACACGTTGTCGATACGTCCCGGGTTTGATTGCAGGGCTCTCTTTCCACGATCTGTGATTGTGAAATGCCCGCGCCGGGTGATCTCGACCAAGCCAGCTTTGTTCAGATAGGTTTTCGCCCAATGCACGCGATTGGCGAAAAGGGTCTGCCTGCCGGATGGCAGCAGTTGCGCCCGCTCCTCCGCCGTCAGGGCGAGGCTTTCCGCCACGCGCTCCACGACGTCGCCGATACGAGCTTCGCCCAGCGAAGCGGCTGAAAGGACCGGGAGCATCAATGATTGATAATCGGGAATAGCCATTTTCGAAGCGTAACAATGGGACGCGAGCCGCACAACGCCATTTGGCTGCGCTTGCGCAAATCGCCCATCGTCGATCGAGGATCGAGAAAACTGGTCAAAACCAGCTCCTCGCGCCGGCGACCCTTAAAAATGGGCGTCTCAGGAAGAGTGCAGGTTTAGACGAGCGCAGGTTCAATAGAGCCGCCTCGGGCGAGGGGCTCTACTTCCCCTTCGCCGCCGCCAGCACCTCGGCCGCATGGCCCGGCACTTTCACCTTGCGCCAGATTTTCTCGATCTTCCCGTCCGGGCCGATCAGAAAGGTCGAGCGCTCCACGCCCATATATTTGCGGCCGTACATGCTCTTCTCCACCCACACCCCATAGGCGGAGAGCATTTCCTTGCTCTCGTCGGAGGCGAGCGGGAATGTCAGCTCATATTTGGCGCGGAACTTGTCGTGCTTGGCCGGCGAATCCGGCGAGACGCCGACCAGCGCAGTCTTCACTTTGGCGAAATCCGCTTTCAAAGCGTTGAATTCGATCGCTTCCTTGGTGCAGCCGGAGGTGTCGTCCTTGGGGTAGAAATAGAGCGCCAGCTTCTTGCCGGAAAAGCCGGAAAGAGAGAGCGTCTCGCCGCCGGCGCCGGGCAGCTCGAAAGAGGGGGCGGCGTCGCCTTCGCGCAAGCCTGTGGATTTCTTCGCTTCGGTCACTGCGCCTTCCTTTCGTCTCATCCGCCGTTACAATCGGCAGGATGCAGAGGATGGCGCGCTCCGCAAGAGATTCTGGTAGAAATCCCCAGTTGCGCGCCATTCGAGTTGTGATCTTCTCGACGACGTGCAGATTCGGCGCCGGCGCGCGCGGACCCGCGCGGTGCAACCGAAGGGCTGGCGTTTGACGCAGAGGATAGACGAGAGCCCGGCGGTCGAAACGCGGGCCTCGCGCATTTTATTGGGGTTTTTCCCGCGCGGCTGCACCGCGATCCGGCTGCGCGGCTTTTGCGCGCTGCGTTGTCTTTCCGTCATGGCGGTGTCGACGCTGCTCGTCGTCGTGGTCGCCGTCGGCGCTTTTTTCGCCGCGCTCGCTCGCGGCCCCATCGCCTCCGACTGGCTCGCGCCCAAGATCGTCGAGGCGCTCGACGATCTCTATTCGCATCGCTATCAATTCGGGCTGAGCTCGGTGGCGATCGCCAGCACCGATCACGGCCTCACTTTCACGGTCAACGGCCTCGCCGTGAAGGACGGCGAACGCACGGTTCTCGCCGCGCCGCGCGCGCAATTGTCGGTCGACCCGCGATCGCTGCTCATCGGCCGCCTGACGCCGCGCCGGCTCGACGTGCTGGACCTCGAGCTGCGGCTGGAGGTGCTTCCCAACGGCGTGGTGGCGATCTCGGCGCCCGGCGCCGATCCCGTCGCCATTCCGCTGGACGCGCCGCCTCCGCAATCGGAGCCGACCGCCGAGCCGCAGGCGGCGTCCGCCGCGGCCGCGCCCGTCCCCTCGCTGCGGCAGGCCGCCGGCGCTCTGCGCGCGGTGATGAATTTCATCGTCGATCCAGAGAGCCCCGTCGCCGCCATTGACAAAATCGGCGTCTCCAACGCCCGTCTCGTCATCGACGATCGCACGCTGGACAAGACCATCGTCTATGACGATCTGGCGCTGAGCTTCGACAGGATCGTCGGCGCGCGGCGATTGCGTCTCGGCGCGACCGGCCCTTCCGGCCATGTCGGCGCCGAAGTGGAAGCCAAGGGCGCGATGGGCGAGCGGCGCTCGCTCGACGCGCGGCTGCGCGGCCTCTCCATGGAGGAGGTCGCGCTCGCCGCCGGCGCCCGCACGCTGCCCTTCGACACTGACGCGCCCTTGTCGCTCGATCTGCATTTCGCGCTCGCCGGCGACGGCCGCGTCGTCGAAGCGAGCGGGAAATTCTCCGTCGGCGAGGGCTTTTTCCGGCTCGAAGAGCCGGACGCCGAGCCTTTCATGCTCCAGGAACTGTCCATCTCCGGCCGCTGGGACATGGAGCGCCGGCTGCTCGCCATAGAGCCGGTCGAGATCCGCACCGGCGTCGCGCGGCTGACCTTCAAAGGCGCGCTGACGCCGCCGGCGGAAGGGGCGGGGATCGTCGCGCTTTCTTTCGATCTCGTGCGGCCGGGCGTCTTTCTGCCGGAGCGTCATGGCGAGGCGCCGCTGGCGATCGAGAGCGCCGGCCTCACCGCGACGCTCGATCTCGTCGCCAAGAAATACAAGGTCGAGCGCGTCTTCCTCGATGGCCCCGAAGTGCACGCCACGGCCTCTGCGGAGGTCGATGGCGCGCAGCCGGATGGAACGCATCTCAAATATGCGATCCGCGCGACGCAGACGCCGATCCGCTCGGTGCTGCGCATCTGGCCGACGCAGGTCGCCGCGCCGACGCGCATGTGGATGGACGAGCATATCGCGGCCGGCGTGATGCGCAGCGGAACGCTCACCGCCGATCTCGACCAGCAGGCGATGATCGCCGGGCGCTACGAACGGCCGCCGCCGGATGCGGCGCTGCGCGGCGATTTCGATCTCGACAATGCGACGCTCGTCGACGCCGTTCCGGGCCTGTGGCCGATCAACGGGATGAACGGCCATATCGCGCTCACCGGCCGCACAGTGTCTTTCGTCGCCTCCTCCGGCGTGATGGAGAGCGCGCCGGGCCGCAAGCTCGCCATCACGGAAGGCGTCTTCCGCGCTCCCTCGCTCGGCCCCGATCCTGCGCCCGCCTGGATCGAATTGAAGCTCGTCGGCGGCGTCGAAGCGGTCGCCGACATACTTTCCCTGAAGAGCGTCGCCCCGGCCGCCAGCCTGCCGATGGACGCCAATCAGCTCAAAGGCCAGATCGAAGGCAAATTGCGCATCGATTTCGAGCTCGGGCTGTCGGCGAAAGAAGAGCATACGCGCATCACGGTCGACGCGGAGACGACCAATCTCTCCATGGAGCGCTTCATCGGCAAGGAGCGGCTGGAGAACGCGGCTCTGCGGCTGATCTCGGATCGCGAGGGGCTGCGCGTCACCGGCGCGGGCCGCGTGTTCGGCGCGCCGGTGACGCTCGATCTGCGCCGCGCCGCCGGCGAAAAGGGACAGGCGCAGGCGCAATTGTCGCTGTCGCTCGACGACGCCGCGCGCCAACGCGCCGGCTATGGGTTCAACGGCGTTTCCGGCGTCGTCGGCGTGCAGGTGCAGACCAAGCTGCCGATCGAAGATTCCGAATCGCAATTCGAGATCGATTTCTCCAAAGCCGCGCTCGATCACCCTCTACCCGGTGTGACCAAAGCGACCGGCAAGCCCGGGCGCGCCAGCTTCACTCTGGTGAAGCGGCCGGACGGCTCGGCGCTCGAGCAATTGCAGGCGGAGGCGGGGCCGCAGCAATTTTCCGGCGTCGTCGAGCTCGCTCGCGACGGAGCGCTGCGCTCGGCCAAGCTCGCCCAGGCGAAGCTCTCGCCCGGCGACGATATGCGTCTCGAGGCGACGCGCAGCGGCGAGGGGCTGAAGCTCGTCGTGCGCGGCGCCAATATCGATGCGCGGCCGCTGCTGCGTTACCTCACCCAGCCTTCGACCGAGCCGGCCGCCGCCGCGGCCGCGGGCAAGCCGCCCACGAGCGACGACTTCGATCTCGATCTCAAATCGCCGATCGTCACCGGACACGGCAAGCAGATCCTCTCGAATGTCGATCTTCGCTTCGAGCGGCGCGGTGGCAAGCCGCGGCAATTGTCGCTGACCGGCAATTTCGGCCGCGAGCCTTTCGCCGCAATGCTGACGCGCCATCCGAGCGGCGCGCCGCAGATCGATCTCTCGACCAGCGACGGCGGCGCCTTTCTATCCTTCCTCGATCTCTATCATCGCATGGAGAGCGGCGCGCTGTCGGCGACCCTATTGCTCAATCCGGGCCGTTCCGACGGCACGATGCGCATTCAGGATTTCTATCTGCAGAACGAGCCGGCCATTCGCCAGCTCGTCATGCAGGGCGCAGCACGCGTCGACGATAAGGGCGCCGCGCATTTCGACCCGGATTCGGTGAAATTCGCGCGCGTGCAAGCGGCCTTTACCTGGGCGAACGGGCGGCTCAATCTGCGCGATGCGGTGATGTCGGGAACCGACATCGGCCTCACGGTGGACGGCTATATCGACATGGCGCGCGACCGCATCGACGTGTCGGGATCTTTCGTGCCGGCCTATGGGCTCAATAATCTCGTGTCGAATATTCCGGTCATCGGCCTGATGCTCGCCGGCGGCCAGCACGAGGGCGTCTTCGCGGTGAGCTTTCGCGTCAGCGGCGCTTTCAGCGCGCCGGTGCTGACCGTCAATCCGCTGTCGGTGATCGCGCCGGGCCTCTTGCGCAAGGTCTTCGGCGTCATCGACGGAACCGGCACGGGCCGGCTGCCCGAGAGCGCGCCGGCGCCGCGCTGAACGAGTCCTATTCCTCGCCGCGCTCCAGAAGCACATGCTTCTTCTTGCCGAGCGACAATTTGGCGACGCCCTCGGCGAAATCCTTCTCCGATAGCACGGCCTTCTCGTCCGTCACCGCAGCGTCATTGAGGCGCAGGCCGCCGGCCTTGATCTGCCGCCGCGCCTCGCCAGTGGAGGCGACGAGCCCGGCTTTCACAAAGGCGGTGAGCACGCCGATCCCCGCAGCCACCTCGCTCGCCGCCACTGCGACCTTGGGCAGAGAAAGCGCCAGCGCGCCTTCCTCGAACGTGCGGCGCGCCGTCTCGGCGGCGAGCTCGGCCGCCTCACGCCCATGCAGAAGCGCGGTCGCCTCGGTGGCGAGAATCTTCTTCGCCTCGTTGATCTCGGCTCCGCCGAGCGCGGCGAGCTTCTCGATCTCGTCCAGAGGCAGGAGGGTGAACAGCTTCAGGAAGCGGACGACGTCCGCATCCTCCGTATTGCGCCAATATTGCCAATAATCGTAGGGCGCGAGCATGGCGGCGTCGAGCCAGACGGCGCCCGCCGCCGTCTTGCCCATTTTGGCGCCGGAGGAGGTGGTGAGCAGCGGCGCGGTCAGCGCATAGAGCTGATGCGTCCCGAGCCGGCGGCCGAGATCGACGCCCATGACGATGTTGCCCCATTGATCGGAGCCGCCCATTTGCAGGCTCGCGCCATAGCGCTTGGCGATCTCGACGAAATCATAGGACTGCAGGCACATATAGTTGAATTCGATGAAGGACAGCTCCTGCTCGCGCTCGAGCCGCAGCTTCACCGAATCCATCGACAACATGCGATTGACCGAGAAATGCCGGCCGACGTCGCGCAGAAAATCGATGTAATTGAGCTTGGTCAGCCATTCGGCATTGTCGAGCAGGATCGCATCCGTCTTGCCCGCGCCGAAGGTGAGGAATTTCGCGAAGGTCTTCTGGATCGCCGCTTTATTGGAGTCGATCGTCTCGACAGAGAGCAGCTTGCGGCTCTCGTCCTTGCCGGAAGGGTCGCCGACCCGCGTGGTGCCGCCGCCGACCAGCGGCAGCGGCTTGCCGCCCGTGCGCTGGAGCCAGGAGAGCAGCATGATCGACAAAAGATTGCCGATATGCAGCGAGGCCGCGGTGCAGTCGAAGCCGACATAGGAAACCAACTCGCCGGAGCGGGCTTTTTCGTCCAGCCCCTCGAAATCGGAGCATTGATGGACGAAGCCGCGCGCGATGAGCGTCGCAAGGAAGTCGGATCTGGGGCGGAATGCGTCGGACATGGGTGCAGGGTGTTACGGGGAATGCGGGCGGTGCGCAAGGTGGGGGCGCTGTCGGGCGGGGGCGATTTTGCAGTATCGGGCTCCGCCCAGCCCGGAGCATTTCGGGCTCCCGCACACGAAAAAAGGCCCTCTGAAGACAATCTCCAGAGGGCGAGTCTGTGAGGTAGAGGGTAGCGTTCGGCGGGGTCGAGAAGCGGCGCGCGGGACGCGCAACCTGCTCGGCCAGCCGAAAAAAGCAGCATCGATCAGTTCCGAAATTCCGGCTCTGAAAGTCTCGGGAGTCCTCCTCGAGGGGGGGCTCGCTTCGCCGGGCGCGAGCGTCCGGCGAAGTCAGGGTTGCGACGGGCGAGGATCAGTCGAACTTCGCCAGCGGATCGTGGAAGACGCAGCCGGCGCGCTTGATATCCTCGAGCGTCCACAAATTGTCGCCACGCACATGCGGCTGCGCGATCAGCGTGACGCCGTCGGAGCGCACGCCATGGCCTTCGGCGATGACGTCCGAAAGCTCGCGATCGAGATATTGCTCGAACAGATTCTGGGCCTCGTAGCGCTCGGGCTCCGACAGCCACTGGCGCTCGCCCCAATCATCCGTCAGCGAATGCTTGTGGCCGTTGTATTCGTGAACGCGCAGAGAGCCCGTGCCCTTGGCGAGCGTCGGAATGAACGGCACCTGCGACACGCGGTCGACATAGACCTCGTGGCCGTTCTGGAGCAGCCAAGCGTAGGGGATGAACCCGCTCTTGGGATCCTCGTAGCCGAGCCGCTTCCACTCATTGTAGATCTTGCCGTAGTGATCGGCCCAGCCGGGATAATTCGCCTCGAACCATTCCTGGTCCTGCTCGTCCGGCAGCGACACGCGCGAGAAGCCGAGCGGCCACAGCGCGAAAGCGGCGAGCGCCAGATCGTGATGGGCCCAATAGGCGTCGCGCTTGGCGTCGCGCAGCGAAGCCGGGCTCTCGACGCCATATTTGCCGAGACGTCCGATCCAGATTCCACCCCAATCCTCATAGACCCAGCGGTTCCAGGTCTTCACCCAGGGCTCGACCTTGAACTTGGAGCCATATTCGAACAGATAGCCGAGCGCCGGCGTGAAATATTTCTGCTGCGTCCAGAAGGCGTTGTTGAGATCGGTGTTGAGATATTTGGCCGCCGCCGGATCATTGGCGATCGAGACGATCGTCTGATAGCCGTTCGCCATATGGCGCAGTTCGTCCGTCTCGATCGAGAGGAAAACCGTCGGCGTGATCTCGTCGCCATTGGCGGCAGCCCATTCCGTCACCGCGACAATCAGCGGATTGGTGAAGCAGGCTTCGCCGACGAGCTGCAGATTGATCGAGCATTCCACGGCGTCGCCGGAGATGAATCCGTCGGAGAAGACGCGCTTCATGCCCTTCCACAGCGGGCCGATGGCGCGCGTGCGGCGCGCGTCATTATGGCCGGCCGGGTCGTGATAATGCTTGGAATAATAGTGGTTGATGAAAGCGCATTGATGCGTGTGACGAATCTCGTCGAGCACCTGCGCGAGATAACCGTTCTTCTGCTCGGCGGCGGTGGCCGAATCCCACAGCATCGCCGAACCGGAGATCGCATTATATTCGCCGACCTCGAGGAAGTTCGAGATCACCTTCATCGTCTCGCCCCAGCGAGGATGAATCTTATTGCCGGCGCCGAGGCGCGTGAGGCCGTCGAGCAGCGTGCCGAACTGGCGCTCGTCCTTGGCCGCCTCCATGCGGGCGTATTCCTTGGCGATGACCTTGAACTGCTCCTTGGTCTGGTTCGCCATACGGTATTTGGTCGCGTATTTCGTGCGATTTTGCTTGAAGTCCCAATTGAAGCTCTGCAGCCATTTATGGACTTCCTGCGGCTCGATTCCGACCGGCGCGCGATTGACCTTCAATGCGTCGGTCGACGCATTGGTTGCGAGACTGATAGGCATGTTTCCTCCGCTGGATTTTATCTTGTGACGTCGCTTCGTTCGCGGCTGCCGCACGCGTGGCGTGTCGCGCTTCGCAAAGCAAAGCGCGACACGC
Source organism: Methylosinus sp. RM1 (assembly GCF_011378635.1). Classification (NCBI taxonomy): domain Bacteria; kingdom Pseudomonadati; phylum Pseudomonadota; class Alphaproteobacteria; order Hyphomicrobiales; family Methylocystaceae; genus Methylosinus; species Methylosinus sp. RM1. The sequence goes on from NZ_WOVC01000006.1 coordinate 78,902, forward strand.
CGACGCTCTTGCGGTCCAAAGACCAAAAACAGTTTCGACGTCGGTTCTTTCACAGCAAGGCGTGTGCCGTAATTTCATGGTGACAGAAAAATGAAGCTATCATGCGGTATCAGCAGAATATTTGTGCTTAAATAAAAGACATTTTCGGAAACATATAATACGATAGCATAGATACAGAACGTAAAAATTCATGCATACATGAAACTATGCGATAGTTGATATTATAATCAGAGATTTAAATCAAGTCTCATATTAGAATATTCAATATCATATTTATGCGGTTCGGCGCGCCGCCACGCGACATGTGACGAATTGCTGAATTGACGCCGAATTGGCGATTCGTGGCTCGCTCGCGATCAGAGTCTCGTCGTCGCCATGACGCGTGACGCTCTTCCTGCTAGCTTGCGGGTCACCGCGATCGACGAGGCGGGTGTCGATGAAGTCGAGCAATGTCGTTTTCGTCCATGGCCTGATGGGTTGGGGGCCGAATGATCTCGGCGGGCTTCCCTATTGGGGCGACGCTCCGGCGCAATTTGCGCCGCGCTTTCGCACCCATCTCGCCAAATGCGGGCCGCTCAATTCGGTCCATGATTGCGCCTGCGAGCTATTCGCGCAGATCGTCGGCGCGCGCATCGATTATGGCGAGAGCCATAGCGCCGGCGCCGGCCATGCGCGTTTCTCGCGCGATTACGCCGGCCGCGGCTTCGTCGATGGCTGGTCGGCCGACAATCCGGTGATACTGATCGGCCACAGCGCCGGCGCTCAGACCTGCCGGATGCTGCAAAATCTTCTGGCTCGGGATTTCTGGGGCGTCGGGTCGAGCGCCGATTGGGTGGAGGCGATCGTCGCCATCTCCGGCCCGCTCAATGGCTCGACGCTCGCCTATCGTTATTGCGACGAAGAGCAGGGCAAGCCGAAACTGCTGCCGAGCGCGCTGGTTGCCGGCGCGCTCGCCGTCGTTTCCGCTTTGTCCAGCGTCGGGGCATCGCGCCTCTATGATCTGCATCTCGATCATTGGGCGCATGAGGACGACAGCGGCGCGGCGTTCTTGAGGCGGCTGGATGCGACCCGCTTCGTCGAGAGCGGCGACAATCTGGGCTTCGACGTCACCTTGCACGGCGCCGCGCGCCTCAATCAGACGATGGAGACATTCGAGAATTGTCTCTATCTCGCATTGGTTTCCTCCGCGACGCGCGAGGAACGGTTTTTTAATTTGCAGTTTCTGAGCGCGCGGCATCGCCCCGATCGCACCATGGATCTGACGATGCGGGACTCGGCCGCCTATATCGCGACACGGCCGGAGTTTTCGGCGCCTCCGACGCCGGATTGGGGAAGCGGCGATTTGACGATGGCGCTCTGGCGAGAGAACGACGGCGTGGTCAATACGATTTCGCAGCTCTATCCGTTCATCGGCCGCGCGCATCCGGTCGGCGGTGAAGGGATATTCGGTTTCGAGGATCGCATCGAGCCCGGCAAATGGCGCTGGCATCGGCTCGACGAAATTTTCGGGCGGTCTTTCGACCACAATGACGCGACGCATGGCGCGCGCATGAAGCCTTGCGAGAAGGACCGGAGGGAGGCTCAACGGGAGCTTTATCGCAAGATCGCCGATTTTCTTGCGGCGTTCGATGCGGCGCGCGACGAAACGATCATTCGAAGGCAAATTGCATAAAGATGAGGATTGCCGTGAGGCGACGGCAATCCTCGGGCGCGTCAAAGCGGATTTGACGCTCTTAAGGAAGAGCCGCGCGTCGAGGCGCGGCGGGTTTCGATGATGGCGAGACGCCTTTCCAGACCTTGGATCGCTTTGACGACGCCGCCGAGCGTCGGCGCAGCCGCGGGAAGAGAAGCGACGGCGCGGCGAAGGGCCGACACCTCCGCCCGCAGTTCCTCGAACGCCGCCGCGTCGATCGGCGTGGGGCGGCGCTCCTTGTCGATCGATGCGGTCACATCCTTCGGCGCGGAAACTCTGGCGGCGATCTCCGCCGGCGGCAGCCAAACGAGAGGATCGGAGGCCGAAGCCGACGTGGATTTCGGAGATTGTGGCGCGCCGAGCGCTTCTCTTTGCCCGACGAAGGCGAAACCGACCAAAAAAACAAGCGTGGTGAAGAATAGCGACATAGCTCTCTCCTCGAGAATCGATAATTCGACGAACCGGGAGACGCTGACGATTTCAACTGGGGAAGGCTGGCTCAGCTTGGTTAACAGAGGCTCAACGATGCGCCAAAAAAATCGCGGCGCGCTCGGGAGCGCGCCGCTCGAGAATTCTCGCCTCGGAGAAGGCGGCTCACACGTCGAAGCCGCCGTCCCCGCCGCCGTCGTCATAGCCGCCGACATCGGTGTCGTAATCGGCGCTCTGCACATCGGGGGCGCTGGGCTCCGGGCCGCCATAGCCGGCGTCGGGATAGCCGCCCTGGTCGCCGTAGTAATTGTTGATGATCGTGTCGCCGCCGCTGCTCGCGTGCTCGAAGCCCGAGCCGATGCCGAGATTGCTCCCCGCGCCGCCCATGCCGCCGCCGTGGAACAGGCCGCGGATCGAGTCGGCGAGCAGCACGCCGCCGGCGACGCCGGCCGCCGTGCCCAGCGCGCCCTTCAAGAAGCCGCCGCCGCCGGGGGCCGCCGCCGCCTGCTGAGGCGGATAGGCCTGCGGGGCGTAGCCGGGAGGCGGGGCCGCATAGCCCGGCGCCCCGGCCGGAGCCGCGCCCCAGGGGCCGCCCTGCTGCTGCGGGTAGCCGGGCTGCTGGCCGTAGCCCGGAGGCGGGGCGGGACGCGGCGGGGGCGGGGCCTGGCGCTGAGCGCCGCCGAACAAGCCGCCCAAAAATCCGCCGGACTGCTGCGGACGGCTCTCGAGCTCCTTCACGCGGCTGTCCAGCTCCTGCAGACGTTGATTGGCCGCCTGCAGCGCCTGATCCTGCACCAGCACCGTCTGCGCCAGCAGATAGGGCGCGCCGGGCTGCGACTTCAGCTGCTCGGCGATGAAACTCTCCGCCTCCTGATCGCGCTGAGCGCCGGAGGCGCTGCGCGTACGCTCGAACAAACCGGCGAGCAGTTGGCGTTCTTCGGGTGACATGTGTCTCTCCCAGTTGGAACCAGCCCTCTTCGCGGGCGTGGCGCCAGAAATATGGGAGCGCTTTTTCGCTCTCACAAGGGCTGCGGCTGCGGTCGAGCCCGAGATTTTGCCGGCTCAGTCGCCGGCGAGCGCCATGTCGTCGCGGTGGATGATCTCGTCCGGGCCCTTGAAGCCGAGCAGCCCTTCTATGTCGCGGGACGAGCGGCCGATGATGCGGGCCGCATCGAGCGCGTCGTAAGTGACGAGACCGCGGCCGATTTCGCCGCCCGAAGGATTGCGGATCACGACGCAATCGCCACGCGCGAAGCCGCCTTCCAGAGCGGTGACGCCGGCCGGCAGCAGGCTCTTGCCGGAGAAGAGCGCGCGTTCCGCGCCTTCGTCCACATGCACGACGCCCTTGGGCTCGAGCGAGCCGGCGATCCATTTTTTTCGCGCCGTCACCGGCGTGGAGGGGGTCAAGAACCAGCTGCAAGGCCCGCCCGCGGCGATTCGCGAGAGCGGCGCCTCGACCCGGCCGTCGGCGATGACCATATGCGCGCCGCCCGTGGTCGCGATCTTGGCCGCCTCGATCTTGGTGCGCATTCCGCCCCGCGAAAATTGCGAGGCGGCGCCGCCGGCCATCGCCTCCACCTCCGCCGTGACGCGCGGCACGATCTCGAGCAGTTTCGCATCGGGATTGCTCGCCGGCGGGGCCGTGTAGAGCCCGTCCACATCCGAGAGCAGCACCAAGAGATCGGCGCTCGCCATCGTCGCGACGCGAGCAGCGAGGCGGTCATTGTCGCCATAACGAATTTCGGAAGTGGCGACGGTGTCGTTCTCGTTGATGACCGGCACGGCGCGCAACGCCAGCAGACGGGTCAGACATTCGCGCGCGTAGAGATAGCGGCGGCGCTCCTCCGTATCGCCGAATGTCACGAGAATCTGCCCCGCAGTGACGCCGATCTCGCCCAAAGTCTCCGCCCATATGCGGGCGAGGGCGATCTGCCCGACGGCGGCGGCGGCCTGGCTGTCTTCCAGCGGCAGCGGGCCGGAGGGCAGGCCGAGCACGCTGCGTCCCAGCGCCACCGCGCCCGAGGACACGACGAGAACATCGGCGCCGCGACGATGCAGGGAGGCGAGATCGCCGGCGAGCCGCGCCAGCCACTCGCGCTTCACCTTCGCCTCGCGCGGATCGACGAGCAGAGAGGAGCCGACCTTGACGACGATGCGGCGGAAGGAATCGAGCTTGGGGCGTTGCACGGAAGACCAGTCGGTTGGCGGAGGAGGAATGCGGCGACTTATAGCCCTTCCGCGCAGAAAGCCTACCCCATGGCCGCCGGCGAATGGAAACCCGCGTGAAACGAAGGAGATATTTTCAGCCGCGCATTCGACGCCGGGCGCCGTCATGCTTTCGGCCCGGCTTCACCGTGCGATCGACGCGCCGCGATTGCGCAGGAAGACGACATAGCCGAGAAAATTCGGGCGTTGCGCCAGAGCGCGCGGCGGCGACCATTCCGCCCCTTCGGCGAGGCCGAGGCGATAGGGAATGCGGAGCCGACCGAGCCGCGCGAGATAGGCGTCGATATTCTCGACCGTCTGCGCGCCGCGATAGGTCTGAAAGACGAGTTCGTCGACGCTTCCGGCCAGCGCGTTCAAATCCTCGGGCGAGGCCTGCGACGCCCAATCCATGAGGCCGGTAACGCCGAGCGCGCAACTCTCCGGCAGTTCCCGGCGCAAGGCCCGCAAAAAGGCGGCATAATTCTGCAAGCCGCGCGTCGCCGCGTCGAAATCGATCTGCACGCCGGCGACAGGGCCCGGCTGCGCACGCCAGGCCTCGAGCCGACGGCGAATCTGGGCGACGATCTGCGGCGGCCAATCGAGGCTGCGCACGCGATAGACGAGCCAGAGAGTCGCTTTGTGCGGGCCGGGCTCGGTGACGCCTTGCGCCTTCATGCGGACAAAGCCGTTGCGATCTGGCCCGATCTCGCCCGAATGCAGATAGATGGTCTTCGCCGCAGCGAGTTCGGCGCGCCCTCTGACGCCGGCCCAGAGCCAGAAGGCGTCGTAATCCGCCGCCTGCACGCGAGGGCCGGCCGCGGCGGCGGAGGCCGCGAGCAGGGCGCCGAGCGCGAGGAGAAAGACCGCTTTCGTCACCAGTAATATTGCAGGCCGCGCGCCCATTGCGTCGCGCCATAACGTGATTTCAGCGTCTGGAACCACGCCTTTCGCTGCGCCTTGTCGACGTCCTTGCCGCCGCAGTCGTTGCTGCCCGCCGGCGCATAGCAATTGATGGCGCGATAGAGCGCATAGGCTCTGTCGGCGTCTTTCGTCGCCGGATCGGCGATCAGCCGCTGATAGACGTCGCCGCGCGAAAAGGGCTCGCCGGGGAAGATGGCTTTGGCGCCGCCCAATTCATCCGCGGCGGGACGCCAGGCGTCGAAGCGGGCGAAGCCGGAACGGCGGACGAAATCGCCGAGGCAGAGCAGCCCATGCGACGAGCGCGGATCGGCGGCGAGTTCGGCGACCACCGCTTTGGGCGCCGGGCATTTGTACGACTCGTTCGCGGGCGACGAGAGGAAGATCGCCGATTTGGGAAGATCGGAGACGTCCGGCGCCGCGGCGTCGTCCTCGGCGAGGCCCTCGGGCGAGAAGTCGCGCAGGAAATTCGCATACTGGCCGCGCGTCGCCTCCTTGTAGAGGAGCAGGAATCGGGCGAGCTTTCTCTCTTCCGCGCTCGCCTGCGGATCGGCGACGGCCATGCGCAGCAGAATCGGCCCCGCCGTATGGCGCAGCAGGATCGCGCGAATGCGCGGCGAGGCGAGCCGCGTCTCCGGCAAAAAGACCTTGTTGGCCATGCCGGCGCGCTCATAGCTCATGGCGAGGCCGAGCTCGACCGCTTCTCTCCACAAGGGATTGGCGAGGGTCCCGCGCAATTTCGTCCAATGCTCGATCGCCGCCGGAAATTGCCCGGAGGCCATCAGCGCCTGACCGCGCAAAACCTCGCGGCTGAAGGCGACATAGGAGCGCGGCGTCGCATTGGGCGCTCCGAGCGCCTGCAGCGTCGCCGAGAAATCGCGATCGGCGTAATAGGCGCGCGCGGCTTTCAGAAAGCCGAACAATTCCTCGCGGCCGGCGAAGACGGACGCCTCGGCGTCGAGCGCAGCGGCGGAGAGACTCTTTTCGGCGCCGTCGGCGCGCAGCTTCATCAGATCTTGCGTCGCCAGCAGGATCGGATCGCGGCTCTCATGATCTTTGGCGGCGGTCAAATATTTGGCGTCGATCTCCTGCACCAGATCGACGCCGTCGAGACCGGTCCTCGCGCCGCTCTCTTGCGCGATCTGTCGGCCGTATTCGGCCGCAAGACGCTCCTCGTCCGCCGCCAGCCAATAGACGCGCCGCAACAGGCCCTGCGCCGAAGCGGCGTAGCGCCCCGCCGGATAGGATTTGAGATAGGTCTGAAACGCCGTCTGCGCCGCCGTCAGCGTGGCGCGATCGGTCACATTGGGCGCGGCGGTCCCGTCGAAATCGGCGAAGGCGCCGATCTGCGCCTTGTTGAGCAAGGCGCGGGCGGTCATGTAACGCGCCGCTTCGCGCAGCCAGGCGTTGCGCGCCGAATCGAGCTTGCCGAAACGCGCCAGCGCAGAATCGAAATCGCCCTCGTAGAAAGCGTCGGCGCCGGCGAGATAGGAGGCGAATTCTTGCGCCGTCGCGGCGGAGGGCGCGATTTGCGCGAGCGCGGCCGGAAGAGCGGCGGAGTCGGGCTTTTTGCCGCGGCAGGAGGGGGCGATCTCGGCGCGCGCCGCGGTCAGCGCCCGGCGCTCCTCGGGGGAAAGCGCAGGCTCGGCCTCGACCGCGGCCGCAAAAGCGATACGCCCGGACTCCATCGAGACGCAGCGCGTTCCCTCGCCGTCGGCGAAGGCGCTCTGCGCCCCGTCTTTCCCGCGTCGCGCGGCGGCGGCGGTTCGGCAGGCGTCGGTAAAATCGGGCCGCGGAAACAGCACGGAGGAATAGAAGTCGATCTTTTCGACGCCTTTCGAGACGGCCTCGTCCTCGGGCCGCAGCTTCGGATCGCCGTCGATCATCAAAAAGAGAAGATTGAGCCTACTGTCATTGGCGGGATTGAGAAAGGGCATGGCGCCTAGACCGGCGTAGCCCTTTTGATCGAGCGCCCAGCGCTCGGGAGAGGGGTCGCCTCCGCCACATGCGCGAGCCGCGCCGGCGACGATCAGAAAGACGAGGCAGAAGGCCGCCGAGAGGAGAGGGCGCATCGAAACGATCCCGATTACGAAACGCGCGCGGAACTCGGCCGAAGGCTCGCGATTCTCACCTGCGTCGAGAGGCGCCGCCCGTCGCCGTCTCGGAGTTCGGCTGGAGTGGAAGCCCGCAAGACTGGCAGGAGTGGAGGGACTCGAACCCCCAACCCCCGGTTTTGGAGACCGGTGCTCTAGCCGATTGAGCTACACTCCTGCGGTGACGGCGCGCCGTCGGGGCTCTCAATGCCGCATCACGGCCGCTGATGCAAGCGCCGGGGAGGGGCCTCGGCGCATTTTGCGGGTCAAGAATTGCCGCCCGACAGCACGGTGACGGCGCGGCGGTTCTGCGACCAGCAGGAAATGTCGTCGCAGACCGCGACCGGCCGCTCCTTGCCGAAGCTGGTCGTGCGGATGCGCGCCGCGGCGAGCCCGCGCGAGGCGAGATAGCTCTTCACCACCTCGGCGCGGCGAGCGCCGAGCGCGAAATTATATTCGCGCGTGCCACGCTCGTCGGCATGGCCTTCCACGGTGAAGGAATAGCGGCCATAGCGTTGCAGCCAGTCGGCCTGCTTGTCGAGCGTCGCCTGCGCCGTCGGCGTCAGTTCGCTCGAATCGGTCTCGAAATAGACTCGGTCGCCGACATTGACGACGAAATCCTGCGGGCTTCCGGGCGCCGCATAGCCGCCGCGGCCATTGGCGCCGGCGAGCGCGGCGTTCTCATCCTCGGCGTTCTTGGCGCAGGCGGAGAGCGAGACAGCCGCCAGAACGGCGACGGCGAAGCGCAGGGCGCGCGCGGCGGAAAGCAATGCCAAGTCCTCGGCCATGACCTCGAATCTCCTCTGACGACGGCTGTCGTCGCCAGTCCTATCCGCGCAGGGGTTAAGCGAAGGTTCCGTCAACCTTGACGAAAGCTTGTCGCGTCCCGATGCGGCGCGCGAAATGTCGGCAAGGTTAACGTGAGCTCGATCGTCGATGCGATCCGTGGCGCGAGTGAGGCGAAAACGCGGCGCGAAAGAAGTCGCGCGCACGAAATCCCGCGCACAGGGAATTGCTTATGGGGAATGCGGGGGCTGGACCGCATCGCGGATCATTGTTAGCAGTTCGTTCATCATGTGGCGGGGGAAATTGAAGACGATGCGCGATTCGAAACGCTCCGCCTTCGGCGTTTGCGCGGCGCTCGGCGCCCTGGCGCTCGCCGGCTGCGTCGATACGGCGGTCGAGATCGGCCAGCCGCGCCCGGAGCAGCTCGCTCAGCGGCGGCGCGCGACGCCGCGTCCCGGCGTCAGCCCGCGCGGCGCGCCGATCACGCTCGCCAGTCTCGAAGGCGCGCCGGAGGATGCGCTCGCGCGTTTCCGTCCGGCTTTCGCCCGCGCCGCCGAGAGTCGCGACATCGCCTCCGCCGTCGAGCCGGACGCCGCCTATCGTCTGCGCGGCTATCTCACCGCCTATGCCGGCGCCGAAGGGGCGACGCGCTTCGCTTATGTGTTCGACGTCTTCGACCGCAACGGACGGCGCGCGCATCGTCTCACCGACGAGGTCGCCGTGAAGGGCGTGGGCGATCCCTGGACGCTGCTCGACGAAAAGGCGCTCGCCGAGGTCGCGGCGCGCGGCGCCGACGAGCTCGCCGCTTTTCTCAGCGACACGCCCGAGGCGATCGCCGCCGCCGCCGGCAATGACGCCGGAGTGACCATCGCCGCCGCGACGCGCTCGGAGCCGGCGCCGGCGCGAACCGCCGAAAAGCCATTGGGCTTCGCCGACGCGAAGTGAGCGCCTCGGCCGGCGTTGACGACCTCGCCGGCTTTAGGTATCGAATTATGACATAAGGGCGCGCGGGCGATAGCCGGCGCGCCAGGGGATGGGGTGCCCCCTATAACCGCCGAAAAGGCTGATGACTCCTGCTCTATGTCCGACGATCGGCGAGATCGGCGAACCCGGGCGCTCGCGCGCCTATATGCAGGAGGAAACAGATGAATCAGGATCTCTCGGTTTTCGTCACCCCTTTCGCCCTCGTCATCGGATGCGCGCTGATCGCCGCCGGCGGCCTCTATTTCATCGACATCCAATTTCTGAAGTCGCGCCTTCAGGCGGTCGCGGCGCTCGTCGCAGGCGCGATTATTCTCGCGGCGCTCGAGGTCGTGCTCGCCGGCAGCAGCGTGTCCTTTTTCAAGGCGCAGCAGGTGCAGACTTCCGCCTGCGAGCTCGAGGGCGAATCGGCGCATCCGGAGGCGCGCCTCGGCGTCGACGTCCAGATCATCCACAAGCACATTCTCGCCTGTATGCAGGAGGCCGGCTATGAATGGTCGCCGACGCATCGCAACTGCAAGGATGCGCCGGTCGCCACCAATCCCTATTGCTATCTGCCGGTCGCCGGCTTCGACCGCACGATCACGGCGTTCCAGCTGAGATTCGAATAGAAGCGACGCGGGGGCGAGGCTAAGCTCGCCGTTCGCCTTTGCGGGGCGCTTGCCGGTCGGAGGATATGCTCCATTTGACCTCGAGACAGAGGGGAAGGCGGCGCCCCGTCGGGAAAAGACGGGAGACTTGCCGATGAATGAGGACATTTCCGCCTTCGTTGCGCCGCTGACGCTCATTCTGGGCGGGGGGCTGCTCGCAATCGGCGGCCTCTCCTTCATCGGGATCGATTATTTCGACAGCAAGTTCAAGGCGCGCGTCGCCTTCGCCATCGGCCTCGCCTTCATTGTCGCGACCGAGCTCGTCTTCGTCACCAGCAGCAGCAGCGGGCGCTATTTCGCCGGGCTCAAGATCGACGTCACCGATTGCGAGCTCGACGGCGAGAGCAAGCTGCCCCAGGAGCGGCACAAGAACAGCCGCGTGCTGCATGATCACATCGTCGGCTGCATGGAGCGGCTCGGCTATGAATGGAACGCCGACCACGCGCATTGCAAGGAGGCGAAGATCGCCACCAATTCCTTCTGCTATCTGCCGACTCGGCCGGTGGCGCGAGCGATCGTGCGCTTTCAGACCGCCTTCGAGTGACGAATCCCGCTCTCGCTCGATCGAACGAAACCGCGCTCAGACGCGATCCACCGCCTCACCGGGGACGAAAGCGTCGAAAGCCGCCCAGAACTGCTCGCGCAATTCGTCGCGCTCCATCAGCAATTCGTGACGCGCGCCGGGGAGCTCGATGAGGCTCGCGACCGGAAGCCGCTGAACGAAGCGCTCGATCGCGCGCGAGGACACGATTCGATCGCGTCCGCAGAGAAACGCCATGACCGGCGTGCGCACGGCGCGGGCGTATTGCGGCGCGGCGAACTGCTTCATCAGCCGGAAGGCGGCGTTGATCCAGCCGACCGTCGGATCGCCGATGGCGAGATGCGGCGCGGCGCGCACCACATCGGCGTTGCGGGAAAAGCGCGCAGGATCGGATGTCAGCCGATTGCCCTCGAAGGGCAATTCCTCGAGCGATTTCGGGCCGCCGCCGGGCACATAGACCGCGCCGAGCCCGAACATGTCGAGCGTATCCGCCACGGCGCGCGCGCCGATAGGAAAGCGCAGTCCCTCGAGATCGATCATCGGCGCCGAGACGATGAGGCGATCGAAGGGCGAGCGCGCCGAATGGACGCGATCGAGCAATATGGAGCCGCCCATGGAATGCGCCAGCGCGTGCCAGGGAGACGGGCAGTTCAAGGCCAGAACATCGGTGATGAAGGCGTCGAGATCGCGCTGATAGAGCGCGAAATCGTCGACATGGCCCTTGCGCGGATCGGAAAGATCGCGTTCCGAGCCGCCCTGTCCGCGCCAGTCCAGCGTCACCACATGAAAATCGCGCGCGAGCAGGTCGTTGATCGTCTCGAAATATTTTTCGATGAATTCCGCGCGGCCCTGGAACAGCGCCACTGTGCCGATCGCCCCGCGCGGCGGCGCGAAGCTCGCCGCCCGCAAGCTGCGTCCGTCCGCGGTGCGAATGGCGAAGACCGAGGCGTTGGGCGGTGCGGGATTGTCGGGCGTTCCGATGAGCTGCGTTTCGGTGAGCGGCATGTCGGGCGATCCTGCTGCGGCCGGAAAAGTCGCGGCGAATTTCCGTCTATCGCATGGCTCGCCCGGACGCAAAAGGGCGAAGCTCGGGACGTTGCAGTCGATGGGCGGAGCCTCGGCCGCGGCGTCGACGCCATCGAGCGGACGCGCTCGACAAAATCGCGGCTCCCGTCCCGGCGCCTCTTGCGGGTCGCAAAAGCCGCTCCCACATGGAATTCAGCGCGGGCCGTAGCGGACGCGCTTCATCCCCGGCGCGAGCGGGGACGGGCTCCCCATCGCGCTTCCACTGTCGCTTCTAGGAGGACAATGACATGCGTCACTTCGATCTTTCGCCGCTCTATCGCTCGACCGTCGGCTTCGACCGGCTGTTTTCCCTGCTCGATCAGGGACCGGGCGCGGAGGCTGCTCCGACCTATCCTCCCTACAACATCGAGCGCACGGGCGAGAACGACTATCGCGTGACCCTGGCGGTGGCCGGCTTCGCGCGAGAGGACATCTCCATCGAGACTCGCGAGAACACGCTGACCATCAAGGGCGCGAAAGAGCCGCAGCCCGAGACCGGCGTCAAGCGCGAAATCCTGCATCAAGGCATTGCGGCCCGCGCCTTCGAGCGCCGCTTCCAGCTCGCCGATCATGTCGTCGTGACCGGGGCGACCCTCGTCAACGGCCTGCTGCATGTCGATCTGGTCCGCCAGATTCCCGAGGCGCAAAAGCCGCGCCGCATCGAGATCGGCGCCGGCGCCCCGGCGCAGACGATCGACGCCAAAGCCGCCTGATCGGCTTTCGGAAGCGTCAAAAAAAATCGAGGCGTCCCGCGAGGGACGCCTCTTTTTTCGTTCAGCCGCCGGGCGTCGGCTTGGCCGGCTCGCCCACGGACGGCTCCTTGGATTGCTCCGCCGAGACCGGATTGGCGGGAGCCGCGGCAGTGGGCGGCGGCGTGGCGGGCGTCGCTGGAACGATGGTCTGTTGCGCCGGCGCCGCCTGCTGATGGCCGACGGCGGCCGGTTCCGGAGCCGCCGCGCGCGGCGGCTCGGGAGCAGCTTGGATCGGCTGGGCAGGGGCGGCGACGGGAGAAGGAGAAGGCGCAGGAGATAAAGAAGAAGGAGCGGACGCGGGCGCCGGGGCCGCGCCTTGCGGCTGGGTCGGACCGGAGTGCTGTTGCGCCGGCGCCTTGCGCTCGGCCGGCTTCGCGACGGCGGGCTTGGCAGTCGTCGGTCTATCCTGCGGAGCTGCGGCGCGCGCCGGCGGTTTGGTCGCCTCGGACGGTGGCGAATGGGGCGGGCGCCGTGTCTCGGCGTTGTCCTGCCTGACGGCGGCATGGGCGCGCGCCGGCGTCTCCGCGCGCCGAGCGGGCGCGGCCGATTGCGGCGCGGGGCGACGCGGCTCGCCGCCGAGGCCGGGCACGACCAGAGGATCTTCCGCGGCGGCGCGCGGCCCGTCATAGGGCTCCGGCCCAGGCCCGCCACGATAGGCGGCGGGCGGCGCTTCGACGAAGCCCGGTCCGACCTCGTCCGGCCCAATGCGCCAGGAGCGCAAAATCTCGCCCTCATAGGGGTCGATCAGAAAGCGCCGATAATGGCCGCGGCGATCGACGCCGGTCGCCACCACCTGATCGCCGCGCCGGCCGAGCCCGCCGACCAGACGAAATCCCTCCTCGCCCAAAATGCCGGCGATCGCGCGAGGCGTGGCGTTGGGCGCGGGCTCCGGGATCGGCTGGTGAAAGGCGTAGCCGAACGGACGAAAGAAGAAATCCGCCGCGGCCGGCGTCGGCGCCGCCATCGGCGCGAGGCTCGCCATCGCGAGCAAGAGCTTCGGCCGCAGTCTCGATAGCGTCATGAACCGCTCCACATCCATCTCATCGTCTGGCCCCGTCTCGATTGCCGAGCTTGGGCGACCATTGCGGCGAGCTTTGGACGCAAGCGGCGCGCGCCGACGGCGGAATGCGCCGGGAATTCGGTTTTGTAGCGGCAGATTGCTTGTGCGAGGGGCGCAAATCTGGCAACAATATTTCCCGCCGATATGTCAGCCATGCTGACCATTCTGCGCCAATGTCGCTCGCGCCACCCTGCGAGCGACGCTATGATTTCGACGACCAAGGACGGGGGAGCGGGCGCGGCGATCGGGCCGGGCGGCCCCCGGACTCGCCCGGGAGACGCCGCCATGACCGCGATCGACGCCAGAGACCCCCTCCTGCCGCAGGCTCAGGGCCTCTACGATCCGTCCAAGGAGCACGACTCCTGCGGCGTCGGCTTCGTCGCCAATCTGCACAACGCCAAGAGTCACGAGATCGTCGAGATGGGTCTGCAGATCCTGCTCAATCTCGATCATCGCGGCGCCGTCGGCGCGGACCCCAAGCTCGGCGACGGCTGCGGCATTCTCGTGCAGATTCCGCATCAGTTCTTCAAGGAGGAATGCGCCAAGCTCGGCTTCGCCCTGCCGGATCCCGGTCATTACGCCATCGGCCAATTCTTCCTCTCGCGCGACGACGCCGAGCGCGCCAAGGCGAAGGAATTCATCGAGGCCGCCGCCGCGAGCCAGGACCTCGTCGTGCTCGGCTGGCGCGACACGCCGGTCGATTCGAGCGATCTCGGCGAGGCGGTGAAGGCGGTCGAGCCGGTTCACGGGCAGGTCTTTATCGGCCGCGGCCGCTCTGTGACCGACGATATCGATTTCGACCGCCGCCTCTATCTCGCGCGCAAGACCGCCTCCAATGAAATCTATGCGCGGGGGCCGGCGGCGCGCGAGCATTATTCGGTTTCGGTCTCCTCGCAGACGATCGTCTACAAGGGCATGGTGCTGGTCTCGCAGCTCGGCGAATATTTCCTCGATCTGAAAGACCCGCGCTTCGTCAGCGCCATCGCGCTCGTGCATCAGCGCTTCGCGACGAACACTTTCCCGTCCTGGCGCCTCGCGCATCCTTATCGCTTCGTCGCGCATAATGGCGAGATCAACACGCTGCGCGGCAATCTCAACTGGATGGCCGCGCGTCAGGCCTCGGTCGCCTCGCCGCTGTTCGGCAACGACATAGAGAAGCTGTGGCCGATCTCCTATGAGGGGCAGTCGGACACCGCCTGCTTCGACAATGCGCTCGAGTTTCTCGTGCAGGGCGGCTATTCGCTCGCTCATGCGGTGATGATGCTGATCCCGGAGGCCTGGTCCGGCAATCCGCTGATGGACAGCGACCGCAAGGCTTTCTACGAATATCACGCCGCGCTGATGGAGCCCTGGGACGGTCCCGCCGCCATGGCCTTCACCGACGGCCGCCAGATCGGCGCGACGCTGGACCGCAACGGCCTGCGTCCGGCGCGCTATCTCGTGACCGAGGACGGGCTCGTCGTCATGGCCTCCGAGATGGGCGTGCTGCCGATTCCGCAAGACAAGATCGTGCAGAAGTGGCGCTTGCAGCCGGGCAAGATGCTGCTCGTCGATCTCCAGCAGGGACGCATCGTCTCCGACGACGAGATCAAGAAGGAGCTCGCCTCCTCGCATCCCTATAAGCAATGGCTCGAGCGCACGCAGATCGTGCTCGAGGATCTGAAGCCCGTCGAGCCGCGCGCCTCGCGCGCCGATGTGTCATTGCTCAATCGTCAGCAGGCCTTCGGCTATTCGCAAGAGGAGCTCGATCTCCTGCTCTTCCCCATGGCCGTCACCGGCCAGGAGGCGGTCGGCTCCATGGGCACGGATACGCCGATCTCGGCGCTTTCCGACAAGCCGAAGCTGATCTACACCTATTTCAAGCAGAACTTCGCGCAAGTCACCAATCCGCCGATCGATCCGATCCGCGAGGAATTGGTGATGAGCCTCGTCTCCTTCATCGGCCCGCGCCCGAATATCCTCGATCACGAGGGCTCGGCGAAGCGCAAGCGGCTCGAGGTGCGCCAGCCGATTCTCACCAATGAGGATCTCGAGAAGATCCGCTGCATTGGCCATATCGAGGACAGCTTCGACACCAAGACGCTGGACATCACCTATGACGCCGCGACCGGCGCCGCCGGCCTGCGCGAGGCGCTGAACCGGCTCGGCGAGCGCGCCGAGAAGGCGGTGAACGGCGGCTATAACATCATCATCCTCTCCGACCGCATGGTGGGGCCGGATCGCATTCCGATTCCGGCGCTGCTCGCCACGGCGGCCGTGCATCATCACCTCATTCGCCGCGGATTGCGCACCTCGGTCGGTCTCGTGCTCGAGACGGGCGAGGCGCGCGAGGTGCATCATTTCGCGCTGCTCGCCGGCTATGGCGCGGAGGCGATCAACCCCTATCTCGCCTTCGAGACGCTGGAGGCTTCGACCGACGAGTTTCCTGCCGACGTCGATGGCCCTACGGCGATCAAGCGCTTCATCAAGGCGGTCGACAAGGGCCTGCTGAAGGTCATGTCCAAGATGGGCATCTCGACCTATCAGTCCTATTGCGGCGGGCAGATATTCGACGCCGTTGGCCTCGCGCAGAGCTTCATCGACGAGTTCTTCCGTGGCACCACGACGCGCGTCGAGGGCGTCGGCCTCGACGAGATCGCGGCCGAGACTGTGCGCCGTCACAAGGACGCTTTCGGCGACGTCGCCATCTATCGCGATGCGCTGGACGTCGGCGGCGATTACGCCTTCCGCATTCGCGGCGAGGCGCATAGCTGGACGCCGCATACGGTGTCGCTGCTGCAGCATGCCGTGCGCGCCAATGCGCAGGACAAATATCGCGCCTTCGCGCAGCATTTGAACGCGCAGGACGAGAAGCTGCTCAATCTGCGCGGCCTGTTCCGCATCAAGACGGCGGAGGAGGATGGTCGCGCGCCCGTGCCGCTCGACGAGGTCGAGCCGGCGAGCGAGATCGTCAAGCGCTTCTCGACCGGCGCCATGTCCTTCGGCTCCATCTCGCGCGAGGCGCACACCACTCTCGCCATTGCGATGAACCGCATCGGCGGCAAATCCAACACGGGCGAGGGCGGCGAGGAGCCGGAGCGCTTCAAGCCGCTGCCCAATGGCGACAGCGCGCGCTCGGCGATCAAGCAGGTGGCCTCTGGACGTTTCGGCGTGACGGCGGAATATCTCGTCAACTCCGACATGATCCAAATCAAGATGGCGCAGGGCGCTAAGCCCGGCGAAGGCGGACAATTGCCCGGCGACAAGGTCGATGCGGTGATCGCCAAGGTGCGCCATTCGACGCCGGGCGTCGGCCTCATCTCGCCGCCGCCGCATCACGACATTTATTCGATCGAGGATTTGGCGCAGCTGATCTTCGATTTGAAGAATGTGAATCCCCGCGCCGACGTCTCGGTGAAGCTCGTCTCGGAAGTGGGCGTCGGCACGGTCGCCGCCGGCGTCTCCAAGGGCCGCGCCGATCATGTGACGATCTCCGGCTACGACGGCGGCACGGGCGCCTCGCCGCTCACCTCCATCAAGCACGCGGGCAGCCCGTGGGAGATCGGCCTCGCCGAGACGCATCAGACTCTGGTGCTGAACAATCTGCGCGCGCGCATCGCTGTGCAGGTCGACGGCGGCCTGCGCACGGGCCGCGACGTCATCGTGGGCGCGCTGCTCGGCGCCGACGAGTTCGGCTTCGCGACCGCGCCGCTGATCGCGGCCGGCTGCGTGATGATGCGCAAATGCCATCTCAACACTTGCCCCGTGGGCGTCGCGACGCAGGACCCTGTGCTGCGCAAGCGCTTCGTCGGCCAGCCCGAGCATGTCATCAATTTCTTCTTCTTCGTCGCCGAAGAGGTTCGCGAGCTGATGGCGCAAATGGGTTATCGCCGCTTCGACGAGCTGATCGGCCAGATGCAGATGCTCGACAAGGAGAAGGCGCTCGCCCATTGGAAGGCGAAGGGACTCGACTTCTCCAAGCTGTTCCATAAGCCGGCGGGCGAGGGCGCCGCGATCCGTCACAGCCTCACGCAGGATCACGGCCTCGACAAGGTTCTCGACAACAAGCTCATCGAGGCGGCGCGCGCCTCGATCGACCGCGGCGCGAAGACGTCCATCGAGACGGCGATCCGCAATGTCGATCGCTCGACCGGCGCCATGCTGTCGGGCGAGGTCGCGCGCGTCTATGGTCTCGCCGGCCTGCCGGAGGACACGATCGACATTCGCGCTTCCGGCACCGCGGGGCAGAGCTTCGGCGCCTTTCTCGCGCGCGGCGTGACGCTGCGTCTCGAGGGCGAGGCGAACGATTATGTCGGCAAGGGGCTCTCTGGCGGCAAGGTCATCGTCTATCCCTCGCGCGAGGCCAAGCAGATCGTGCCGGAGAAGTCGATCATCGTCGGCAACACCGTGCTCTATGGCGCCGTGGGGGGCGAGGCCTATCTGCGCGGCGTCGCCGGCGAGCGTTTCGCCGTGCGCAACTCCGGCGCCTATGCGGTCGTCGAGGGCGTCGGCGACCATGGCTGCGAATATATGACCGGCGGCGTCGTCGTCGTGCTGGGGCCGACAGGGCGCAATTTCGCGGCCGGCATGTCGGGCGGCGTGGCTTATGTGCTGGATGAGGACGGCGGCTTCGCCGAGCGCTGCAATCTGGCCATGGTCGATCTCGAGCCGGTGCGCGACGAGGAGACCGCGATGACGCAGGCCTATCATCAGAGCGGCGACCTCGAGCAGCATGGCCGCGTCGATGTGATGAGCGATATGACGCGCTTCGACGCCGAGCGTCTGAAGCATCTCATCTCCAATCATCTGCGCCACACGGGCTCGGCGCGCGCGCGCGCGATCCTCGACGATTGGGAGAGCTACAAGCCGAAGTTCCGCAAGGTGATGCCGGTCGAATATCGCCGCGCGCTCACCGAGCTTCTGGCGCGCAGCCAGAGCGGCGAGAAGCTGAAGGCGGCCGGCGAGTGAGGCGGACGCCGGCGCGTCACGCCGCCGGCGCTTCCACCCGAATATGAAGGACTTCCGGCGGCGCGCCGAAGCGCACCGGCAGTCCCGTGCATCCCAATCCGCCGGAGACGATGAGGTGCCTCTCGTCTTCGACTATATGGCCGTGGACATAGCGACTGCCGTAGATCGACGGCACGATCGGCGCCCAGCCGAAGATCCGTACCTGTCCGCCATGGGTGTGGCCGCAGAGCGTCAGGGCGACGCGTTCCGGCACGCGCGGAAAGACGTCCGGCTCATGCGCCAATAAAATCACCGGATCGTCGGTGGCGACGGCGGCGAGCGTCGCGGAAAGATCGTCGAGCCCGCGCCATTTGCGCCGGCCGACGGTGATCGCATATTGGTCGGCGAGGCCGGCGAGCCATAGCGAGCGGCCCTTATGCGCCAAACGCACGGCCGCATTCTCATAGACCGGAATCCCATTGTCCTCGAGCGCGGCGCGGGCGATCGTCTCGCCGCCGCCGCGACGTTGCGCCGTGCGATCGTCCCACATGTCGTGATTGCCGAGGATCGCATGGACGCCGAGCGGCGCTCTGAGCCGAGACAGCGCCCGCGCCCATTGCGCCGACGGAATCGGCGTCGCGAAATGATGCAGTCCGGCGACATAATCGCCGAGCAGAACGACGACGTCGGGCTCGAGCGCGTTCATGTGATCGACGATCGCGTCGATGCGCTCGAGCGACATCCATGGGTCGCAAGCGTGGAGGTCGGAGAGCGCGGCGATCTCGAGCGGAAAACCCTTCGGCCACATGCGCGGCGCGACGCGATAGCGGGCGACCCGCGGCGCCTGCAGCGGCCCATAACCGAAGGCGTAGGCCGCTCCCGCGAAGGCGGAAGCCGCGCTGGCGACCGCGCCCCTCAAAAAGGCGCGGCGGGTCAACAGCGGCATGGTCTTCTCCCGAATGGACGCATGACGTCTAAGCCGATCAATGCGTCCGTTTCGAGTCGCGGCGACGCGGATCACCTCGAAGGGAAGGGGCCTTCATCGAGGAAATAGCCATAGGCCTGCGCCGGCCGCTGCGGAATCGGGTCGATCGCCGTATAGGCTCCCGGCCGATAGGAGCGGTCATAGGGATTGCGCTCCTGCGCATAATACACGGGCGCGACATAGGGGACGGGCGCGGGCTCCAACGCGCGATAGCGCATCAGGTTCCGCTGCGGCCGCGGCCACGGCGCCATCTCCTCCGACGCCACATCGATGCGCCGCGGCGCGAACGTGGCGCGACCATAGCTCGGCTCCTCGTCGCGCCAGTGGCGCGGCGGACGGGAAGCGTGAGGCGGCCGGAAATTCATGGTCGCGCGCGGCGCGAAATCATCGGGCCCGAGCCCGCGAATGACGACCGGTCCGCGCGCGCCGGCGTAGGCCGGCGCAGAGAAGCCGGCGAATGCGGCCAGCAAGGCCACAGGCAGAATCGTCGCACTGATACGCATAATCGACGCCTTTCGTCTCGAAGCGGAGCGCGGCAAGGCGGAAATTTGCGCCGACGGTTCAAATCGGCGCGGCTCCCCTGTCGCGCGCCTCTTCGGAGCAAGGCGCGTTCCCAATTCGTTAACCTTGGATGCGCGTCGGCCGAAGCTTTCGTCAGCCGAGCTTCGCCTTCAACGCATGGCCGGCGAGCGTCTTGCCGAGCGACCACACCGCCCCCGGCGCGTGATGCGCCTCGGCGATGACCTTGTCGAAGGACCGCTCGATCCAATCGCAATCGAAATCGTCTATGGTGAGCGGCGGCAGCAGCTTGATCGTGTGATTGCCATGGCCGGCGACTTGCGTCAGCACCTTGTGCTGCTCGAACAGCGGTATGCTGATGAGCTGGCAGAACAGTCCTGAATTCACCGTCTCCAAAAGATTCCACGCCGCTTTCAGCTTCAGCGAGCGCGGCTCGCCGAATTCGATTCCGATCATCAGGCCCTTGCCGCGCACATCGGCGACGAGTTCGTAACGCTCGGCCATGGCGCGGAAGCAAGCGAGGAGGCGTTCCCCTCTGGCGGCGGAATTCTCGACGAGCTTCTCGCTCGCCATCACCTCGAGAGTGGCGAGGCCGGCGGCCATTGCGAGATCGTTCTTGCCGAAGGTGGAGCCGTGCACGACCGCGCGATCCATGCGGTCGAACATTTTATCGAAGATCCATTTGCGCGTCAGCACCGCGCCGACCGGCACATGGCCGCCCGAGAGCGCTTTGGCGACGAGCAGGAGATCGGGCTCGACGCCATAATGCTCGACGGCGAAGAATTTGCCGGTGCGGCCGAGGCCGGTCTGAATCTCGTCGGCGACGAACAAGGTTCCGTATTTTCGGCAGAGCGCCGCCGCCTGCGCGAGATAATCCTGCGCCGGCATGTTCACGCCCTTGCCTTGAATCGGCTCGACGAAGAAGGCCGCGACGTCGCGATGGCGCAGCGCCTCCTCGAGCGCGGCGAGATCGTCGAAGGGAATCTCGCGCGTATCGGGGAGCAACGAGCCGAAGCCCTTCTTGAAAATCTCGTCGCCATTGAGCGACAGCGCGCCATAGGTGAGGCCGTGGAAGGAATGCGCGCAATGCAGAATTCCCGCGCGTCCCGTCGCCGCGCGCGCGAATTTGATCGCCGCCTCGACCGCCTCCGCGCCGGAATTGGCGAAGAAGACTTTCTCCATATAGGGCGCGAAGGAGAGCAGCCGCTCGGCGAGCAGCGCGGCGGGCACGGACACGTCGAGCTGCACGAGATTGGGCAGCTCGGCGCCGAGCACGCTCATCAAAGCCTCGCGCAGCGCCGGATGATTGCGGCCGATCGCGAACACGCCCCAGCCGCTCAACAGATCGAGATAGCGCGCGCCTTTGCGATCATAGAGATATTGGCCGGCGCCGCGCACGAATCCGACATCGTAGCCGATCGTCTTCAGCACGCGCACCCACATCTCGTTGAGATGCTGCGCGTGCAGCGCGAAACGCTCGCTCTCGCGTTCCGCATAGAGCGAGGCGAGATCGAAATTCGGGGCGCCGCCAGCCTGCGTCTGCTCACGATCGTCTCGTGGTGTCATGAAGGTCATGCGTTCATTGTCCGTGTTTTTGCGGTGGCGCGCGGTCTTCTCGTGGGAATTGCGGCTCATCGGCCGCGCCACCAGCGGCGGCGAGGGCACTATGTCGCGGCTTCGCGCCGACCGCAACATATGGAGGCGCAAATTGTTTCTCGCCCCTACGTCCGGCGCCCGGCGGGCCGGATGGATCCGCGAGAGCCGAAAGCGATTTGGGCGAAAGGCGACAGCGCTCGCGCGCCGAATGTCGCTCTGGCGCCGAATGACGCCGCTTTGATGGCGAAGATTCGGCGTCGCGGAGCGCGCATGTCGCGTCGCTTTCCTACTCTCGAAGCCGTTATCGCAGCTTGGATGCGCTCGTACGGTATTTCGCGTAACCCGCGCCGAGGTCGCGGAACGCCAAGCATTTTCGGGCTTTGTATCCACAGCGAAGGCGCGCGAGACAAAAAAGTCGGTTGGAGGAAAGCGTGGCGATGATATCTTAACCACAGTGATTCACGGGCGAGCGTCGCGATTCGAGTCTTCGAAGGCGAGCGGAGCGCATTCGTTCCGAATCGGCAGGGGGAGTTGGTCTGTTGGGCGCAAAAATTTCATTCCAGAATGAGTTGAGCGCGTCGACGATAAATATCGAAAACGGCGAAGCCGGGCTCGATCTCGTCGAAGTGTCGGGAACCATCAAATGGTTCGACGTTTCGAAGGGATATGGATTTGTCGTTCCCGATGATGGCGGCGCGGATATTCTCTTGCATGTGACGATCCTGCGTCGGTCCGGCTTCCAGTCCGCCTATGAAGGCGCGCGCGTCGTTTGCGAGGCGCAAAAGCGCGTCAAGGGAATGCAGGTGTTCCGCGTCGTCGCGATGGACGAGTCGACAGCTGTTCATCCCTCGCAGAACGGAGCCGCGCGCACCCATGTCCAGGTGACGCCGTCGAGCGGCTATGAGATCGCCATCGTCAAATGGTTCAACCGGGTAAAAGGCTTCGGCTTCCTGACCCGCGGCGAAGGCACGGACGATATTTTCCTGCATATGGAGACCGTCCGACGCTTCGGACTGGCCGAGCTGAAGCCCGGCGATAGTGTGCTGGTGCGCTACGGCGACGGCCCCAAGGGCCTGATGGCGACCGAAGTGCGGCCGCTCGAATCGGCGCTGCCGGCCTCCCATTAGAGCCGCGCGAGACGCGAGTCGTCCGGGCTTGTTTTGTATTTCCCGATCGCATTTGGCAGAATGGCCGTCGAGCGCCAGCTCTCGACAGTGTCGTGATATGCGCGGCGGCCAGGATGCGGCGAGGATGAACATGTCGGGTGCGTTGTCGCGGAGCGTGTCGAAGCTCGTCGTCGCTCTTCTTTTCCTTTTCGTCGGCGCCGTTGTCGCGAGTCGCGCGAAGGATGCGGGACCGCCGCCGCCCGCGGTCAAAATGGCCGTCGAACCGCTCGAGATCGTCACCGCCACCGGCGCGCATCGGCTGCGCGTCGAAGTGGCGCGCACGCCCGACCAGCGCGAGAGGGGCCTGATGTTCCGCACATCGCTCCCCTCCGACGGCGGCATGTTGTTCGATTTCCGCGAAGAGCGGCCGGTCGCCATGTGGATGAAGAACACGCCGCTGTCGCTCGATATGATCTTCGTCTCGCGTTCCGGCCGCGTCGTCTCCGTGGCGCTCGGAGCGGAGCCCTATTCGGAGCGCGTCATTTCCTCGGGCGGGCCGGCGCTCGCCGTCATAGAGCTGGCCGCCGGCGCGGCGCAACGCCTCTCCATCGCCGTCGGCGACACGGTCAAACATCCGATTTTCGAGCGATAGAGCGGCCCGTCCGCGCGCTCGCGCTTGTGAGCGGCGCGCCCGCGTGCTAGCGAGGCGTTCGGCGGAAATGGGCTCCGCGGCCTATTCGCGAGACGGGGTATGGCGCAGCCTGGTAGCGCGGAAGTTTTGGGTACTTCAGGTCGCAGGTTCGAATCCTGCTGCCCCGACCATTGGCGCGGAGTCCCCGCCACAGCGCCGATTTTTCGTTCCGGCCGGCTCGCGAGCCGGCTCTTGCCGAGGCCGATATGACCGCACGCATTCACCGCCCGTCCCCCAGCGCGACGCAATCTGGTCCCGGACCGGCCAAGCCCTGGGTGCTCGAATATGAGAACGAGACGCCCCGCGAGCTCGATCCGCTGATGGGATGGACCGGCACCTCGGACGCCAAGGCGCAGATCAGGCTACGTTTCGCCACCAAGGAAGAGGCGATCGCCTATGCCGAGCGCAAAGCGCTCGTCTATCGCGTCGAGGAGCCCAAGCCCGGCTCGCCGTCGCGCCGGATCATCTCCTACGCGGATAATTTCAAGACGCAGCGCGTCGGCCAGTGGACGCACTGACGGCCGTCACGACCCCGTAGCTCAGCTGGATAGAGCAACCGCCTTCTAAGCGGTAGGTCGCAGGTTCGAATCCTGCCGGGGTCGCCAGCGGTCGACGACCGGCGACTGCGGGTTCTCCCCAATCGAGGCCGTATCGACGAGAAAGCGCCCGAGACGACGCCGGCCGAATATGCTAGAGAATAGGCGTCGACTCCGTAGCTCAGCTGGATAGAGCAACTGCCTTCGAAGCAGTAGGTCGTAGGTTCGAATCCTACCGGGGTCGCCAGCGAACACCCGAGAATCTCCGCCGTATTCGACCTTCACTTCAACGCGAACGGCACGATCGCATCGATGGCGAACATGCCGGTCGAGCGCCTGTAGCCGCTCGCGCCGAAGAATGGCGCCGCGCCGGTCAGGGATGCGTCATAGCGCAGTTCCGGCCGCAGGGTCAGGCCGGCGATCGGCAGGCCTTTGGGAATTTCCGGCGTGATCGTCAGCCCGGCGATGATCGCGAAATAGCTCGTTCCGCGTCCCTCTGGCTGGAAGATCGCCGAGGGCGCGTAGAAGCCATGGTCGATGTTCATATAATCGAAATAGCCCGGATAGGCGCCGACGAAATAATTATTGTGGTCGCGCAGAATTCGACGCGGCCATTGAGCTGGAACACGTCGTCGATCTTGTAGGACGCGTATTGCGCTACGCCATAGCCGTTGACGCCGCGCGGGCGACGCGGAATGAGCGCGGCGTTGAAACCATAAATGTCGGCGAGCCTGCTCAGAACGCCTTCGGATAGTCCGGTCGCCGAGAGCGCGTTCCATCCATCGTCGTGGACGTAATTGATATCCGTGCTCAGTGTGAGCCGATCCGTCGCCTTCCAGGTCAGCGTTACGTCATTGCTGTAGGACAGCGCCCGATTGGGATCGCAGGCGCATTCGTAAGGGATGTTCGGCCAGCCGACGCCGAGCGGATCGAGCTGCTTCGGATCTTCCGGCCCGATATGAGTCGTCCCCAATATGGTCAGTCTGTCGTCGAAAGCCTTTATGCGCAGGCCGGCTTGGAAAGAGGCGGCGCTGTTGTTGTCGCCGGGCCAGCCGAGGCTGGCGCTGTCGCCCGACATGACGCTCGCATGGACGAAGAGCCAGGAGGAGAGATCGGACGAGATCATCACGCCGGTCTGCTTGAGCGGAATGCCGAAATTGAAAATATAGGAATGCGTGTAGAAAATGCTGTCGACGAGTTCCGCGCCCTCGAGCGTGACGAATTGGCCGATCTTCACATCGAAGCCTCTGTCGGTGATCCAAGGCAGATGCAGCGTTGCGAAGGCCTGGAGAATGTCGAGCTGCGTGCGGTCGCGCATCGCATAATCGAGCTCGCCGAGAAAATGCGTGTAGCGCGCATCGGAGCCGACCATCGCCTGAATCTTGAAGCCGAAGTCGAAGTCCTTGGTCGCCTTCGGATCGGGCAGGCGCTGCATGGCGATCACGCCGGCGTTGAATTGCGGCTGATCGGCGCGATCGGTGAACAGATGGCCCCAATTGAGCTTGTTGAAGGGATTGTCGAAATTGAAAGTGGAGCCGGCCTCGGCGAATCCCGTCACGGTCAGAGCGTCGAGCCAGGACGGCGGCGGCCTTTTTTTCTTCGCCGC
The DNA here is from genome assembly GCF_011378635.1 of Methylosinus sp. RM1. Taxonomy (NCBI): domain Bacteria; kingdom Pseudomonadati; phylum Pseudomonadota; class Alphaproteobacteria; order Hyphomicrobiales; family Methylocystaceae; genus Methylosinus; species Methylosinus sp. RM1. The sequence goes on from NZ_WOVC01000006.1 coordinate 104,040, forward strand.
GCTCTCGCTCGAAGTTGCGCTCGAGGCCGTCGCCGCATTCGAAGCGGCGGGCGATGTCGGCCACCCGAGAAGCGCGCGGGAATCGTCGTCCTCCGCCGATGCGGGGGCGATCGCGAGCGCCATCGTCACGACGGCGGCCGCGAGCAACGACCGCCATGTCTCGACCGCCATGTCTCGACCTCGAACAGGTCAGCCTCTTTTAAAAATTCGAATGAAACGGAATGATCGAAAACGTCGTCGAACCGACGATGATCCCGGCGACGAATGCGAGAGCTATCCGATTCCTCCGCGGCGAGCCAGTCGGCTATTCCACGCGCCCGGCTCGCGGCTCGCAGAGATAATCTCGCGAGCGCATTTCGATCAGCCGCGAGATGGCGCGGGCGAATTCCTGAGCCTCATGTCCCATCGGCGCATGATAGAGGTCTTGCGCCTCGGTCTCTGCAGAGAGAATGAGCCGCGTCTTCTTCTCGTAGAGAATATCGACGAGCGTGATGAAACGCTTGGCCTCGTTGCGCCGCTCGAAATTCATGGCCGGGACGTCGTCGACGAAAATCGTGTCGAAGGCCTCGGCGAGAGCCATATAGTCGGAGGCGCCGATCGGGCGCGCGCACAGATCCTCGAATGAAAATCGCGCGATGCGGCCGGCCGCTTGCGGGACGATCACATTGTGGCAAGCGACGCGCAGCTTCGTCGGCGCGCCTGTGGCGACGCCCGTGAGCCGAAGAAACAGATCGTCCAGCGCCGAGCGGGCGCCGGCGTCGGCGGGGGTGAAATAGGTCTCGCCGAGCGCGATCTTCTCGAGGCGGAAATCGGCGCGCGCGTCGAGGCGCATTATGTCGAGCCGCTCCTCGAGCAGCGCGATGAAGGGCAAAAAGAGATCGCGATTGCGGCCCCCCTCGTAGAGCCGGCGCGGCTCGACATTGGAGGTCGCCACCACGACGACGCCTTCCGCCAGCAATCTGGTGAAGAGACGCGCGAGAATTGTCGCGTCGGCGATATCGGTCACGGCGAATTCGTCGAAGCAGAGGACGCGCGTCTCGCGCGCGATCTCCTGCGCTATATGCGCCAGCGGATCCGGCGCGGCGCTGCGGCGGGCGGCGGCGAGGCGTTCGTGAACCTCCGCCATGAAGGCGTGAAAATGCGCGCGGCGCTTTTCCGCGAGCGGCAGCTCGGCGAAAAAAAGGTCCATCAGCGTCGTCTTGCCGCGCCCGACGAGGCCATGAATATAGACGCCGCGCGGGCCCGCGCAGGACGCGCGGCGTCCGAGCCATCCGCGCAGCCGCGCGGCGAGACCGCCCGCCGCCGCCGGCGGCGATGGCTTGCGCGCCAGCGCGCGCGCCAGCGCCTCCAGCCGCTCGAGCCCGGCGAGCTGCGCCGGGTCGCGCTCGAGCGCGCCGCTCGCGACGAGCTCCTCATAGCGGGCGAGGAGGGGGCGCGGCGCCGTCATGAAAGGCGCCGCCGAGTCGAAGCGATCACAGCCGGCGCATCCTGCCACTGGCGGCCGCGAAGGCGCCTTCGCGCAGCTCGCAATAGAGCAGGCGCTGCGGATCGACCGGGCCGGGCATGACGATCTTGCCGCGCGGCGTGCGGGCGAAGCCGAGGCGGGCGTAATAATCGAGATCGCCGACCAACAACACGAGGCCGTGGCCCGCGTCGCGTGCGGCGTCCAGCGATTTCTTGACCAGCGCCTCGCCGAGCCCCTGCGAGCGAAAGGCCGGCTCGACCGTCAGCGGGCCGAGCAGCAGGGCAGGGGCCTCGTCGATGAGGATGGAGGTCATGCGATTGGCGCCGACCAGCAGCGTGCCGACATGGGCGACGAAGGAGAGCGACAAATCCGCCTCGACGCCCTCGCGCAGCCGATAGGCCGTGCGCGCATAGCGGCCCGGACCGAAAGCCCGCTCCTCGAGCTTTTCGATTTGGGGCGCGTCGGCCGGGGTCTGCGGCGAGAAGCGGATGACGAGATCGATCATCGCTCGCGCATAACATGCGCGGCCCGGCCGGCAAAGACCGCGACCGGCCCGAGTCTTGCTCGAAAATCGCGCATGACAGCGATCGAGATCAGACCGGCGACGCTGGCGGATGCGCAGACGATCGCCGCCCTCCATGTCGCCTGCTGGGGCGAGACCTATACGCCTCTGGCGCCGGCGGAAATTCTCGCCGAATACACGCTGGAGACCCGCCTCGCGCAATGGCGTGAGACCTTGGACGGAGCGGGGCCGCAACGGCCGCCGCCGAATGTGTTTCTGGCGCTGCGGGAGGGGAGCGCAATAGGCTTTTCCGCCTGCGGCGCGCAGCAGAGCGCCATTCTCGGCGAGCGAGGCTATGCCGGCGAGTTCCAGGCGATCTATCTTTTGAAGGAAGCGCAGAGGCTCGGCGCCGGGCGCGGCCTCATGCGCGTGATGGCGCAGGCGCTGCGCGAGCGCGGGGTCGAATGGGGGAGCCTCTGGGTGCTGCGGCATAATTTCACGGCGCGGAAATTCTACGAGAAGCTCGGTGGCCGCAAGATCGGCGTCGAAGGCGATTGGCGCGGCGTGCCGGAGGTCGCCTATGGCTGGCGCGATCTTCGGCTGCTGATCGATTCGCCGCCAGCGAAGCCCTGGTGAATGCCGCGCGAATTTTCCATTCGCGCCGCGACGGCCGAGGATGCGCCGACGCTCGCGGCGCTCAATCTCGCCTGCTGGCGCGAGAGCTATGAAGGGCTGCTGCCGGCCGAGACCTTCGCCGCCCTCACGTTCGAGGAGCGGCTCGACTATTGGCGTGGGGCTTTTCAGTCGAGCGGATCGCGCGCCGCTCTGGCTTTCGATGTGGATGGAGCGGCTGTCGGCTTCACGCATTGGCGCGCACATGAGCTCGTTCTCGGCGGCCGGCTCGGCCGCGGCGGCGAGATTTGCGCCGTCTATCTACGCCGCGCCGTGCAACGGCGCGGCCTCGGCCGCCGGATGATGCGGATGATGGCGCGGGAGATGCGTGCGAGCGGCTGCAAATGGGCGAGTCTCGTCGTGCTGCGCGACAATCTTCCCGCCCGACGCTTCTATGAGGCGCTGGGCGGGCGCCGCTTCGGCCGCGAGCTCTTCTGGCGCGGCGTTCCGCAGATTGCCTATGGCTGGCGGGATGTGGCGGGTCTGGCCGCTCACCAATAGGGAGAGACCGGCGCGCCGCCGAATACCTCCGCTATGCGGGCGCGCGTGGCCGGCGTCGCGCTCTCGGGAAGCGCGTCCAGGGGAAAGAACCCCGCTTCGGCGATCTCATGGTCGGGGCCGCGCGGCGCGCTCTGCCGAAAGGCCCGCGCGACGAAAAAGGCCACATGGTCGCGCTTGGAGATGCGGCGGTTGAGATAGACGCCGCGCAGCTCGGCCGGCGCCTCCAGCTCTATATTGCCTTCCTCGACCAATTCCCGGGCCAGCGCCTGCTCGAGCGTCTCGCCCGGCTCGACGCCGCCGCCCGGCAGATAATAGCCCGAGATATAGGTGTGCCGCACCAGCAGCACGCGCCGCTCGGCGTCCACGACGAGACCGCGCACGCCGAGCGTCATCGGTCGGATCACCGTGGCGGCGAGCACCACGAGGCGCGTCGTCAGCAAGGTCCGCCAGCCGGGCTCGCTCATCGGCGCCGCGCCCGCGAGGGAGACCCCGCCGATTCAAATGTCTGGCGTTCCATGGTTCGACACTCTAGAACCGCTCTAATTCGTCGCCGGCGCGACCGAGCACGCCGAGAGCTAACTAGCGCCGTCGCTCCGCCATGCGCAAGGAGCGCAAGATTGAAATCCTTCTGTGATCTCACGGAACGCGAGATACTCGCCGTCGCCATCGCCTCGGAAGAGGAAGACGGCCGCATTTATCAGAGCTTTGCGGAAGACCTCTCCGAGCGCTATCCCTCATCCGCCAAGGTCTTCGAGGAGATGGCCGAGCAGGAGGGCGCCCATCGCCATGCGCTGCTCAGCCTCTATCAGAAGCGTTTCGGCCCCAATCTGCCGCCCATACGCCGCGAGGATGTGAAGGGCTTTCTGCGCCGCCGGCCGATCTGGCTGACGCGCAATCTCTCGCTGGAGACGATCCGCAAGGAAGCGGAAGTCATGGAATATGAGAGCGCGCTCTTCTATCAGCGGGCTGCGGCGCGGGCGACCGACGTCGGCGTGCGCAAGCTGCTCGGCGATCTCGCCGCCGCGGAGCAGGGGCACGAGACTCTCGCCATGCGTCTCGGCGCGCAGATCCTCACGCCCGGCGCGAAAAAGGAGGAGGATCTCGCCTATAGGCGCTTCTTCATCCTGCAATATGTGCAGCCCGGCCTCGCCGGGCTCATGGACGGCTCGGTCTCGACTCTGGCGCCGCTCTTCGCGGCCGCCTTCGCCACGCACAATAACTGGGAGACCTTCCTCGTCGGCCTCGCCGCCTCCATCGGCGCCGGCATCAGCATGGGCTTCGCCGAGGCGCTCTCGGACGACGGCTCGCTGACCGGCCGCGGCTCGCCGCTGCTGCGCGGCGGCGTCTGCGGACTGATGACGACGCTCGGCGGCCTCGGCCATACGCTTCCCTATCTCGTGCCGGATGCGATCCCCGACAGTTTCGCCATAGCGACGACGATCGCCGGCGCGGTCGTCTTCGTCGAGCTATGGGCGATCGCCTTCATTCGCGCGCGTTACATGGATACGCCTTTCCTGCAGGCGGTGTTTCAGATCGTGCTCGGCGGCGCCATCGTGCTCGCCGCCGGCATATTGATCGGCGGCGCGTGAGGACTGTCCATGGGATTTCTGCTCGCTCATCTCTCTGACGCCCATATCGGCCCGATCCCGCGGCCGAGCCTGCGCGAGCTCGCGGGCAAGAGGCTCACCGGCTACGCCAATTGGATCAATAAGCGGGCGCAGGCGCATGATATGGGTCTGCTCGGCCGGCTCGTCGAAGACATGGCGGCGCAAAACCCCGATCATGTCGTGATGACCGGCGATATCGTCAATATCGGCCTCGACGCCGAGATCGCGGCGGCGCGGCTCTGGCTCTCCAGCCTCGGCAGTCCCGAGACTGTGAGCTTCACCCCCGGCAATCACGACGCCTATGTGCCCTCTGCGGTCCCGCGCGTCGCCGAGACTTTCGCGCCCTGGACCACTTCGGAGGAAGGCGCGGGCTTCCCCTATCTGCGGCGGCGCGACGGAGTGGCGATCATCGGGCTCGATTCCGCGATTCCGACGGCGCCTTTCGTCGCCTCGGGCCGGCTCGGCGCGGAGCAGCGCGAGAAATTGGCGGCTCTGCTCGACAAGACCAAGGCCGAAGGACTCGTTCGGGTCGTGCTGCTGCATCATCCGCCGCATCGTGGCGGCGCCAAGGCGTTGCGCGGCCTCGACGACGCCGCCGAGCTGGAGGCGATTATCGCGCGCCATGGCGCCGAGCTGGTGCTGCACGGACATAATCACAAGATCAGCCTGCATCGCCTGCCGGGCGCGCATGGCGAGACGCCGGTCATCGGCGCGGCCTCCGCCTCGGCCAAGGCCGGCGGGCATAGTCACCGCGCGGCCTATAATCTCTATTCGATCGAGCGTGAGGGCGACAAAATCGTCATCTCCGCCCGCTCGCGCGGGATGCTGGAAAACGGCGAGACGATCGGGGATTTGACCGCGCTCGCGCTTTGAAGAGCGTCAGCGCGTCAGATGCGGACCGATCGCATAGACGCCGAGCTGCCAAAGCAGAAAGAAGAACGCCGCCGCGCCCGCTCCCTGCGCGAGAAACAAAATCGCCCGATAGATTTTCTCGCCGACTCCGCCGAGGCGTGGCAGGGCGGGCAAGCTCGCTGATCTCGGGGCGATCTGATTCTTTTTCTTCGCCGCCTCCTCGGTGAAGGCGCGGGCGCCGCCTTGTCCGGCGAAATCGAACCCCAGCGCCTTTTCACGCTCGATCAGCCGATGAGCGATATATTCGGTGATCGCCTCCACCACTGTCGCGACATTGTCGGTCTCGCCGATCGTGATGCGGCCGTGGCGCGTGTCCTGCAAGAATCGATAGGTGCGGCGGTCGCGCCCCATTTCGACGAAGCCGACATGATCGATGAACAGTCGCGGCCGATCGCCATGCGAGACGCCGATGTCGAAGAGATCGCAATCCTTCGGCGCCTGGGCGAGGACAGGCTCCAAATGATCCCGCAAAATCTCCAGCCGCGCGATCTCGGCGTCGCGCAGATCCGCGAGAACGCCGGAGCGCTCGGCATTGGCGAGCCGGGCACGCCGCATCGCTCCGGCCAGATTGGCGACGCGGGTTTCCTTGGTCTCCGTCGAGAGGGCGCGCTGGCCCGAGCCGCTCCGCTCGACGGCGGCGGCCCGCCTGTCGGTCACGAGGGCCGCAGCGGCGGACGCATCGCCGGTCGTCGCCGCTTGGCTGTCCCTTTTCGACTCGTCCATCTCACTCATTCGCACGAAAGACCGCATGGAGTTGCTCATTCATTATACCCTGTCGCGACCGAGATTCGACCGGAAAGCGCCGGGCGCCGTGACGCTTCGGCCGGCGTTCCTCATCTCCTGTATCGCACCATTATCGGCGGCGGCCTTCGCCTTGTTAGACCACAATGGCGGATAAAACATGACCGTCGTTACAGACCCGCCAATAGGGTATCGGGAATAATACTTATAATTCGACGTGAATATTACGCGATCCAGCCTCTGTACCACAGTGGCCTCCTCGTCATCCATCGATGCGAGCGGCGGCTCCGCCGACAGCAGAGCTTGCGGAAGAGTCGACATTTGCGCCGCCTTCCGGCAAATCTCCGGCCGACGAGAGAGCGGGCGCCCGCGATTCGTGCGCAGGAGGAGGCCGCCGCCCGCCGCAGGCCGCGCGCAAGCTGGAGACCCATATGGCGCCTCATGACGCCGGCCTGCCGACGGTGGGCGCACGCTTCGGACGGATCGCATTCGGCTCGATCTGCTCGCTCGTCTCGATCATGGAAGCCGCTGGCGGCAGGGAGCATATGCTCGTCGCCGGATTTTTCGCAGCGACCGCCATGCTCCTCATGCGGCCGGCGCCGGGGCGCATTCGCCAAGGAGTCGATTTCGCGCTCGATTTCTGCGCAATAGGCGGGCTCGCCCTCCTTTGCGATCCGTCCGGCGTGCTCTGGCGTGCGCCGGAGACGCTGTCCAGCCTTTTCACATTGACGCCGATCGGCGCGGGCTCCGCGGTCGGCCTCTATCTCCTCGGCGTCTCCATTCTTCCCGGATCGCCTTTCGCGCTGCGCGCGGCGCTGTTCCTTTTCCCCTTCCTGTTCAGCCTCCTGGTCGCGCTCGGCTCACGGGTCATCGGCGAATTGGGCGGACTGCTCTTCCTCGGCCTCGATGTTCCGCAGACGGCGCGCGTCGTCGCGGCGCGGACGCTCATTGTTTTTCTCTTGAACGAGGCGGTCATCGTCGGCGCGCCGCTGGCCCTCGGCCGCTATCTGCCGCAGCAATGGCGCCCGCATGGCGTGCTGTTCCTCGCCGCGCTGATCGCCGCCGTCACGCCGGAGATTGCCAGCCTCGGCGCGCATCCGCATGTCGCCTTTTTGCCGGCGCCGGTCGCCATCATCGTCGCAGCGCTGCTCGCCGCTGCCGCGCAGGCGGGCCTTTGGGGCGAGACCTATCTCGTCACCCAGGCCATGGCGGGAATGCTGCGCGGGACGCCGTCTCTGCCCGTCATCGTGCTCAATGATTGGAAGACGGGCGCCGCCAAGGGCGCCGTCTATGGCTTCGTCTTCATGGCGCTGCTGCTGGTCGCCGGGCTGATCGTGAGCTTCCCGCCGGCGCTCGGATTTCTCGTCGCGGCGGGGCCGGTCGGCGGCGCGCTCATCGGCGCCGCGACCTTCCCGCTGCTGCGCGCCATCGTCGAAAGCACGGATTCGACGCCGCCCTTCTACGCAAGGCTGCGGCATGAATATGAGCGGATCGCCAATTTCCCGCGCGGCCTCGTCGCCGGCGCGGCGGTCGGTCTCGCGCTGCTCTTCGGCCTGCCGGGCGAGGACGGCGGCGCGCGTTTCCTCTTCGGCGCCGGGGCGGGGATTCTCGCCTATGCCGGCGTCGACATGGGCTTCGATCTCTACGCGCTTCAGCAGAAGCGCCGCCAGCATTTGCGCAGCTGGCGCGTCTATGCGCTCGGCGCGCTCCTCGGCGGTCTCGTCGGCGGGGCGGTGGCCTGGTATCTCGACGCCGAGCAGCTCTCGACGATCACCAAGAAATTCTTCGCCTATATCTCGCTGAGCTACGCCGCCGACGGACGGCCGGTCGCCGATTATGTGATCCGCCCGCTGTTCTCCAAATGGGGCGCGACAAATCTCGGCTTCGTCGATGGCGGCGTTCGCCTCTTCTTCGACGAGTCGCTGTCGGGCGTCATTCAATGGGTGTTCGCCGCACCCTTGTTCTCGATCAATCTCTTTTTCCTGACGGCGCTGGTGCGCCGCAGCCTCGCGCCTTTGCGCCAGCTCGCGAGCTGGGAAGGTCTCGACATGCTGGTCGAGAATGCGGTGCGCGTGCTGCGCTGGGGCCTATGGATGGCGCCGGTCATCTATTCCTTCCTGAAGGCTTCGCCCGATCCCGCTTGGTACAATCAGGACGGCCTCATCCGCACCGGCGTCGCCATATGGATGAATCACGCGCTGCCGGACCAGGATTTCCGCGCCTGGAGCCTCGATATTTTCACGGCTCTGCTCGCCTATGACGCGATCCGCGTGCTGATCTGGTTCGACCATATGGGTCTGCGCGTCGCGACCTTGGTGAACCTCTCCTTCGTCGGCGGCGATGTCGCCGACGAGAAGGCCGCGCGCTTCATCGGCAAGGCGCAGAAGAGCCGCGCCATTCCGGAAGGCCTGCGCCGCTTCGCGACCTGGGCGCCGCTGCTGCTGCCCTTCTACATTCCGCGCGGCGCCGAATGGGATCAGGCCTGGAGCGCGGCCGAGCGCATGACGCATCTGAGGCCGCCGTCCTATTCCTATCTCATGGGCGGCTATATGGCCTATGCGGGCGCGCTCTCCATCGCGCTCGTGATCTTCCTGCTGATCCAGCTCGCCAAGGCCGGCAAGCTGCCGCTGGAAGGCATCACCGGCGCCGGCGGCGCGCCCGGCTCCAAGCCCTTCGAGCTGACCAATGGCCTCGTCACCAGCCAATGGTTCGAGGATGGCCAGGGCGCTATGCGCGTCGAGGGCGTCGCCCGCGGCGGCCCGCCGATCGATCTCACCCGCCGGCCGGACGATCACGCCCATCCGCGCGGACGCTTTCTGTTCTTCCGCGAGGAGGGCCGCGATCTCTGGTCGCTCGGCTCAGCGCCGACCTGCGTTCGCTGCGAGAAGGTCTCGCTGGAGAGCGAGGGCTGCACTTTCCTCTATTTCCTGACGGAGCAGGGCGGCTTCGCCATAGAAGCGAAGATTTTGCTCGCGCCCGACGAGGCCGTGGAGATCACGCGGCTGCGCCTCGTCGATCTCGAGCAGCGCCCGCGCAAGATCACGCTCGCGACGCTGCGCGAATGGGTGCTGAACGAGACCGGCGTCGAGCAGCGCGACGCCGCCTATAACGCCATTCACATCGGCACATGGTTCGTCGGCGGGCTGAATGCGATCATCGCGCAGAACCGCCTGCTGAAGGGCGGCGCGCGCCGCGACGTCGATCGGCGCCTCTCGCCCGAGGTCGGCTTCCATGCGATCGGCGCCAGCGAAGGAACGCGGCTTCGCCTCATCGGCTATGAGGATGTGAAGGCGCGTTTCTACGGCCTCGGCGCCGCCGGCGCGCCCGACAGTTTGCGCGACGGCGACAAGCCGCGCGATCCGTCCGACGAAGGCTTGCTGTTCGGCTTCGAGCCGATCGCCAGCCTGCGCGCTGAGCTGGAGATCGCGGCCGGCGGCGCGGCGGAGATCGTCATCGTCGACGGCTGGGCGCGCGACATTGGCGCGGCGACGCGCATGATCGCCGAGCATCTCTCCCGCGACTTCGATTTCGCGAGCGTGGAAACGGCGCTAGCGCGCAAGCGCGCGCTGCTGCACCCACCGGCGCCGGCCGAGCATCGCTACGCCTTCGCCGAGGACGGCCGCAGCCTGACGCTACGTCCCGACACGCCGCGGCTCTACGCCCATGTGATCGCCAATGCGGTGGGGCAGGGCGCGGTGCTCGGCAATCATGGCGACATTTATTCCTTCCACGGCAATTCGCGGCTCAACAGCCTGACCCCCTTCCGCATGGGCGAGGGCCGCATGACGCCGGCGGGCCAGGCCATTTATGTCTATGACCTCGCCCGTCAGGACGCGCATTCGGCGACCTTCGCCCCGCTGCGCCGACGCGACGCCGAGCATGAGGTCGAGTACGGCCTCGGCTATGCAATCTATCGCTCGAGCCGCGACGCTCTCGAGCTCGAGCTGACCGTCTTCGTCCCGCCGGACCAGCCGGTCGAAATCAAGCTGCTGCGCATTATCAACGGCCGCGATCACGAGCGTCTGCTGCAGATCACCCCGGCGATGGAGATCGTCCTCGCCGAGACGCCGAACGAAAGCCTCGGCCGCGTCGAGGCTGTCGCGGGCGAGAATGAGCGCGCGCTCTACTTCCGCAATCCCGATAATAATTTCGTCCAGGGCTGGGCCTTCGTCTCCACCTCGGTTCCGGCGGAATTCGCCGAGACCTCGCGGCGGCGCTTCCTCGGCCATGAGAGCCGCGATCCGGCGCTTCCCTATATGGTCGAGCACGGCCATCCCGACGCCGGCGCGCCGGAGCATCAGCGCAAGGTCGCGAGCTTTTCCGGCGCGATCGACGTTCCCGCCAATGGCGAGTCGCTCGTCGTCGTCGCCCTGGGGCAGACGCCGACGCTCGAAAGCTCCAAGATTCTCGCCACGCTCGCCAGCGATCCGGCTTACGCCACACGCGCGCTGGAAGAGACCAAGCGCGATTGGGAGCAGCGCCTCAGCGTGCTGCGCGTGAAGACCAATCGGCCGGAATTCGACCGGCTGGTGAACGACTGGCTACCCTATCAGCTGCTCGTCTCGCGGCTCTGGGGCCGCTCCGGCCCGGCGCAGCGCTCGGGCGCGACCGGCTATCGCGACCAGCTGCAAGACGTGCTGCCGCTCATCCATCTCGCGCCGGAGCTCGCCCGCGCGCAGATTTTGAAGCACGCCGCGCATCAGTTCATCGAGGGCGATGCGGTGAAATGGTGGCATGACGCGCCGGACGGCGGCTGCGGCATCGCCGACCGCACCCATGCCTCCGACCCGCATCTGTGGCTGCCTTATCTGACGGTCCGCTATGTGAAGGGAACCGGCGACGACGCCATTCTCGACGCGATCGAGCCTTTCCTCGAGGCGGAGCCGACGCCGCCCGACCGGGAAGGAAACGCCAGCGTGCCGCTGACCTCGCGCGACAAGGACACGTTGCTCGGCCATTGCGCGCGGGCCATCGACTATTCGCTGGATCGCTTCGGCGCCCATGGCCTGCCGTTGATGGGCACGGGCGATTGGGACGACGGCCTCAATCTGCTCGGTGCGCAGGGACGCGGCGAGAGCGTTTGGGTCGGCTTCTTCCTGCATGGAATTCTGGCCGATATCGCGCCTTTGTTCGAGGCGCGCGGCGACGCCGAAAGGGCGGCCCGCTATCGCGCGCGCGCCGAGGCGCTACGCGCCGCGCTCGATTCCTGCTGGCGCGGCGATCGCTTTCTGCGCGCCTATGCGGATGATGGAAGCGAGGTCGCGCCGATGAGCGCCATGACCGCCTCCTGGCCGATCCTCTCTGGCGCGGTGGATTTCGCGCGCGGCAAGGAGACGCTCGACAATGCGCTGGCGGCGCTCGCGCGGCCGGATCGCATATTGCTGGTGACGCCTTTCTTCGACGAGAACTCGCGTCCCTATCCAGGCCGCAGCGCCGAATATCCGCCGGGCGTGCGCGAGAATGGCGGCCAATATTCGCATGGCGTCTCCTGGCTGATCGACGCGCTGACGCGCCTCGCGCTGGAGGCCGCCGCGCGTGGCGATCACGCAGAATCCGACGCGCTGTTCGCGCGCGCGTGGGACGCATGGTTCGCCATCTCGCCGTTGTCGCGCCTCACGACGCCGAAGCAGGCCGATATTTACGGCCTCGCGCCGCATCAGCAGCCGGCCGACGTCTATGAGGGCGAGGGCTATGAAGGCCGCGGCGGCTGGAGCTGGTACACGGGCGCCGCCGCGCGAATGCTGTCCGCCGCCTATGGGCTGCTCGGCTTGGAGATGATCGACGGCGAGCTCAGGCTGCGTCCCGACGCCTTCGAGTCCAAGGGCGAGTTGAAGCTCGAGAGCGTCACTTGGCGCGGAAAGAGCTTCTCCGCCTGAAGCGTATCTTTTCACCATGAATCGGCGTCCGCGGCGCGGACGCTTGTGGACAAATTGATTTCATTTTAGCGTTTCGTAGCTCGATCGGCAGCTTGTGTTCGGGCCTCGATGCGGCGTTTTCTTCATGAGTTCATGGGCGCGTATCTGCTCCTGTGTCGCGGCGCTGTCGTTTCTACAATCGACGGCGTGCCGCGCCGGCGCGTTTCTGCAAAAGCCGGGCGAGGGGATCATCATCCTCTCGACGAGCTTCGCCGACGCCCATAAGGCCTATGACTCGCGCGGCAAGCTCGTCGCCGCGCCCTCCTATGCCAAATTCGAGACGCAGGCCTATGTCGAATATGGCCTCATCGACGAAATCACCTTCGTCGCAGAGTCGAGCTACATGCGCTTCCGCGGCGCGAACGAGCAGCGCCAGCTCGAGCAATTGCAATATCTGACGGCCGAAGCGATCGCCGGCGCGCCGCTCTATCTGCCGCCCGGCCTCGGCGGCGGCGCACGTTACGAGGGGCTCGGCGCAGGCTGGATCGGCGCCCGCCTGCGGCTGCTCGAATGGGGCGCGACCATTCTCTCCGTGCAAGGGAGCCTGCGCGCGGCGACGCCCGCCGCGCAGACCTATCTCGATATGAAGCGGCGATTGCAGGAGGATGTACGTCTGCAATTGGGCTGGCCTGTCGAGATTTTCGGTCTGTCCGGCTTCGGCGACATGCAGCTCGGCTATCGCTCTCTCGGCCAGAGCGGCGACGAGCTGCGCGGCGAGACGACCTTCGGCCTTCGGCCCGTCGATGGCGTGCTGCTGCTGGCGCAGAGCTTTCTCTCCTTTTCTCCCTGGAGCGGATCGGCGCCTTTCATGTCCTCGCAAAAAGCTCAGGTGAGCGCGGTTTGCGACGTCACAAGCGAGATCGCCGTGCAACTCGGCGTCCGCGCCTCGCTGCGCGGCGTCAATGATTCGGCCGAGCGCGGCCTGCTCGGCGCCCTATGGTATAGGTTCTGAGAGGAACCGCGGGCGAGGGGAAGATGACACGCTGTTTCGGACTCATTCTGGCCGGCGGCCAAGCGCGGCGCATGGGCGGCGTCGCCAAGCCACTGATCGAGGTCGGCGGCGCGCCCATCCTCGAGCATGTCGTGCGCCGGCTCGCGCCCCAATGCCTGCGCCTCGCGCTCAACGCCAATGGCGATCCGGCGCGCTATGCCGCCTTTCATCTGCCGATCGTGCCGGACGAGGTGGAGGGTTTCGCGGGGCCGCTCGCTGGGGTGCTCGCCGGGCTCGACCATGTCGCCGCCAATTTCCCGGATGTTCCGCTCATGCTGAGCGTTCCGGCGGATACGCCTTTCGTTCCGCTCGATCTCGCGGCGCGGCTCGCCAGCGCGCGCGCCGCGGCGAAGGCGGAGATCGCCGTCGCCAAATCGGCCGACCGCGTGCATCACGCCGTCGCTCTATGGCCGGTGGCGCTGCGCGAGCCGCTGCGTCATGCGCTGGTGAAGGAGGATTTGCGCAAGGTGTCGGGCTTCATCGAGCGCTACGCCAATACGCAGGTGGATTGGAGCGATGCGCCCTATGATCCGTTCTTCAACGTCAACCGGCCGGAGGATGTCGAGCAGGCCGAGCGCATAGTGGCGAGCCTGCCGCCTCAGCGCTCATAGTAAGTCTTGATGCGGCCGAGAATCCTGTCGATCGGCACGAAGCCGACGCCGCCTTCCATCCTCGTCTGCCGGGAATCGGCGGAGTTGTCGCGATTGTCGCCCATTACGAAAACATGACCCGGCGGGACGACATACTGCCGCGTCCGTCCCCAGGGCGTCTCGAGCGGCTCCCCCTGGCCATCGACCGCTTCGAAATGCCAAAAGTAACGTCCCTCGGGCAATTGCTCGGCGACCGCGACGAGGAGATAGCGGCTCGCTTCCGGATATATGCGCACCGGACGGCCGACGACTTGTCGCGGCACGATCGCGTCATTGATCCACAGCTCGTTGCGTTCGAGCCGCACGCGGTCGTCCGGCAGTCCGATAACCCGCGACATTCGCTCTTGTCCGCCATCGGTCAAGAACATCACCGCATCGCCTCGGATGGGCCGAAGGTTCGGCCATCTGCCCCATCGCGGCGCGTGATCCCAATCATGACTATAACGACTGATCCCGTAGGCGAGCCGCTCGAGCGTGACGAACCCGCCGCGCTGGACGCTCGGCTCCATGTTGCTATCACTCACATAGACCAAGCGAAAAACCTGCCCGATCCCGAGAATGCAAAGACTGATCGTCAGCAGCAATAGAAAACCGAAGCTCGCGGCGCCGATGAATAATCTACGGTCGGCTGCGTCGAGTGTCTTTTGTGTGTCGGCCTCGCTCATGCGCAAGCCCTCGAACGATCCGTGAAGAACATCCCATCATGCACGTCACGCTCGAAATTGCTCGATGAATCTCGTCGTGCTCCCTCACACAAACCCCGGATCGATCGTCCCCGTCCGCTCGAGCCAGGCCGGCGTCGGCAGATTCTGCCCGCGTAGGAAATCGAGATTATAGAGCTTGGAGGCGTAGCGCGTGCCGAGATCGGCGAGGATGGTCACGATCGTATGGCCCGGCCCCAGCTCCTTGGCGAGGCGGATCGCGCCCGCGACATTGACGCCCGAGGAGCCGCCGAGCAGCAGGCCTTCATTCTCGGCGAGATCGAAGAGAATGGGCAGCGCCTCCGTGTCCGGGATCTGATAGGCGAGATCGATCGGCGCGCCCTCGAGATTGGCGGTGATGCGGCCTTGGCCGATGCCCTCGGTGATGGAGGAGCCCGAGGCCTTCAGCTCGCCGGTCGTATAATAGGAATAGAGCGCCGCGCCGAGCGGGTCGGCGATGGCGATTTTCACGGAAGGCTTGCGCTCCTTCAGCGCAATGCCGATGCCGGCGAGCGTGCCGCCCGTGCCCACCGCGCAGACGAAACCGTCGATCTCACCCTCCGTCTCGGCGAAAATCTCCGGCCCGGTGCCGCGAATATGGGCGTCGCGATTGGCCACATTGTCGAATTGATTGGCCCAGATCGCCCCTTCCGGCGTCTCCTTCGCCAACCGCTCCGCGAGGCGGCCGGAGAGCTTCACATAATTATTGGGATTGGCGTAGGGGACGGCCGGCACCTCGACCAGCTGCGCGCCTTGAAGGCGCAGCGTGTCCTTCTTCTCCTGGCTCTGCGTCTCCGGGATGACGATGACGGTGCGGAAACCCAGCGCATTGGCGACCAGCGCGAGGCCGATGCCGGTATTGCCGGCCGTGCCCTCGACGATGGTTCCGCCCGGCTTCAGCGAGCCTTCCGCTATGGCGGCCTGGACGATGGAGAGTGCGGCGCGGTCCTTCACCGAGCCGCCCGGATTCATGAATTCGGCCTTGCCGAGAATGCGGCAGCCGGTGGCCTTGGACGCCGCCTTCAATTCGATGAGCGGAGTATTGCCGATCGCTTCGATGACATTGGCGGCGAATTTCATGTCGGACCCGTCCTTTGAGCGCTCAGAATTCGCGCTAGCCTATGGAGATAGAGGAAGCAAGGATTATTCCTCGCGAGGCGGCTCGCCACGCGAGAGGCGAAAGGTCGCGGCGTGGACGGCGCTCTCGCCGGGCGCGAGAATCCGCATCGACGGCTTCTCGTAGAGATCGCCGGAAAAATCCTCCGGGTCGCCATGGCCTGTCCAGGCCTCGATGCAGAGAAATGGCGCCGGCGGCAGCGACCAGAGCGCGATATGAGGAAAATCCTGGAGCTCGATCGCGAGAACGAGCCCGTCGCCATTGTCGTAAAGGAGACGGCGGCTCGCGGCGCCCAGAAAGCACAGCGCCTCTTTCTCGAGGAGCGCCGCCGAGAGCGGCAGCCTCTTTCCGGCGAGCGGAATCGCGCGACGTCGGTCCGAGAACAGCCCGCCCGGCGCGATGACCGGGACCTCGCGGTTTTCCTCCCGATCGAAATGGATGGCGTGCGGGAAGGGGGAGCCGTCGAGCGGCCAGCGGAAGCCCGGATGCAGCCCGCAGGCGTAGGGCAGGGGCCGCGCGTCCCGATTGGCGGCGGCGAGGGAGACGCGCAGCTCGCCCGGGCGCAGCGCGAAATGCGCCTCGAGGCGAAAGGCGAAAGGATAGAGAGAACGCGTGTCCTCGTCCTCCTCGAGGACGAGGCGCGCCTCGTCCGCGCTCCGCTCGAGAAGGGCGAAGCGCTTTCTCCGCGCGAAGCCGTGCAGGCCGAGCGGGAACGTCTCTCCGTCGACCCGCGCACGCCCGTCCCGCGTCCAGCCGACCACAGGAAAGAGCAGCGGCGCGGTCTGCGGCCAAACGGAGGGCTGCGGCGTCCAGATCGCCTCGACGCCGCCCGCGCTCCAGGAGCGGAGCTCGGAGCCGACCAATGAGATTTCGGCGACGTCGAGAGAGCCGGCCGTCAAGCGAATCGTATCCATCATTCGGGGATCGTAGCGAGCCGGGCCGTGGTCTGGGAGCGACTTCCCGGCGTCTTGCGAAATCCGGGGGGACGGCGCATTTTTCGCGTCATGGTTCGCGCGTGCGCGCGATGCAGACGAGCCGGGACATTTCCGGCTCGCCCGCCGCGAGCGGTCACGACGGGCCGTCGCGCTCGAAAGGTTTCCTCGCCTATGTATTTCAGCCGTTCATGGATTATGATCTCCGCGCTCGCGCTCTGCGCGCCGGCCGCCGCCGCGCCCACCCGCGAGCCCGCCTCCGCTCCGCGCCCAGACGGACCGCCGATGCGCGTGACCATCGTGCGCGGCGCCTATCCGGGCTGTGAGCCGAATTGTGAAGAATGGATCGCCGCGGAAGGGCGGATCGGGAAGCAGTCGCCGGCGCTGTTCCGCGCGGCGATCGACGCCGCCGAGCCGCGCAAGCCGCCGATCCTCATTCATTCGGGCGGCGGCGACGTCGATTCCGCCATAGCGATCGGCCGGCTCTTGCGCCAGAAAGGATTCCAGGTCGCGGTCGCGCGCACGGAATTCCTCGCCGAAGCCGCGCCGACGGCCGCCGAACCGGCGCGTGGAAAAATCAAAAAGCCCGAGCCGCCGCGCGCCAGGGGGTTCGCGCGCAGCCTCCAAGCGAGCTGCGCCTCCGCCTGCACGCTGATCCTCGCCGCCGGAACGCGGCGCTACGTCGGGCCGACCGCGCTCGTCGGACTTCATGAGATCGTCGTGCCGGAGACGACGGTCACCCAGACGATGCGCTATTACCGGATCCGCACGCTCACCAAGGGCGGACGCGTGGTCTCGAAAGAAAAAGTCTTCGTCGGCGAGAAGAATTTCGTTCGCCACATCGGCCGCTCGAAACCGACGCCCGAGACCTATCGGCGCGTGCGCCGCTATCTCGCGGAAATGGGCGAGACCAAGGAGGTCGTCGATCTGATGATGACCGCCCCGCCCGAGAGTATGCGCTGGCTGACCCGCGCCGAGCTCGTCTCGACGAAGCTCGCGACCGACGAGCGCGGCGGGGAATCGCTGGTCGCCTATGTCCCTCCGCCGCCGCCACCGCCGAAATTCGCTGTCCGGCCGATCTACGAGACCTTCGTCGCGCTGCAGCGGGAGACGGCCGCCTCTTCTCACGCGCCGCCGTCGTCGCCGCCGTCGCCGCCATCGATCCGGCCGCCGAGCTGGCTCGAGCTCAATCGCGATTGGGCGCTTCCCGCGGGCCTCTCCGGCGGCCTGCTGCTGCTGCTCATCCTATCGAGCCTCTTCAGAACCTTGCGCGGTCCCGAGCCGCAGCGATGGCGCCCGCCCGTCGCGGGCGACGCGCCCTGACGCCGAGGAGCGCGAATGGCGGGAGCGGCGTGGCGCGTGGCGGTCATCGGCAGCGGCGGCCTTTTCATCGGACGACCTCCGCACGGGACATCCCGGCCGATCGCTGAATGGCGAGGAGAGGGACACAGCGGATTTTCGGGGGATCGGCGGGCGCGGCGCGCCTTGTCTCATTGACCGGCCGCATGGCCGCGGCGATGCTCAGCAGACGATTCCCTCTCGTCTCCCGAGTCTCGATGCTGGACAAAATCGCCGGAAACGACCGGCCGCCTTTCCTCGGCGTCGAGCGCTCCGTTTCGGGGCGCGTCTGGCGCGCGCGGCTGCGGCCGCAGGAGGAGGCCCAGGCGAGCGCCATCGCCCAACTCCACGGCCATGGCGATCTTCTCTCCCGCGTGCTGGCCGGGCGGGGGATCACCCAGGAGACAGCGGCGACCTTTCTCGCCCCCACATTGCGCGAACTAATGCCCGATCCGCTCGTCCTGCAGGAAATGGATGCGGCGGTCGAGCGCCTCGCCCGCGCCGTCGAGGCGGGCGAGCAGATCGCCCTGTTCGGCGACTATGACGTCGACGGCGCGGCCTCTTCGGCCCTCTTCGCCGAATTTCTGGAGGCGGCCGGCTGCCCGCGACCCTTCCTGCACATTCCCGACCGCATTCTGGAAGGCTACGGCCCCAACGTCGAAGCGATCGCCGATCTACGGGCGAGGGGGGCGAACCTTCTGGTGACGCTCGACTGCGGCACGACGAGCCACGCCGCCCTCGCCTCGGCCCGCGCGTCGGGTCTCGACGTCATCGTCGTCGACCATCATCAGGCGCCCGAGCTGCTTCCCGAGGCGATCGTCGTCAACCCCAACCGCGCCGACGACCTCTCCGGTCTCGGCCATCTCTGCGCGGCCGGGGTCGCCTTCATGACGTTGGCGGCGCTGGCCCGCGAGCTACGCCGGCGCGGACATTGGACCGACGCCCGGCCGCAGCCCGATCTCCTCGCGGGGCTCGATCTCGTGGCCCTGGCCACGATCGCAGACGTCGCGCGTCTGCACGGCCTCAACCGCGCCTTTGTGGCGAAGGGCCTCGCGGTCATGCGGGGCCGCGCGCGCATCGGCCTTTCGGCGCTGCTGGACGCCGCCCGGGTGGACGGGCCGCCGCGCGCCTATCATCTCGGCTTCGTTCTGGGCCCTCGCATAAACGCCGGCGGACGCATCGGCGACGCGGCGCTGGGGGCGCGGCTGCTGACGCTGCGCGATCCCATCGAGGCGGCTCGCATCGCCGCCGAGCTCGACCGGCTGAATGTCGAGCGGCAGGCGCTGGAGAAGGCCACTCTGGAAGAGGCGGAGGCCGAGGCGGATCGACAAATGATGCGCTCCAACCATCTCTCCTGCCTCGTGGTCGCGGGTGAGGGATGGCATCCGGGCATCGTCGGAATCGTCGCCTCACGGCTCAAGGACAAGTTCAAGATTCCCGCCTTTGTCATTGCGAAGACAGGGGAAGTCTGCTCAGGCTCAGGCAGAGGCTCGAGCGGCGTCGATCTCGGCCGCACGGTGCGTATGGCCGTCGACGAGGGCCTTTTGCAAAAGGGCGGCGGTCACGCGATGGCGGCCGGCGTCACGCTGGCGCGCGATCGAATCGACTCCTTCCGCGCCTTTATGAACGACGCGCTCGAGGATGACGTCGCGCGCGCGCGCGACGTCGATGCGCTGCTCGTCGACGGCGCGCTGACGGCGCGCGGCGCGAGCGTCGATTTCATCCGCGGGCTCGAGCGGGCGGGGCCCTTCGGCGCCGGCAATCCCGAGCCGCTCTTCGTTTTTCCCGACCAGCGCATCGTCGATTCGGCGGTGGTCGGCTCCTCCCATGTGCGGGCGCGGCTGCAATCGGGCGACGGGGCGCGGCTCGACGCCATCGCCTTTCGCGCCGTGGGAACGCCGATCGGCGACGCTCTGCTCGACGGACGCGGTCGGCTTCTGCATGTCGCCGCCCGACTCGGAGCCAATGTGTTTCGCGGCTCCGAGCGCGTGGAGACGCGGATAGCCGATCTCGCCCGGCCGGATCGCGAAACATGGTGAACACCGCGCTACGCCTGGAGATCGCAGGACAATTGCGGCGTCGAACGCCGCATATGCCGCAATTTGGTCGCAATCTGCCTCTCTCATTGCAAAGCTCGAGGATGCGGGAGAGGGAGCGCGCGACGCGTTAACTCTCGAGTAAGTCGGGCGCGAGACATTGAGGCGTGCGGTCGCGCCAATTCGAGGTTTTCGGAGCCCGCCGCCGGCGTCGTTCCGCAGGTCGAGCGTTGGAAGCGAGCCGTCCCCCCATTTCGAGCGAATGCGCGCCTGACATGAGATCGAGACTGCCGGACTTTCGCATTTCCATCGCGCTTCTCGGCCTTTGCGCGCTGGCCGGGTGCTCTTCCGCCCCGCCCGCCGTTCAGAAGGTCGCGCGCGCGCAGATCGACCCGCGCTATGGCGTGGCGCCGAGCCCGCGCGTCGTCGCCGATGGCGAGGAGGTGCCGCGCGGCGGCGGCTATTATATGGTCGGCAAGCCCTATCAGATCGCCGGCAAGACCTATTATCCGAGCGAGAAGGCCTATTCGGCGACCGGCCTCGCCTCCTGGTACGGGTCCGATTTCCACGGACGCAAGACGGCGAATGGCGAAGTGTTCGACAGCGCCTCGATCAGCGCCGCCCATCCCACTCTGCCGCTGCCGAGCTATGCGCGCATCACCAATCTGCGCAATCACCGCTCCATGATCGTGCGCGTCAACGATCGCGGCCCCTATCATGGCGGGCGCGTGATGGATGTGTCGCGGCGAGTCGCCGAGGCGCTGGAATTCTACCGCGTCGGCACGGCGCATGTGAAGGTCGATTATGTCGGCCGCGCCGCACTCGCCGGATCGGACGACGCCAAGCTGCTCGCCACGCTGCGCGAGGACGGCCGGCCGGCGACGCTGCCGGGCGGCGCGCCGATCATGGTCGCGACCAATCTGCGCGAGCCGCCGGCCCGCGTCGCTCGGCTCGAGCGCGCGGAGGAGACGCAGCCGGAGCGCGCGACCCTGTCCCGCGCCGAACCGCGAGAAGAAGAGATCGCCACTCGCGCCGAGGCGATCGACATCGAGAGCCCACGGCGCGCCGAGCCGCGCGCCGTCGAGAAGGAGCCGGTCTCGACCATTCCGACTCCTATTTCTTCCAAAGCCTTGGCCATGGCCAAGAGCGCGCCCTTGCCGCCGTCGCGTCCCTTCGATCTCGGGACCGCTTCCTCGCGCAATGTCCGGCTGAGGCAAGCGCTCAATTAACCTCGATGCCGCGGGCGCCGTCCGAGCGTCGCGCGAGGCCGTTGCTTTCTGCCGCCCGACGCGCCACATTTTAGCGGAACTCATTGCGTGGGGCCGTCGACGCGCTCCGACGGCGTTTCGAACGAAGGCGAAAGACGCGTGCCTGTCTCCCTTCCCAAATCCCTCATCCGCCTCGGCTTTGTCGCGGCGGCTCTCGCCATCGCGCCGGCGGCGGCCTTGGCTCAAGGCTTCCAGACCAGCGCCCCGCACGCCATTCTCGTCGATGCGGGAACCAGAACAGTGCTGCTCGAAAAGGGCGCCGACGACTATGTGACGCCGGCCTCCACTGTGAAGATCATGACCGCCGAAATCGTGTTCCGCGAGATCGCCGAGGGGCGGCTGAAGCTCGACGACGAATTCTCCGTCTCGGAGCACGCCTGGCGCAGCGGCGGCGCGCCCGCCGGCGGCTCGGCCATGTTCCTCGCGGTCAACAGCCGGCCGCGAGTCGAGGATCTGATCCGCGGTCTCGTGATCGACTCCGGCAATGACGCCGCGATCACGCTCGCCGAGGGCGTCGCGGGATCGGAAGAGGCGTTCGTCGGCCGCATGAACAAGCGCGCCTCCGAACTCGGCCTGACGAAGTCCGTTTTCGGCAATCCATGGGGGAAGGCCGGGCCCGACCAGAAGGTGACGCCGCGCGAGATGGTTCAGCTCTCGGCGCATGTCATCAAGACCTATCCCGACCTCTATCGCTATTTCGGCGAGAAAGAGTTCACCTGGAACAAGATCAAGCAGCAGAACCGCAATCCGCTGCTCACCATGAGCCTCGGCGCGGATGGGCTCAAGACCGGCAATATAGACGATTCCGGATTCGGCATGGTGGGCTCCGCCGTGCAGGACGATCGCCGTCTCATCGTCGCCGTCTATGGGCTGCGCACGGCCAAGGACCGCGCCGAAGAAGCACGCAAGCTGCTGCAATGGGGCTTCCGCAATTTCGAGGAGAAAGCGCTGTTCAAGGCGGGCGAGACCGTCGGCACGGCGCAGGTCTATGGCGGGACGGCCGGGACCGTGCCGCTGACCTCTCCGAACGACATCAAGGTGCTGCTGCAGCGCGGCGGCTCTGAGAAGCTCTCCGGCAAGATCGTCTATGAGGGGCCGCTGATCGCGCCGATCGAGGCGGGGACCAAGGTCGCCAAGCTCGAGGTCCGCCGCGGCTCGACGGTCGTGCTGGAGCAGCCGCTTGAGGCCGCAGAGACCGTCGAAAAAGGTTCGCTGGCGAGCCGCGCCTTCGACGCGGCCTATGAATATGCCGCGGGCGCCATTCACAACAAGCTGTCGAAGAAGCAATGAGCGCAGAGCCGCCGCTCGGCCCGGCGCGTGGGCAGGACAAGGGCCGCCCCGGCAAGTTCATCACGCTCGAGGGCGGCGAGGGGGCCGGCAAGTCGACGCAGATGCGCCGCTTGCAGGAACGCCTCGCGCAAAGGGGCGTGGAGGCGATCGCGACGCGCGAGCCCGGCGGCTCGCCCCATGCCGAAGTGCTGCGCGAGGCGCTGCTCGGCGGCAAGGCGGCTTCGCTCGGCCCGCTCGGCGAGGCGATCTTGTTCTCCGCCGCGCGCATCGATCATCTCGATCGGCTGATCAAGCCGGCGCTGGCCCGCGGCGCCTGGGTCATTTGCGACCGTTTCGCCGATTCGACGCGCGCCTATCAGGGCGCGCGCGGCGGCGTCGATCCCCGGCTGATCGCTCTGCTCGAGCGCGTCGCGCTGATGGGCTCCGTTCCCGATTTGACGGTGATCCTCGATCTGCCGCCCGAGATCGGCCTCGAGCGCGCGCATCGGCGGCGCGCGCCGGACGTGGCGGCGGACCGTTTCGAGCGCGAGGGGCTGGAGTTTCATCGCGGACTGCGCCAAGCCTATCTCGACATAGCCGCGAGCGAGCCCGGCCGCTGCTGCGTCGTCGACGCGCTGGCGCCGGAGCAGGAAGTGGCCGAGGCCATTTGGCATGTCATCGAAGCGCGCTTTTTTCGGCCCGAGATCGTCATTCCGTTGAAGAGCGTGGTGGCGTGAAGCGCGACGTCGAGGCTCCGCCCGAAAGCGATCGTTTCGCCGATCTCCCGCATCCACGCGAGACCTTCGCGCTATTCGGCCACGAAGCCGCCGAGAGCGAGCTGCTCGACGGCTTTCGGCGCGGCAAGCTGCCTCAGGCCATACTCATCGGCGGGCCGGAAGGGATCGGCAAGGCGACGCTGGCCTGGCGCCTCGCGCGCTTTCTGCTCGCCCACCCCGACGCTTCGAGGCCGGAAGCCGCGAGCGCAGAATCGCTCTTCATCGCCGAGGAGGCGAGCGTCAGCCGGCGCATGGCGGCGCTGGCGCTGCCCGATCTTTTTTTGCTGCGGCGCGAGTGGAACGAGAAGACCAAGAAGCATTTCACGGAAATCCGCATCGAGGATGTCCGCAGGCTCATTCATCTCTTCCAGCAGAGTTCGGGCGAAGGCGGCTGGCGCGTCGCCATCGTGGACAGCGTCGACGATCTCAACCGCTCCAGCGCCAATGCGCTGCTCAAGCTGATCGAAGAGCCGCCGGCGCGCTCGCTGTTCCTGCTCGTCGCGCATCAGCCGGGCCGCGTGCTGCCGACCATCCGCTCGCGCTGCCGCAAGCTCAATCTCGCGCCTCTGGCCGAGGCCGACGTCATCGCCGCGATAAGGGCGCTGGGCGCGCCCTGGGCCGAGGCGAAACAGGAGACGCTCGCCGGCGCGGCGGCGGGGGCCGAAGGCTCCGTGCGTGAGGCGCTGCGCCTCTTGGACGGCGACGGGGTCGCCTTCGACACGGCGCTGCGGGCGATGTTCGCACGCCTGCCGCAAGTGGATTGGCTCGCCGTTCATTCGCTCGCCGACCGGCTCGCCGGACGCGACAATGAGCAGGCCTATGAGACCTTCATGAGCGGGCTCTATCGCTTCCTCGATTCCACAGTGCGGACCAAGGCGGGCGAAGGCGCGAGCGCGACGAGCCTCGCCCCTTACGCGCGCGCCTGGGAACGCATAGGCGAAGCGGCGCGCGAGACGGAAGTGTTCAATTTCGATAAGCGCGGGCTCATTCTGCAGGTGTTCGCCGATCTCGAAGAAGCGGCGAAAGGCGCTTGAGGCTTTTCGGCCGACGCGAGCGCCGGCGCGACGCTCGAAGGCGCGTCGAAGCAAAAGCAAGGAGTGATTTTCATCGCAGCATGCCGCTCAACGGAACGGAGCGTATATTCCTGTTCGACTCGATCGATGGACGCAGCTCGACTCGTGGGTCACATTTGCGCTGCGCGTCCATTGCACGGCTCTGAGGCCAGTCAGTCGTCGACAATCCGTTCTTCGAGACTTTGATCTCGGCCGGGTTCTTCAAAATCCAAATGCCCAATTCAGTGAAAGGAAGTCGATAGAGCGACGCCCAGCGCCGTAGCGCTGAGCAGAATCGACGGTTGCGATCGGCGCTGGCCGCTGCAGCGTAATCGCCGGAACTGGTTGTTTCGCCGTGTCCGAAGGCTTCGGATTTAAATCCCGCGAGCAGACCCGCAGGCGCGTTCTCGACATCGAAAGAGGCGGGCGCCTCTATCGCCAACTTGCCCTTTTGGCTGGCGTCGACATTGCGCAAGCTCCAAATGGTCGGGCCTTCTCCGATCAGCAGAACTGCTGCATCGCCAGCGTTCTTCAGATCGAGCGTGATGCGCGGCGTCGGTGAACCGATCGGAGCGGGAGGAGCGTCGATGATAGCGACATGAAGGGCGTGATTATAGCGCGCAGGCTCGGACACAGCGGCGACGGAGGCGCTCAGACGGCCGAGAACTTTCGATAGGCTCAACGCGTCGCCGCCAATTGCAAGATCCGCGGGCGTCGCCGAGGTCGCTACCGCGAGGAGAGCGGGGTCGGGCGCGGACGGGCGCTTTTGCTGCGCGTCCGGGTGATCGATTTCGACGGTCGTCGAGAATGGCGTCGCGACGACCCTTACGCGTGGACGTGGCGCAAGCTGCACGGAAATGCAGCTTACCAGAATGAGGACAGCGGCCGCACCGACGACGACGCGCCCGACGGGGTGGCTCCAAATCGCTGAAAGTGATTGAAACATGCATAAATCCGGATGCTAACGTGTTTTCTCGCCGAAGCTGACGCCGTTCCGGTGTTTGGAGGCGCCTTTAGAATGAAAGCTATAGAGTGATCTCGAGGATGATCGACCATATGACGAAGATGTTACTGAATTCTCTAGCTGAAGCTTGCATCGGGAACGATCTACCGACATCGAAAGGCTTCCCGCCGGTCTCCCGCGCCGACGCGCGCGTGCTGATCCTCGGCTCGCTGCCTGGGCAGGTCTCGCTGGCGCGCGTCCAATATTACGCGCAGCCGCGCAACGCCTTCTGGCCGATCATGGGGCTGCTCTTCGGCGCCGCGCCGGAGCTTCCCTATGAGGAGCGTCTCGCGCGGCTGACCGAGAGGGGCGTCGCTTTGTGGGACGTCTGCGCGCAAGGGCGGCGGCCGGGCAGCCTCGACCAGAAAATCGACACCGCCAGCGTCGTCGTCAATGACATAGCCGGCTTTCTGGTCACGCATCCGCAGACGGCCCTCGTCTGCCTCAATGGCTGCAAGGCGGGCGATCTCTATCGCCGGATGGTCGCGCCGGCGCTCGCTGCATCAGCGCCGCCCAGCATGGTCTTGCCTTCGACCAGCCCGGCCCATGCGGCCATGAGCTTCGATCGCAAGCTCGAACATTGGCGGGCCGCGCTCGCGCAATCGATCTAGTCAGGAATTTTGCTGCGCCGCACGCCTTCCGCTTCCCCGCCGCGGCAAAGCGCGCTAGACCCTTGCCCATGGCTGAACGTCCGACCTTCATGATCACCACCGCCATTCCCTACGCGAATGGCGCCCCGCATATCGGTCATGCATATGAACGCATCGCGACCGACGCTTTCGCGCGCTTCAAGCGGCTCGACGGCTTCGACGTGCTGTTCGTGACCGGAATGGACGAGCACGGCCAGAAGATGCAACGCACCGCCGAGCGCGAGGGGCTGACCCCGCAGCAGCTCGCCGACCGCACCGCCGGCCAGTTCCAGACCATGGGCGAGACGCTGAACGCGCTCGCCGACGATGTCGTGCGCACGACGCAGCCGCGCCACGCCGAGGCGGCGCTCGAGATATGGAAGCGCATGGAGGCGGCGGGCGAAATCTACCTCGCCAAATATTCCGGCTGGTATTCGGTTCGCGACGAGGCCTATTACGACGAGAGCGAGATCAGCGAGGTCGAGGGCAAGAAGCTCGCGCCCACGGGCACGCCGGTCGAATGGGTGGAGGAGGAGAGCTGGTTCTTCAAACTCTCGGCCTATCAGGAGAGACTGCTCGCCCATTATGAGGCGCATCCCGATTTCATCACGCCAGAGAAATACAGAAACGAGATCGTCTCCTTCGTGAAGCGCGGCCTCACCGATCTCTCGATCAGCCGCACCACTTTCGACTGGGGAATTCCCGTGCCGGCGAAGCCGGAGACCAATTCGCCGCATGTGATGTATGTGTGGGTGGACGCGCTCACCAATTACATCACCGCGACCGGCTTTTTGACCGGGGAGGGGGATCGAGCCCGCTTCTGGCCCGCGAACGCCCATGTGATCGGCAAGGACATCACGCGCTTTCACGCGATCTATTGGCCGGCCTTTCTGATGTCGGCCGGCGTTCCGCTGCCCGAGCAGATCGTCGTGCACGGCTTTCTGTTCAGCCGCGGCGAGAAAATGTCGAAATCGGTCGGCAATGTCGTCGATCCGATCGATCTCGCGCAGCGCTATGGCGTCGATCAACTGCGCTATTTCTTTCTGCGCGAGATTCCCTTCGGCCAGGACGGCAATTATTCACATGAGGCGATCGTCAACCGCATCAACGCCGATCTCGCCAATGACCTCGGCAATTTGGCGCAGCGTTCACTGTCGATGATCGCCAAGAATTGCGGCGGCGTCGTCCCGACGCCGGGCGAATTGACCGAGGCCGACCGCGCGCTGCTCGCCGACGCCTCCGCCGCGCTGGGCAAGGCGCGCGAGGCGATGGACGTCTATGCGCCGCATCTGGCGCTGGCGGAGCTGTTTCGCGTCGTCGGCGACGCCAATCGCTATTTCGCCGGCGAGGAGCCCTGGGCGAAGAAGAAGACCGACCCTAAGCGCATGGAGACGATCCTCTATGTGACGGCGGAAGCGCTGCGGCGGCTGGCCATTCCGCTGCAGCCTTTCATTCCGGCCGCGGCCTCGGGCCTGCTCGATCTGCTCGGCGTCGCGCCCGGCGCGCGCGATTTCGTCCATGCGGGCGAAAAGGACGCGCTCACGGCCGGCGCGCCGCTTCCTGCGCCTGCGCCCGTCTTTCCGCGTTATGTGGAGGAGGGTGAGGCGCAAGGCGCCAAAAACTGACGGGAGCAGCAGATGAAACGATCGCGAGCGAGCCTTCTTCGAATGACGGCGACGGTCGCGGCTCTGCTCTGCGCCGGCTCGTCCCTCCATGCCGAAGGCTGGCGCCTTTATCGCAACGCCCGTTTCGGAACGACAGCTGTCGTGCCGAAGGACTGGACGATCGGCGCGCCGCCGGAGAATGACGATGGACGCGTCTTCACCTCGCCGGACCGAAGATCGGAAATCACCGTTTATGGCGGCTATCGTAGCTTTCAAAAGGAACAGGAGATCGCCGATCGGCTCGCGCCCGGCGAGGGCGAGACCGTCACCTATCGCAAGCAGGCCAAGGACTGGCTCGCGGTCTCGGGAACGAAAGGAGACCGCATCTTCTATCGAAAGTCGATACTGTCCTGCCGCGGAGCGATCTGGAATACTGTCTCCATCGAATATCCGGCTTCGGACAAGAAGAAATTCGACGCGCTGGTGACGCGCGTCTCGCATTCGCTGCGCCCGGGACGGGCCGACGAAGCGCCGACCGATTGCCGCTGACGAGGCGAAATAAATGCTCATCGACACACATTGCCATCTCGACTTCCCCGATTTCGCTCCCGAGCAGGAGGAGGTCGTGGCGCGCGCCCGCGCGCAGGGCGTCGCGCGTTTCATCACCATCTCGACCCATGTCGAGAAATTCGCCACGATCGCCGCCATAGCCGAGCGTTACGAGGATGTGTTCTGCACGGTCGGCACACATCCCAACCACGCCCATGAGGAGCGAGAGGCGAGCGCGGCCGAGCTCGTCGCGCTGGCGCGCCACGAGAAATGTGTCGGCATAGGCGAGGCGGGACTCGACTACCACTATGACAAAGCCCCGCGTGAGCTGGCGCATCGCGTTTTCCGCGCCCATATCGCCGCCGCGCGCGAGAGCGGGCTGCCGCTCGTCATTCACTCGCGCGACGCCGACGCCGATTGCGCCGAAATTCTGCGCGAGGAAATGGGGAAGGGGGCTTTCAAGGCCCTGCTCCATTGCTTCACCAGCTCGCGCGCGCTGGCCGAGACGGCTATGGAGCTCGGGCTCTACATCTCCTTTTCCGGCGTGGTGACGTTCAAAAACTCCGGCGAATTGCGCGAGATCGCGCGCGACGTGCCGCTGGAGCGTCTGCTGGTGGAGACCGACGCGCCATTCCTGGCGCCCGTACCGCATCGCGGCAAGCGCAATGAGCCGGCCTATGTCGCCGATACGGCGCGCACGCTCGCCGCGGCCAAGGGCGTCTCCTTCGAGGAGATGGCGGCGCAGACGACGGCCAATGCGCTGGCGCTGTTCTCCAAAATGACGCCGATCGAAACACGGCGAGCCGCCGAATGAGCCTTTCCGTCACAATTTTGGGCTGCGGCTCCTCCGGCGGCGTTCCGCGCGTCGGCCAGGGCTGGGGCGCCTGCGATCCCGCCAATCCGCGGAATCGCCGCCGGCGCTGCTCCATATTGGCGACGCGGACCGCGGGAGACGCGCGGACCAATGTGCTCATCGACACTTCGCCGGATCTGCGCGAGCAATTGATCGACGCGAAGGTCGATCATCTCGACGCAATCCTCTTCACCCATCCGCACGCCGATCACACCCATGGCGTCGACGATGTGCGCGGCCTGGTGCTGGAGAGCGGCCGCCGCATTCCGGCCTATCTGGACGAGCCGACGGCGAAAATGCTGACGGATCGCTTCGACTATATCTTCAAGACGCCGGCGGGCAGCTATTATCCGCCGCTGCTCGACGAGCATCGCATCCATCTCGGGCGAGAAGTGACGGTGGACGGCCCGGGCGGCGCCATCGCGGCCATGCCGTTCCGGCTCGACCATGGCGATATGGACGCGCTCGGCTTTCGCATCGGCGGCCTGGCCTATACGCCAGACCTCAATTCCGTGCCGCAGGAGAGCTTCCGCCATCTCGAAGGGCTCGACGTCTGGATCATCGACGCGCTGCGCCACAAGCGTCACAGCACGCATCTCTCCGTCGGCGAGGCGCTGGAATGGGTCGCTCATTTCAAGCCGCGCCGCGCGATTCTGACCGATCTGCATGTCGATCTCGACTATGACGCGCTGGCCGCGACTCTGCCGGAGAATGTGACGCCGGCCTTCGACGGAATGCAGATCGCTCTGGCCTAGCCGGCGATCCGAAGAGCCGCATTATCCATGACCCGAGCGATCGGCGCTGTGCCGACCGATTTAAGTTCCATAATATCGATTATGCGATTTTTGTTTCGCAAACTCTCCGGATTTCAGGAGCTTGCTCGGCGGAGCCCGCCCCTCGCCTTCGTCGTCTCCTTGCGGCGACGTCATTTGCCGCGCTCGCGCCACTTTTGAGGATTTCGATCAAAGAGTTCATGCGGGCGATTCGTCGCGCGGCGAACAGCGGAGCCGGGATTTTTCGATCTCGCTGGCGAATTCATCTAGCCAGAACCGGCCGCTTCCTGGTAAAAAGGCGATTGCGCGGGACTATATGGCATTCAACTGGCACACTTACGAACGCACCGGAACCGGCTCTCCGCGAGATGCCGGCAGACGCGCGCGTCGTGGCGCATTGCGCTCGGCGAGAGGCCGTGCATGTGGCTATAGCGGTCTTTTGGCGGATGGCGGAGACGAGTACTAAGACATGAGCAGCAAAGGTCGAGACTTCCGGGGACCCAGAAAGCGTGGGTTCGACGACGACCCCCCGTATGGCTATGACAGCCCGCGGCCGAGCCGGCCGCCGCGGTCGCCCTTCGGCGGAGGAGGCGGATTTTCCGATTCGCCGCCCCCGTCTTCGAACGAGCCCGCCGTCGACGCGGTCGTCAAATGGTTCAAGCCCGAGAAAGGCTTCGGCTTCGTCGAGCTGGGCAATGGCACAGGCGACGCCTTCCTGCATGTGGGCGCGGTTCAGGCTGCGGGCTATGAAGCCCTGCCGCCCGGAGCCAAGCTGAAAGTGCAGGTATCGAGCTCCGTCAAGGGCCAGCAGGTCTCGCGCGTGCTCGAGGTCGATCTTTCGACCGCGGCCGCCGAGCGCCCGCGCAGCAGCGGCTTCGACCGTCCGCCACGGCGTCAGGCTCCCGATCCGTCGACGGCCGTGCCGGTCTCCGGCAAGGTCAAATGGTTCGACGAGACCAAGGGCTTCGGCTTCGTGCAGTCGAACGACGGCGGCAAGGACGTCTTCGTCCATATCTCGATCCTCGGTCCCTCCGGCGTCAATCATCTCGCCGAAGGCCAGCCCGTGACGATGCAGGTCGTCGACACGGCCAAGGGTCGCGAAGCGCTGTCGATCACGCTCGACTGAGACGCTGAATCAGCGAGCCGCAAGTCGTTTCTCGGCTTGCGGCGACGCGCGCCTCATGGCTGCGATAATCAAGCCCCTCGGATGCGCAAGTCGGGTCCGAGGCGCTGTCGTTTGCAAGGCGTACTACGGCCCCGGACCCTCGGATCGACTGCGGAGGGCGGTAGACCAAGGGCGCAGTCGAGATCCGGCACTCATGTTAGAGCAAAGCGTCTCGAATTCCTCGCCTTTTTTCCCGCGCCCTGCTGCGTCAAAACAACGCGTCGCTCGCGCTTTCGGGCCGCTTTTCGAGGCGCATCGATGACGCAGGAGCGCATCACGCGCCTTCTCGGCATTATGGCGGCGCTGCGCACGCCCGGGACCGGCTGTCCCTGGGACCTCGAGCAGAACTTCGCCAGCATCGCTCCCTATACGCTCGAAGAAGCCTATGAGGTCGTCGACGCGATCGAGCGCGGCGATCTCGGCGATCTGCGAGACGAACTCGGCGACCTGCTTTTGCAGGTCGTCTTCCACGCCCGGCTGGCCGAGGAGAGCGGCGCTTTCGTCTTCGCGGATGTCGTCGAGGCGATAAGCGACAAGCTCATCCGCCGCCATCCTCATGTGTTCGGCGATCTCTCGGCTGCCTCGGCCGCAGATGTCGCCGTGCAATGGGCGGAAATCAAAGCGCAGGAGAAGAAGGCTCGCGCCGAGCGGCGCGGAATGGAGGAGCCCGCCAGCCTGCTGGACGGCGTTCCGCCCGCCCTGCCCGCTCTGACGCGCGCCGTGAAGCTGCAGGAGAAGGCGAGCAAGATCGGCTTCGATTGGGCCGACGCCCGGCTCGTGCTGGAAAAAATCCGCGAGGAGACGCTGGAAGTCGAAGCGGAGCTCGGCGAAGCCGGCGCGCCGCCCTCGCCCGCCGTGGCCGAAGAAATCGGCGATCTTCTTTTCGCGGTCGCCAATCTGGCGCGCCATGTCGGCGCCGATCCCGAGCAGGCGCTGCGCGGCGCCAACGCCAAATTCGAGCGGCGCTTCGGCTTCATCGAACGCGCGCTGGCGGCAAAGGGAACGAGCCCGCGAGAATCGACGCTCGACGAGATGGAAGCGCTGTGGCAG
Source organism: Methylosinus sp. RM1 (assembly GCF_011378635.1). Taxonomy (NCBI): domain Bacteria; kingdom Pseudomonadati; phylum Pseudomonadota; class Alphaproteobacteria; order Hyphomicrobiales; family Methylocystaceae; genus Methylosinus; species Methylosinus sp. RM1. The sequence continues at coordinate 136,111 of NZ_WOVC01000006.1, forward strand.
GCGGCGAAAGCCGCGGAACGGAAATAGGTCCGGCCTCTCGCACGATCATCGCAGCGACTCACTTTTCGAATTTATCGAGCGTCCAAGGTTCCGCGCGTCCGCTTTCCACCCATTCCCGATAGGCCGGCAGAGCCTCGATCGCGCGCATATAATCCTGCGCCTGCGGCGAAACGTCGAGCAGATAGGTCGAGAAGCGGCAGACGACCGGCGCGAACATGGCGTCCGCCGCAGAGAATTCGCCGAACAGAAACGGTCCATGCGCGCCGAAGCGCTCACGCGCATCGCGCCAAGCGGCGTCGATGCGGGCGATGTCGGCCGCCGCCGCCGGACTCGGCGACGCGATCGCGCGCGGGGCCCGGCGGAAATTGGTGGGGTATTCGCCGCGCAGCGCGGTGAAGCCGGAATGCATCTCCGCCGAAAGCGAGCGCGCCAGAGCGCGCGCCGCCGGATCCCGCGGCCAGATCGCGAGATCAGAAAAGCGCTCGGCGATGAATTCGACTATGGCGAGCGATTCCCAGACGAGAATTTCGTCGCAGCGCAGCGCCGGAACCTTTCCCGCGGGCGAAAAGGCGAGGAGCTTTTCTTTCGACTCGGGCCCATAGAGCGGGACGAGGCTTTCCTCGAAAGCAATGTCGAACTGTTTCAGCAGCAGCCAAGCCCGCAGCGACCAGGACGAATAGGCCTTGTTGCCAATGAGCAGATTGAGAGTCATGGAAAATCCTCAATGCGCGGTCTGGGAAAAGAGGCTCAACACGACGACCCCGGCGATGATGAGGCCCATGCCGGCCATTTCGCCGGCGTTGAGCCGCTGATGAAAGGCGAACCAGGCGACGACCGCGATCAGCGCCTGGCCGACGCCGGACCATATCGCATAGGCCACGGCGACCGGAATGCTGCGCAGCGCCAGCGACAGCAGAAAAAAGGACACGCCATAGCCGAGGACGACGATGACCGACGGCAAAGGCTTGGAAAAAGCCTCGCTCGCCTTGAGCGCCGAGGTGCCGACGACTTCGGAGAGAATAGCGACAATCAGATAAATGCGATCCATTGATGCGTTCCGCCGGTTCGAAGGCCTCGGGGCGCGAGGCGCTCCGAGAGGGATTTTAGCGCGCGCGCCGCCTGGATGAAGCTTCCGCCCGCACTTCGGCTTGCGGATAGCGTCGCGTCACCCCGTCGAAACGCTCCGGCGCGACGCGCACCACGAGCCGCGCGCGGCCGTCCGCCAGCGTCTGGCGGTCGAGAACCTCGGTATGGGCGTGCAGCCATGCGATGCCCGCGCCGTCGGCGGGGTCGAGCTCGACCTCGAGCCGAATGCGGCCCTCGGCGAGGCGCGTCTCTATCCGCTCGAGCAGAGCGTCGAGCCCCTCCCCCGTCAGGGCCGAGACGAGCGAGGGACGATCCGCGCTCTTGCGGCCGCGCGCGGCGATGCGCAAAGCTGCGAGCCGATCGTCGTCCAGCGCGTCGATCTTGTTCCACACCTGCAGAATGCGCGTCCCCGCCTCGCCGGACAGGCCGAGTTCGCCGAGAATGGATTCGACGTCGGCAGCCTGCGCCTCCCAATCGGGATGCGAGACGTCCCGCACATGCAGGATCACATCGGCGAGCGTCACTTCTTCGAGCGTGGCGCGGAAGGCCGAGATCAGCATGGTCGGCAGATCGGAAATGAAGCCGACCGTGTCCGAGAGCAGTATCTTGGCGCCATGCGGCAAGCGGATTTGGCGCAAGGTCGGATCGAGCGTCGCGAACAGCATGTCCTCCGCCAGCACGCCGGCTTTGGTCAGGCGGTTGAACAGCGTCGATTTGCCGGCGTTGGTGTAGCCGACCAGCGCGACGACCGGATAGGGAACCTCGCGGCGCTTCTTGCGATGCAGGCCGCGCGTGCGCTTGACCTGATCGAGGTCGCGCTCGATGCGCGCCATGCGCTCCTCGATCAAGCGGCGGTCCGTCTCGATCTGCGTCTCGCCGGGGCCGCCGAGAAAGCCGAAGCCGCCGCGCTGGCGCTCGAGATGGGTCCAGCTGCGCACGAGCCGCGATTTCTGATAGGCGAGATGGGCGAGCTCGACCTGCAGCGCGCCCTCCTTCGTGCGGGCGCGGCGGCCGAAAATCTCGAGGATCAGCCCGGTGCGGTCGATGACCTTGGCGCCGAAGGCTTTCTCGAGATTGCGCTGCTGCACGGGCGAGAGCTGGCAATCCATGGTGACGAGTTCCGCCTCGGCGGCTTTCACCGTCTCGGCGATCTCCTCCACCTTGCCTTTGCCGAGATAGGTGGCGGGCCGCACATCATGCAGCGAGACGCCGATCTCGCCCACAATGTCGAGATCGATCGCCTCGGCGAGGCCGACGGCCTCCGCCAGACGAGCGACCGGATCGCGCTCTGCCCCCTGCCCCGCTCCGCTCTCCGATGGCCGCGCCCGCGTCGAATAGGGACCGACCACGAGCGCTTTCGTGGCCGCGCCGGCCGTCGTCTGATCCTTCGGCGCTGATGTTTTCTCGTTCAACACGACCTCGGCCCGCCGAGCGAGGCGCCTCGCCAGCGTCTTTTGATTTATGCGGGACTCTTCAAAAAAGCGCCGCCCTTTCGCAAATCCCGCTCAGCGATGGCGTTCCGGCGGGCTCTGCTCGCCTTCTTCGCCCGGCTCGAACATATGGATCGGATGGCCGGGCATGATCGTCGAGATCGCATGTTTATAGACGAGCTGGGAGTGCCCGTCGCGTCGCAGCAAGAGGCAGAAATTGTCGAACCAGGTCACAATTCCCTGCAATTTGACGCCATTGACCAGAAAAATCGTGAGCGGAACCTTGTTCTTCCTCACGTAATTCAAAAACGTATCCTGGAGATTCTGCGCGCGTTCGGAGGACATCGGCTATCCTGTTCTGTTTTTCGTTATCGGGGCGATTGTGTCGCTCTTATCGGTCATAGCCATCCGATCGCATATTAGAGCCCGCGCCGGCGCGATGCGCAAGGCGCAAACCCTTCCTGCGGCGAAAGGCCTCCACTTACGGTTCTGTAACCCGCTGTTTCGACGAGTTTACGACGAGACGAAACGCATCAACTAGAGCCAAACCGCCGCAGAGCCAATAGGAATTTTTCACAACGCTTTGTATCGCCGAGATTTGTTGCTCATTCTATGGCCAGCGATTTCAACTTGCGATGGAGCGCCGATCGCTCCATTCCGATGAATTCCGCGGTTCGGGAAATATTGTTGCTGAAGCGATTGAGCTGCGCGATCAGATATTCTCGCTCGAACACTTCGCGCGCCTCGCGCAGCGGCAGGCTCATCAGCTTCTCGCCGCGCACGCCGGCCGGCGTCGAGGGCACGAGCTGGCCGATCTCGGACGGGAGCATGTCGGCCGAAACCTCCGCGGTCGCGTCGCCGGCGGTCAGAATCATCAGCCGCTCCACATTGTTGCGCAGCTGGCGGATATTGCCGGGCCAATCATGCAATTGCATCACGGCGAGCGCGTCCTCGCTGATCTTGCGGCGCGGCATTCCGGATGTCGCCGAGACCTGCTCCATGAAATATTCGATGAGTTCGGGGATATCCTCGCGCCGCTCGGCGAGCGAAGGGATGCGAATCGGCACCACCGAGAGGCGGTGGAAGAGGTCTTCACGCAGAGCGCCCTCCTCGATCGCGGAGGTCAGATCGCGCGCCGATGAGGAGATGATGCGCACATCGACCTCGACTCGCGCGGAGCCGCCGACGCGCTGAAAATTCTGCTCGACCAGAACGCGCAGAATTTTCGCCTGCGTGTCCTTGGGCATGTCGGCGATCTCGTCGAGGAAGAGCGTGCCGCCATGGGCCTCCTCGAGCGCGCCGATCTTGCGCGGAGCGTCGCCGCCCTCGCTGCCGAACAGCTCTATCTCCATATTTTCCGGCGTGATCGTCGCCGCATTGATGACGACGAACGGGCCGGCGGCGCGCTGCGACGCGGCATGGATGCAGCGCGCGGCGAGCTCCTTGCCGGAGCCCGGCTGGCCGGTGATGAGCACGCGCGAATTGACCGGCGCGACGCGGGCGATGACCTGTTGCAGCTGATGCGCCGGAAAGGAGCTGCCGACGATGCGATCCGAGGCGCCGGCGCGCTGGCGCAGCGCGCTCAATTCGCGGCGCAGATGCGAGGCCTCGAGCGCGCGCTCGGCGACCAGCACGAGGCGATCCGCCTTGAAGGGTTTTTCAATGAAATCATAGGCGCCGAGCTTTATCGCGCTCACCGCGGTCTCGATATTGCCGTGGCCGGAGATCATCACCACCGGCAGGTCTTTATGCTGCTTCTGGACGATCTCCAGCACCTGCATTCCATCGAGGCGCGAGCCCTGCAGCCAAATGTCGAGGAAGACGAGATGCGGGCGGCGCTGCTCGATCGCCGCCAGCGCGCCATCGGCGTCCTTGGCGGTGCGCACGCCATGGCCCTCGTCGCCGAGAATGCCGGCCACCAGCTCTCTGATGTCTTCTTCATCGTCGACGATGAGAATGTCGCTGACCATATTCCTCACCATTCACGAAGTCCGCGCCCGTCCCTCGCCCGCCGCCGAGCCGGCCTCGCCGAGCGGAATGAACAGACGCACGCAGGCGCCGATCCCTGAAGGGGCGTCGAGCAATTCGAGTCGTCCGCCATGGTCCTCGATGATCTTGGCGACAATAGGCAGGCCGAGACCCGTGCCTTCGGCGCGCGTCGTCATATAGGGTTCGAGCAGACGCTGCCGGTTGAAGGCCGGAAAGCCTTTGCCATTGTCCACCACATCGATCTCCGCCATGCCGTCCCGCACCCCGAGGCTGATGTCGATTCGCTTGACGTCGATCCGCTTGGCGTCGAGCGCAGCGGCGTCCTCGCGCGCCGCTATGCCCTCGGCGGCGTTCTTCACTATGTTGGTCAGCGCCTGCGACAGCAGCCGGCGATCGAACACCGCGAAGACCGGCGCCTCCGGCAGATTGAGAGTCATCTCGACATCGTTATGAGCGACGCGCGTCAGAAAAAAGGCCTGACGCATACAGTCGCAGAGATCGTCGCGCACCGGCCGCGCCTTTGGCATTCGGGCGAAAGAGGCGAATTCGTCGACCATGCGCTTGATGTCGTCGACCTGACGCACGATCGTGTCGGTGCATTGGTCGAAGACATCGCGCTCGAAAGTGATGTGCTTGCCATATTTGCGCTTCAGCCGCTCGGCGGAGAGCTGAATCGGCGTCAGCGGATTTTTGATCTCATGGGCGATGCGCCGCGCCACATCGGCCCAGGCGGAAGTGCGCTGCGCGGTGACGAGATCGGTGATGTCGTCGAGCGTCACGACGAAATCCGAGCCGCCCTGCTGCGTGCTCGCCGAAGTGACGCGCACGGCGAGGGTAAGTTCCTTGGTGCCGCGCCTTATGTTGATCTGAGTCTGAATGGCGCGCGGAAAGGCCTCGACAGCGTCGGCGAGAATGGGCGCGATCTCGGGAAGCGCCTCCGCCGCGCGCGCCCCGATCGCCGCCGCGGCGCCGTCCTTCCCCGCTCCGTCTTTTCCCGCCTCCTCCTGCCCCGCCCCGCCGACGAGAAGCTCCTCGGCCGAGCGGTTGAGAACATTGATTCGTCCCTCGGCGTCGACGCCGATGACGGCGGCCGGCACGCCGGAGAGCACCGCCTCGGTGAAGAGGCGGCGCTCCTCGTTTTGGCGATTGGCGGCGAGCAGCCGGCTCTGCTGCTGCTCGATCTCGCTGGTCATATTGTTGAACACGGCGCCGAGCCGCGCGAGATCGCCATGCGAACGCTCGACATCGACGCGCACATCGAGATTGCCGGCCGAAACCTGATCGGTGGCCGCGATGAGGGCGCGGATCGGCGCCACCAGCCGGTCGACGAAATCGAGCCCGACCCATACGGCCGACAGCAGCATTATGGTGGCGAGCAGCGCATACATCACGGTGAAGGCCTTCTTCACCGCGCCGCGATAGGCCTCGAAACTGTCATAGGTGGCGATGAGATTCGCCGCCTGCTCGGGAAATTGCACGCCGAAAGGATCGACCGGACGCGTCACATAGAGGAATGTATCCGGGAAGGTCGACAGCGGCCGCAACGCGACGAAGGTGCGCCCGTCGTCTATGACGAGGCAGAGCGGCTCGCCCTTGCGCGCATCCTCGAAATCGGCGGCCGGCGGCGCGATGACGATGGCCGAGCCGTCGGCCGTCACATCGACGCGCTCCAATATCTGTCCGTCGGTCTTGACGATCGCCGCCACCGAAAAGCCGAGGAAGCGCGCCCGCGAGACGAAGAACTCGTGGAACAGGCCGCGATCGGCGTTGAACATGGCGCGCGCGCGATCGAGGTCCGAGGCGGAGAGCTGCGCCTCCTGCAGCAGCGAGCGGCATTGCGTCTCGCGGAACACGCGCGCGGCCTCCGCCGTGCTGTGGACGGAGGTCTTCACCATGGCCAGGAACTGCGGATTGAGCGCTCGCTCCAGCGTCACCGAGCCGACAATGGCGAGGATGATCGCCGGCGTCAGCGCCAAGGCGGAAAAGAAAGCGAGAATGCGAATATGCAGCCCGGCCGCCGCGGCGCCGCGCCGCCAGGAGCCGATGAGCGTGCCCGCCTTGACGAGCACCAAGGCGACTAGAAGAACCAGCGCGACGGCGTCGGCGAAGAACAGCGGATAGACGACGTCGCTGGTCGGCGCGACCGGCGCGAGCTCGGCCATGACGAAAAAAGTGGCGAGCGCGCAGGCGACGGCGGCGACCACCGCGATCGGCCCGAACCAAAGGCGCCAGGACCGCTTCCTGAGCGCGGGCGCCGGAATCTCTCCCGCCTTGGACATGCGCCTGTATAGGTCGTGGCGCCGGTTGAGGCAATGCGGGCCAGCAGCTCGCCTCAGCCGATCGGCGAACGTGCAGCGTGTCGGAAACGCAGAATCACGATCTCCACGCCGTTCGCCTGATAATCCACGAGGTAAGGATAAGGCGACGCGGAAATGCGCCGTACCGGCGGGACGCTGGTCCGACGGCCTGCGAGTGGACGCTCTTGCAGCAACGCCAGAACCGTCTGCAGCCTAATTCGGATATTGCGCGCGCCTCGAGGAGAGCGCTCCGCCACAAAGGCGAGCACAGCGTCGATATGCTGCGCCGCCCGCGCGGTGTAGCGGAGCCGCATCACTCATATTTGGCCCAGATAGCGCGGATCGTCTCGTCGGAGGCGAACTCCCCCCGTTCGACCTCCGCCAGCGCTTCCGTCAGATCGCTTTCCTCCTCCGACGTCAGCGTGACGCATTGGGTCTCGCCGTCGGCGATCTCGAGGAGAAGCCGCGCGAGATCGTCCTGCACAGGATCGGGCAGCTTGCGAATGGTTTCGAAGGCCTGTTCCAGCAGACGAGTCATGGGCGAAGCTCCTGAAGCAGGATCCTACCGCGGCGAGCGCATCAGGCGGATGTCGAGATCGTTGACCTTCTTGCGGAGCGTGTTGCGGTTGAGGCCCAGAAGCTCCGCCGCCTTGATCTGATTGCCCCGCGTCGCCGCGAGAGCGGCGGAGATCAGCGGCACTTCTATCTCGCGGATGACGCGATGATAGAGGCCGGGCGGCGGCAGCCGCTCGCCATGGTCGCGAAACAGCTTGGCGAGATATTGCTCGACCGTGGTGGAGAGCGCCACCTCCTTGTCGGAGGCCGTATCCGCCAAACTCGCCGTCGCCGATTGCAGCCGATCGCCGGGCGAGGCCTGACGCATCTCGTGCTCGAGCTCGAGCTCGACCACCGCCTCGGTGATGACCTCCTGCGGATGCAGGGCGGCGAGGCGACGAATGAGATTCTCCAGCTCGCGAATATTGCCCGGCCAGCGATAGCGCTTCATGCGGTCGAGCGCCGCCTGCTCGATGTATTTCTGTGGCAGGCCCTCGCTCGCCGCCACTTTGAAGAAGTGATGCACGAGGTCGGCGATATCCTCCGAGCGCTCGCGCAAAGGCGGCAGGCGCAGCGGCACGACGTTGAGGCGGAAATAGAGGTCCTCGCGGAAGAGGCCTTGCTGGATCAGCGCGCGCAGATCCTTATTGGTCGCGGCGATGATGCGGACATTGGTCTTGATCGGCGTGCGGCCGCCGACGGTCGTATATTCGCCCTGCTGCAGCACGCGCAACAGCCGCGTCTGCGCCTCCATCGGCATATCGCCGATCTCGTCCAGGAACAGCGTGCCGCCTTCGGCCTGCTCGAAACGGCCGATAGAGCGCTGATTGGCGCCGGTGAAGGAGCCCTTCTCATGGCCGAACAGCTCGCTCTCGATGAGATCGCGCGGAATGGCGGCCATGTTGATGGCGACGAAGGGGCCCTTCTTGCGCTTGCCATAATCGTGCAGCGCGCGGGCGACCAGCTCCTTGCCGGTGCCGGACTCGCCATTGATCATGACGGTCAGATCGGTCTGCATCAGACGCGCCAGCGAGCGATAAATCTCCTGCATCGCTTGCGAGCGGCCGACGAGAGGCATTCCCTCCATATCGTCGGGACCGTCGATCTCGTTCTTCTTGCGCGGCTCGGCCATGGCGCGGCCGACGATGCCGACCAGTTCCTTCAGATCGAAGGGCTTGGGCAAATAGTCATAGGCGCCGCGCTCGGAGGCGCGGATCGCGGTCATGAAAGTGTTCTGCGCGCTCATCACGATGATGGGCAGATCGGGGCGCAATTTCTTGATGCGCGGCAACAGCTCGAAAGCGTTTTCGTCGGGCATCACCACATCGGTGACGACGAGATCGCCCTCGCCCGATTGCACCCAGCGCCATAAGGTCGCGGCGGTTCCGGTGGTGCGCACCTCATAGCCTGCGCGCGACAGCGCTTGCGCCACCACAGTCCTGATCGCGGCGTCGTCGTCGGCGACCAGAATCTCGCCGTGGGTCATCGGAATTCTCTCCAGCAGATCGTGCTCACGAGCGGCGCTCTGTCGGCGCAGGCTCTGTTTCCTCGGCGGCGGGATGGTGTCGTCTGGCGCGTCGCTCGTCTGCTCGCTTCTCCTCGTCCTTGTTGCGGTACATCGGCATCAAAATACGGAAAGTGGTACGCCTCGGGTGAGATTCGCATTCGACGATGCCGCCGTGGTCATTGACGATCTTGGCCACCAGTGCAAGTCCGAGGCCAGTTCCGGAAGTCTTCGTGGTGACGAAGGGATCGAACAAATGCGCGGCTATGTCCTCGGGCACGCCGCGGCCATTGTCGCGCACACAGAATTCCAGCGGCAGCCCCACCGGGCGCTTGTCGCCGGCGGTGCGCAGGCTGACCCCCGGCCGGAAGGCGGTAGACAGCTCGATCTCGCCGTCTATCGAGTCGCCGATCGCCTCGGCGGCGTTCTTGACCAGATTGAGGAAGACCTGCACCAGCTGATCGCGATTGGCGGCGACCGGCGGCAGCGAGGGGTCGTAATTCTCGATGAAGCGAATGTGACGGGCGAAGCCGCTGCGGGCGACGCGCTTCACATGGTCCAGCACCACATGAATATTGACCTTCTCGCGCTCCAGCGGCCGCGAGTCGGAAAATACTTCCATGCGGTCGACGAGGCGGACGATGCGGTCGGTCTCCTCGCAGATCAGCCGAGTCAGCGCCCGATCGGCGTCTCCCACCGAGCTTTCCAGCAATTGCGCGGCGCCGCGAATGCCCGACAGCGGGTTCTTGATCTCATGGGCGAGCATCGCTGCGAGCCCAGAAACCGTGCGCGCCGCCCCCCTATGGGTCAGCTGCCTGTCTATTTTATCGGCAATTGTGCGCTCCTGCAGCACGACCAGAACGCCGCCTTCGCTGTCCGGCAGCGGCGCGCAATGCACATCGACGCGCCGCTCGCCCTCCGCCCCGGGGCGGCCGAGGTCGATGCGATATTCATTGATCGCCGAGCCACGCTCGCGCACCTGCTCGATCAGCGCCAGAATGGGCGAGCCGAAGGGCACGAGACGGCTCAGCTCCTGGCCGATGAGGATCGGCTTGCCGATCTCGAAAAACGACTCGGCCGCGGCATTGGCGTCGACGATCACGCCATCGGGCCGGATCGCCAGGATCACATTGGGCAATGCTTCGAGAATGCAGGCGCGATTATCGTCGGCGATGACGCGCAGCCTCGCGCCGACGGGCGTGGCGAGCGCGCTCTTGCGCCGGTGCGGGTTGGATTCGGCGGACATCTCGATACCTCGAACTCGTTTTCCGGCGCGGCGCGCGCCGATCCTCTATCGGACTTGAACGCGTCAACAATAGGCCGAAGCCGGCTCCCCATGCGCCGGCTCGAGCGAGAACAAGCGGCGAAGAAGTCCGCGCGCTTCCGCCGCCGAGTCGGCGGCGACCAGCGCCCGTCTGAGCCGTGCGCGCTCTTGGGCGTCTCCCTCCGCCTGCTCGGCATAGGCGGAGAGGTGTTTGCGCGCGTGGCGCAGGCCCATATTCGCCCCCATGGCGATCAGCAGACCGTCCAAATGCTCGAGCGCGGCCTCCAGCCGCGCCATGGCGGAGGGCTCGGCGCGGCGGCGGCCGGTCGCCAGAAAATGCGCGATGTCGCCGACGAGCCACGGCCGCCCCTGCGCCGCGCGGCCCACCATCACCGCATCGGCGCCGGAGGCCGCGAGCATTGCGGCGGCGTCCTGCGGCGAGGCGCAATCGCCATTGGCGACGACCGGAATTTTCACGGCGGACTTGACCGCGGCGATCGCCCGCCAATCCGCTTTGCCCTCGTAGAATTGCGCGCGGGTGCGGCCATGCACCGTCACCATGACGGCGCCCTCGGCCTCGACCAGCCGCGCCAGCTCGGCGGCGTTGCGGGAGGACTCATCCCAGCCGAGCCGCATTTTGACGCTCACCGGAACCGAGACCGCCCCCACGGCGGCGCGGACCAGTTCGGCGGCGAGCGCCGGCTCGCGCATCAGCGCCGCGCCGGCGAGGCCGCCGGTCACGCGTTTGCAGGGACAGCCCATGTTGATGTCGATCAGCCTCGCTCCCGCGGCCTCGGCCTGCCGCGCCGTCTCGGCGACGCCCGCCGGATCGCGCGCCGCGATCTGCACGATATGGGCGTCTATGCCGGAACCGTCCAGGCGCTGGCGGGCCTCGACGTCGCCACGCGCCAGCGCGCTCGCCCCGACCATTTCGCCGACCGCCGCGGAGGCGCCGAAACGCAATGCGATCCGCCGCATGGCGAGATCGGTCACGCCGGCCATAGGCGCCAGAAAGGCGCGCCCTTCTAGATGAAGCGAACCGATGCGCAAAGGCGTGGCTCCTATGGTCTCGCCTATAAATTCATCAGTTGTCATCGTGCCTACACTATATGCAGATGGTCATACGTACGCAATGCGTACATCCCCGAGAATGGTGAAAATTGACGCGAGGCCGAAAAAGCGGGAGAGGTGCCCCCATGAGCTCATCCTCGACCATTGCGATCCTCACCGTCGCCGGCGGCCGCGGCGTGCGGGCGGGCGACGGCCTTCCGAAACAATATCGTTCGCTTCTCGGCAAGTCTCTTCTGGCGCGCACGCTCGAAGCGATGCATCGGGCGGCGCCGCAGGCGCGGCTGATCGTCGCCATCCACGCCGATGACGCCGCGCTCTATCGCGCCAGCGTCGCCGAGCTTTCGGACGGCGCGCGGGCGCAGCTGCTGGAGCCGGCGATCGGCGGCGCGACGCGCCAGCAGAGCGTGCGCAATGGGCTCGAGGCGCTGGCCGTCCTCTCCCCCGCCCCGGAGATCGTGCTGATCCAGGACGCCGCGCGGCCCTTCGCCGATCCGGCTCTCGTCGCCAGGGCGATAGAGGCGGCCCGCGTATATGGCGCGGCGGTGCCCGGCCTGCCGCTCGCCGATACGGTGAAGCAGATCGACGCGGAGAGCGTCGTCATCGCCACTCCCGACCGCGCGAGCCTGCGCTTCGTGCAGACGCCGCAGTCTTTCGCCTTTCCGCTGATTCTCGCCGCGCATCGCAAGGTCGCGAGCGGCTGCGCCGAGCTCACCGACGACGGCATGGTCGCCGAGGCCGCCGGCCACAAGGTCCATGTGTTTCCGGGCGACGCCGCCAATTTCAAGCTCACCACGCCGGAGGATTTCTTGCGCGCGCAAAACGCTCTGCTGGGCGACCTCTCCGACATTCGCACCGGCCAGGGCTATGACGTCCACGCTTTCGGCGAGGGCGACAAGGTCTGGCTCGGCGGCGTTCCGGTGCCGCACAGCCACGGCCTCGCCGGCCATTCCGACGCCGATGTGCTCGCCCACGCCATCACCGACGCTCTGCTCGGCGCCCTGGCCGATGGCGACATCGGCAAGCATTTCCCGCCCTCGGACCAGCAATGGAGAGGCGCGCCCTCCTCCATCTTCCTGGCTTTTGCGGCCAAGCGCGTGCGCGAGCGCGGCGGGATCATCTCCCATGTCGACGCGACCATCGTCTGCGAGGCGCCGAAGATCGGCCCGCATCGCGACGCCATTCGCGAGAGCCTCGCGAAAATCATGGAGGTCGAAATCGGCCGCGTGGCCGTGAAGGCCACGACCTCCGAGCGCCTCGGCTTCACCGGCCGTCAGGAAGGCATGGCGGCGCTGGTGCTGGCGACGGTGCGGCTGCCAATGTCCGCCGCGTGAACGAATTTCGCCGGCCGGACTCTCCGAAGGGTCCGGCCGGCGCTTCTATTAGGACTTGCGCAAGTCGAAACGGTCTAAATTCATCACCTTGACCCATGCTGCGACGAAGTCGCGCACGAACTTCTCTTTCGCATCGTCAGAGGCGTAGACTTCCGCCACCGCCCTCAGCTCGGAATTGGAGCCGAAGAGCAGATCGACGGCGCTCCCCGTCCATTTGAGCGCGCCGCTCTGGCGGTCGCGGCCTTCGTAGACGCCTTCCGTCTCGGCCGACTTTTTCCATTGCGTGGACATGTCGAGCAGATTGACGAAAAACTCGTTGCTCAGCACGCCCGGCCGTGAGGTGAAGACGCCGAGCCGCGAATTCCCCTCATTCGCGCCGAGGACCCGCATTCCGCCGACGAGAACGGTGGTCTCGGGGACGGTGAGGTCCAACATGCTCGCGCGATCGACCAGCGCCTCGGTCGGCGATTTCTCGCCGCCTTTGGCGAAGTAGTTGCGGAAGCCGTCGGCCTTCGGCTCGAGAACCGCGAAGGATTCGACATCGGTCTGCGCCTGCGTCGCGTCCGCGCGCCCTGTCGAGACCGGAACCTCGATCGTGACGCCGGCTTTTTTGGCGGCGTCCTCGATCGCGGCGGAGCCGCCGAGCACGATGAGATCGGCGATCGACACGCGCTTGCCATCGGCGCGGCCCTTGTCGAAGCCGACCTTCACCTCCTCCAACGTCTTCACGACCTTCGCCAGCTCGGCGGGGTCGTTGACCGCCCAATCCTTTTCCGGCGCGAGGCGAATGCGCGCGCCATTGGCGCCGCCGCGCTTATCGGTGCCGCGGAAGGAGGCCGCCGAGGCCCAGGCCGTGCGGATCAGCTCGGCGTCGGTGAGGTTTGAAGCGAGGATTTTCGACTTCAATCCGGCGATATCCGCGGCCTCGATCGGCTTGTAGTCGATCGCGGGAACGGGATCCTGCCAGATCAGCTCTTCTTTCGGAACCTCGGCGCCCAAGAAACGCGCGCGCGGCCCCATGTCCCTGTGCATCAGCTTGAACCAGACTTTCGCGAACGCCCGCTTGAACTCCTCCGGATGCTCGTGAAATCGCTGGGAGATCTTGCTGTATTCGGGGTCGAGCTTCAGCGCCAGATCGGTCGTGAGCATCATCAGCGGATGTGTCTTCGTCGGATCATGCGCGTCCGGCACGATGTTTTCGGCGTCCTTCGGTTTCCACTGGATCGCGCCGGCCGGGCTCTTGGTCTTGACCCAGTCGTGGCCGAACAGATTGTCGAAGAACTGTGTGGTGAAGGAAACCGGATCGACCGACCAGGCTCCTTCCAGCCCGCTGGTGATCGTATCCGCGCCCTTGCCGGAGCCGCAGCGATTGGCCCAGCCGAATCCCTGCGCCTCGATCTTCTCCCCAGCCGGCGCCGGGCCGACGCATTTGGCCGGCGATTTGGCGCCATGCGCCTTGCCGAAAGTGTGGCCGCCTGCGATGAGCGCGACGGTTTCCTCGTCGTTCATCGCCATGCGCCCGAAGGTTTCTCTAATGTCCTTGGCGGCGGCCAGCGGGTCCGGCACGCCGTTCGGCCCTTCGGGATTGACATAGATCAGCCCCATCTGAGTCGCGGCGAGCGGTTTCTGGAGATTGCCTTTCTTGTCATTATTGCTCGCCAGAAATTTGGACGCGCCCCAATAGACGAGATCGGGCTCCCAATCGTCGCTGCGGCCGCCGCCGAAGCCGAAAGTCTCAAAGCCCATTTTCTCGAGCGCAACATTGCCGGTCAGCACCATGAGATCGCCCCAGGAGAGCTTCTGGCCGTATTTCTTCTTCACCGGCCACAGCAGCCGACGCGCCTTGTCGAGATTGGCGTTGTCCGGCCAGCTGTTGAGCGGCTCGAAGCGCTGCTGCGCCCCGCTCGCGCCGCCGCGGCCGTCGTGGATGCGATAGGTTCCGGCGCCGTGCCAGGCCATGCGGATGAAGAATGGGCCGTAATTGCCATAGTCGGCCGGCCACCAGTCCTGCGAGGTGGTCAGGACGGCGGCGATATCCTTCTTCACCGCGGCGAGATCGAGCGTCTGAAACGCCTTCGCATAGTCGAAATCCTTGCCTAGCGGGTTCGACTCCGCGGCGTTGCGGCGCAAGGGCGAGAGATCGAGCTGGTCCGGCCACCAGAATTGATTGGAATGCGGCGCGCCCTCGGCCGAGGCGGCCAGAGTCGCGCCGACGACGATCGCCATCGCCGCGGCCGTCGTCCGCAGAAATCGCAGCAAGCCCGCGCGCGAGCGTGACTTTTCGGCGCTCGCCATCATCTTTTCCATTGCAATCGACATTGCTTTCCTCCTCGTCGCGCCCCCGCCGAGCTTGCTATAGGACGCGAAATCGATTAGGTAAAATTCGAAATTCTTCGTCATCGATCAGGAAAACTGATGATCACGACCAAGCAGCTCCGCTATTTCGAGGCCCTCGCCCGCACCGAGCATTTCGGCAAAGCGGCCGATCTCTGCGCCGTGACGCAGCCGGCGCTCTCCATGCAGATCAAGGAGCTGGAGGCCGAGGTCGGCGCGCAATTGGTCGAGCGGCGCGGCAAATTGGTCACACTGACGGCCGCCGGCAGTGAGATCGCCAAGGTCGCCCGCCGAATCCTCGCCGATATTTCGGAGCTGGAGACGATGGCGGATCAGAATTTCTGTCCGCTTCGCCTCGGCGTCATCCCGACCGTCGCGCCCTATATTCTGCCCACCTTGTTCGACGCGCTCGGCGGCGGCGCGGCGGATCTGCGACCTCTGCATATTCGCGAGGCGCAGACGGCCACATTGCTGGCCGAGCTGGACGACGGCCTTCTGGATCTCGTCATGCTGGCGACGCCCGTCGATCCAGAGCTCGAATCCCTGCCGCTCTTCGAGGACCGCTTCTTTCTCGTCGCTCCTTTGGGCGGATTGCCGGAGGAAGCCGGCTCCGTCAGCGCGGAAACGCTGAAAGCGCAAAGGCTTCTGCTGCTCGAAGACGGCCATTGCCTGCGCGATCAGGCGCTCAGCTATTGCGAGAGCCGCAATGTGCTGAACATCGACACTTTCGGCATGACCAATCTGACGACGCTGGTTCAGATGGTCTCGGCGGGCATGGGTTGCACGTTGCTGCCCGAAATGAGCCTGCCGATCGAGACGGCGCGCGGCTCCATCCGCGTGCTTCGCATCGAGTCGCCGGAACCGCGCCGGACCATCGGACTCGTCTGGCGCAAATCTTCGCGCCGCGGCGATGAGTTTCGCGCCCTCGGCCGAATGATCGCGGCGTCGCGACGAAACCATCCCGAGAGGGAGATGTCATAAAAACGTCATTCAAAATAATGGCTTGAACGAATTCATCTTAGCTTTTTCGAAACTTGCGCAGCGGATGATGCCGCCACTCTCGGCATTGTCTCAACGCGTTTCCAACGCCGAGCCGGCGGCTGGAAACGCTCGCGCGCGGCGTCCAATGAAAATGAAATCGAGCATCGCAGGCAAGCTCGGCGCGGTCATCGCGCTGCTCGGCGCTCTCGCCCTCGGCCTTTCCCTTTTCGCCTTCTGGCAATCGCGCCACGACGCCGGCCGGATGGATGCGCTCGAGGCGAGCTACGCATTCGCCCTGCAGGCGCGCGGGCTCGCGCAATCCGTCCAGCATTCGGCGATCGTCGCCAACTCCGTCTTCGTATCCGACAGCAAGGCCGAGATCGAAGGAAAGCTCGGAACGCTGCGGCGAACGCTCGACGATGTGCGCGCGGCGAGCGAGGCGCTGCTCGCTCGGGCCGGCGGCCGCATCCCGGACGAGCGCAAGACGCGCATCGCGCTCGCCGTGCAGGAATTCGTCTCCTATCAGAACGACACTGTGGAGCTCGGCCTCTCCATTTCTCCCAAGGCGGCGCTTCTGCAGGCCAATGACGAGGCGACCATCGCCAATCGCGAGAAAATGGTCGCGGAGATGGAAGCCTTCGTGCGCGGAACCCTCGACGGTCTCGCCGCCGAGCGCCACGCGCGCGAAAGCGTTCGCGGCCGCGACGAGGCGCTGACGCTCGCCGTGCCCGCCGCGGTGACGAGCATCGCTCTCGTCGCCGCCATATGGATCGTCGCGACGCAGATCCGCCGCCCGCTGGCGACGATCGCGCGCGCCATGAAGCGCGCCGCCGACGGAGATTTCGACGCGACCGTGCCTCATGTCGAGCGGCGGGACGAGATCGGCGACATGGCGCGGGCGCTGCTCGCCTTCGAGGCCGCGGCGCGGGACAAGCGCCGGCTCGAGCAGGAGGCCGAGGCGCAGCGCCGAGCGGCGGCCGAGCTGCGGGAAATGGCGGAGGCGGAGCGTCGCCGCGCGGCGGAGAGCCAGGCCGCGGTCGTCGCCGCTCTCGCCCGCGGGCTGGAAAATCTCTCCCATGGCGAGCTGACCTATCGGATCGACGAGGCTTTCGCCGCCGAATACGAGGCGCTGCGCCAGAATTTCAACATAGCGGTGGAGAAGCTGCGCCGCGCCATAGCGGCGGTGGCGGCCAATTCGCGCTCGGTTCTCGAGGGGACGGCGGAGGCCGCCGACGTGGCCGGCCGCCTCGCCGACCGCAGCGAAAGGCAAGCCGTCGATCTCGAGAAGGCGACCGCCGATCTCGACCGCTCGACGGTCGCGATCGGCCACACCGCCGAAACGACCGCCGAGGTTCGCGATCTCGTGCTGCGCGCCAGCGGCAGCGCGCGGCGCGGCGGCGACGTCCTGCGCGAGTCGATCGGCGCGATGAGCGCGATAGAGACATCGTCCCGGCAGATCGGCCAAATCGTCGACATCATCGACGAGATCGCTTTTCAGACCAATCTTCTCGCGCTCAACGCCGGCGTCGAGGCGGCGCGCAGCGGCGAGGCCGGCCGCGGCTTCGCCGTGGTCGCCTCGGAAGTGCGCTCGCTCGCACAGCGCTCCTTGCAGGCGGCGAAGGAGATCGGCCAGCTCGTCTCCACCGCTCAGGCGCAAGTGAAGCGCGGCGTCGGCCTCGTGAACGAGACTAGCCGCGCCTTGACGGAAGTCGTCGAGCTGACCGCGGCTTCCGACGCTCTGGTGGCGGAGGTCGCCGCTGCGGCGAAGGAGCAGGCCGCGAGCCTCGGCGGCGTCTGTCTCGCGATCGGCGAGATCGATCGGGCGACGCGCGAGAACGCCGCGATCGCGACGCGTTCCTCGGGCGCCAGCGCCGATCTCACGGCGCGCACGCGCGAATTGATCGATCTGGTCGCCCGCTTGCGGGTGGCGGCGACGCGGGACGCGCGCGCTGCGTGAGGGTCGGGGGTGATTTGCGCGCTCGACAATCTGAGCGATAGTCGTCCTATGACCGATTGGATCGAACATTTTCGAGCGGCGGCGCGTGGACTGATCGTCGCGCATGTCTGGCGCGGATACGGCTCGACGCTGTTCCTCGAACTGGGTGAGCTGACGCCGAGTCGTCGTCGTGACGAAAGTCCGGCTGCTCCTCGAGGCGAAATCGGATTAATGATCGAATGGAGTTGGCGGATCGAGGATCAGCGGTCCGTTTTATGCGGCAGCTTCAGCGACGAGGAGTTCTGGGCACTGACGTTTGGTCGCCTCGTGGGTCGCGAGGTCATCGGACTTTCGACATTCGGCCGTCTGCCGGAGATTTTGCTCTCGCTCCGAGACGGTCTCGATGTCGCGTCCTTCATGACGACGGAGGGCGATCCAGCATGGACGATGTTCGACCGGCGCGCGCCCGAGTGTATTGCGCTCTGCTGAAGAAATGGTCTGTTCCATATCGAGCGAGATTGACCGACCGCCCTCCGCGCCTCGTGGACCCTCGACAAGCCCTCGCCGAACGGCGACGCTTTGAAGGCGCGGAGGGCGGGAATATGGTCGCCTTCCAAGCCGCTCGAGACACGATCGCCTCATGCCCTCCCCCGATCTCTCCCGCCTCGCCCGACATCTGCTCGACCTCTGCCGCGCGCAGTCTCTACGCCTCGCGACGGCCGAATCCTGCACCGGCGGGCTCGTCGCCGGGGCGATCACCGATATCGCCGGCTCCTCGGAGTCCTTCGATCGCGGCTTCGTGACCTATTCCAACGCCGCCAAGGAGGAGATGCTCGGCGTCAGCCACGAGATTCTCGAGCGTTATGGCGCCGTCAGCGCCGAGACGGCGCGGGCCATGGCGAGCGGCGCCGTCGAGCGGTCCTTCGCCGATATCGCCGTCTCGATCACCGGCATAGCCGGCCCGGGCGGCGGCAGCGTGGAGAAGCCCGTGGGCCTCGTCCATTTCGCCTGCCTGCGCAAGGGGTTCGGGGTGGAGCATATCGAGCGCCGCTTCGGCCCGGAAACGCGCGAGGCGATAAGGGAGGCCTCGGTCGCCCAAGCGCTGGAGCTGATGATCGCGGCCGCTCAGCGGCGGCCGTAGACCTCGCCGGCACGCTTGACGAAAGCGTCCGAATATTTGTGGAAGGCGGAGTCGAACATCGCCCCCATCACCAGCCCGAGCGTGCGGCTGCGGAACTCGTAATTAATGTAGAAATCGACGACCGAGCGCGCGCCGCCATCCGGCCCGGCCGGCTCGTCGGCGAAGGTCCAGCGATTTTCGAGCTTTTTGAACGGGCCGTCGACATATTCGACGAGTATCTCACGCTTGTTCGGATCGCAGGTCACGCGGCTGGTGAAGCGCTCGCACACCGCCTTGAAGCCCACCTGCATCTCCGCGAGGATGACCTCCACCCCCTCCTCGGTCGTGCTGCGGCGGCGCACGCGCAGCGCCTCGCAGAGCGGCACGAATTTGGGGTAGGATTCGACATCCTTGACCAGGGCGAACATGTCGTCGGCGCGGAAGTTCACGCGGCGGCGGTTGCGGAAGCTCTTCATGGGCGAAGCTATTACCACTATTGCGGAAGGCGCGAAAACGGCCTTTTCGTCCGCGCGACGCGAGCGCCTCGCGCCCTATGTCGCTCCCCGGGGGCTTCGACCCTGAGGAAAAGCATGTTCAAGATCAAGCGCGCCTATGAGCCGGCGAGCGCAGAGGACGGTAAGCGCATCCTCGTCGACCGCCTGTGGCCGCGCGGACTCTCAAAAGCGAAGGCCGCGCTCGACGAATGGGATCGCCTCGTCGCGCCGAGCGACGCTCTGCGCCGCTGGTACGCCCATTCGCCCCAACGCTGGCGGGAGTTCAAAACGCGCTACGCCAGCGAGCTGCACGAGACCTGTCCGCAGGAGCTGAAGCGCCTGCGCGCGCTCGGCCGCGGCAATGTGGTGACGCTGCTCTTCGCCTCCCGCGCGCCGGAGCTGAACAACGCCGCCGCGCTGAAGGAGATCATCGAGACGCGGCGAGCCTCTTCTCCCGCAGCCGCTCGAAATCCGCGCCCGCATGATGCGAGGAGCGGGTGAGCGGCGAGGCGGAGACCATCGAGAAGCCCTTGGCGTAGGCGATGGTGGAAAGCGCCTCGAATTCCTGCGGCGTCACGAAGCGGACGACCTCGTGATGCTTGCGGGTCGGCTGCAGATATTGGCCGATGGTGAGGAAATCCACATCGGCGACGCGCAGATCGTCCATCACCTGGAGAATCTCGTTTCGCGCCTCGCCGAGCCCGACCATCAGTCCGGATTTGGTGAAGATGGCGGGATCGAGCTCCTTGACCCGCTGCAGCAGCCGCAGCGAATGGAAATAGCGCGCGCCCGGCCGCACCGTCACATAGAGCGACGGCACGGTCTCGAGATTATGGTTGAACACATCCGGACGCGCGGCGACGACTTTTTCCAGCGCGCCATCCTTGCGCAGAAAATCGGGCGTCAGAACCTCGATCGTCGTCGTCGGACAGGCGGCGCGTATGGCGCGGATCGTCTCCGCTATATGCCCCGCCCCGCCGTCCTCGAGATCGTCGCGGTCGACCGACGTGACCACCACATGGGAGAGGCCGAGCTTGGCGGTCGCCTCCGCCACGCGCTCCGGCTCGGTGGAATCGAGCGCCGACGGCAGGCCGGTCGCGACATTGCAGAAAGCGCAGGCGCGCGTGCACACCGACCCCATGACGAGGAAGGTCGCGTGCTTTTTCTCCCAGCACTCGCCGATATTCGGGCAGGAGGCCTCCTGGCAGACGGTGGAGAGTCCGCCGCCGCGCAGGATCGCCCCGGTCTCGCGCCAGGCCGCCGAGCCCGGCGCCTTGACGCGTATCCAGTCCGGCTTGCGCGCCAGCGGCGTATCCGGCCGATGCGCCTTTTCCGGATGGCGGACGGCGGCCGTTTCACGCTTGCGCGGGTCGTCGTTGAGGAGATCGAGAAGGACGGTCATGGGTTGCGCCTAATGTCTCGGCCTTTCGCCCGGCCGTAGAGGAGTCGCGCCGTCGACGCGCGCCCAGAGCGAGACGCTGATTATGGACCCGAGCAGGCCAGCGAGGAAATGGCCGAGCGAGGCGTCGAGAGCAAGCCCGCAGAACTCGGCGAATTTCGCTCCGAGCCACGCGCCGACGACGCCGATCGCCATATCGGCGAAGAGCTGATCGGAGCCGCGCAGCAGGGCGCCGACGAGCCAGCCGCCGAGCGCGCCGATGACGACGAGGGGCAGAAAGCCCGCGTCGAGCCTTCCGAGAAAAGCGATCGCAGCGTCCATTTCCGCCATCCCGATCGACCGGGCGCCGCATCACGCGGTCCCTGCTCCAAGATAGGAGCCTCGCCCGCCGACAAGAAGAGGCGCGGCGTCGCAGGCTGCGGCCAGATCGCCGAGGTGAGGTTTCACATAAGAAAAATTACTTAGTTATCTCAGTAAATAAGCACTAATATCTAATGTCGTAGATGATCTGTGAATCCCACGCCTCACACATGCTCCACGGCGAGCACGCCGGGGATCGTCTTCAGCGCCCCGGCGACATCGGCCGAGACCGAATATCCGCCCGGCAGCTTGATCTCCACCTCGCTCGCCATGCGCTCCAACGCTACGACGATCGACACTTCGCCCTCGCCGCGCGTCGCCAGCCGCGACTTCAGCGCGTCGAGCGGCGCGGCGTCCTGAAGGAAGATGCGCAGCCCTTTTTGCGCCTTCGCCGCGGCGGCGGCGAGCGGCTGCACCTCGGTGATGCGCGCCCGCACATCCTCGCCCTCGAGTGCGGCGGAGAGCGTCACCAGCACGGTCGCGCCCTTTTCCAAAAGGTCGCGATACTGGTTGAGCCCCTCCTGAAACAGGATCGCCTCATACTGCCCGCTGTCGTCCGAGAGCTGGACCACGCCCATTTTCGAGCCGGATTTTGTGCGCCGCTCGGCGCGGTCGAGCACCACCGCCGCGAGCCGCCCGGCGCTCGCGCCGCGCTTCACCGCTATGATGAACTCCGCCCAGCGCGTCAGCCGCAGCCGGCCGAGCACGCTCGCATAGGCGTCGAGCGGATGGCCGGAGAGGAAGAAGCCGGCAGCGTCGAATTCGCGCTTCAGCTTTTCCGAGGCCGTCCAGGGCTGGCTCTTGGGCAGGACCAGATCCTCCTCCGCCTCCGCGCCGCCGAACAGCGCATTCTGCCCGGCCTGCCGATCCTCGGCGCAGCGATTGGCGCAGGCGAGCACAGTCTCGATCGCGCCAACGACGCGGGCGCGATCGGCGTCCAGCTCGTCGAAGGCGCCGCAGCAGGCGAGATTTTCGAGAACCTTCTTATTGACCTCGCGCGGATTGATCCGCCGCGCGAACTCCGAGAGGCTGCGGAAAGGCGCAGCGCCGCGCGTCCGCACAATCGCCTCCGCCTGCCCCTCGCCGACGCCTTTGACGGCAGAGAGCGCGTAGCGAATGGCGAGCTTGCCGTCGGCGCCGGGCGCGACGTCGAAATCGACGCCCGAGCGGCGGATGGAAGGCGGCTCCACCGCAATGCCGAGCCGCCGCGCCTCATTGCGGAATTCGGCGAGCTTGTCGGTGTTGCCCTTGTCCAGCGTCATGGAGGCGGCCAAAAACTCCACCGGATAATGCGCCTTGAACCACGCGGTCTGATAGGCGATCAGCGCATAGGCCGCCGCATGGCTCTTGTTGAAGCCGTAATCGGCGAATTTCGCCAGCAGGTCGAAGATATCGCTGGCCTTTTGCGCCGTGAGGCCGCGCTCCACCGCGCCGGTGACGAAGCGCTCGCGCTGGGCGTCCATCTCGGCCTTGATCTTCTTGCCCATGGCGCGGCGGAGCAGATCGGCCTCGCCCAGCGAATAGCCGGAGAGGACCTGAGCGATCTGCATCACCTGCTCCTGGTAGATGATGACGCCGAATGTCTCCTTCAGGATGTGCTCGATCTTGGGGTGGATGTAATCGGGCTCCTCGTCGCCGAGCTTCACGGCGCAATAGGTCGGGATATTGGCCATAGGACCCGGCCGGTAGAGGGCGACGAGAGCGATGATGTCCTCGAAATGGTCGGCGTGCATCTCGACCAGCGCCTTGCGCATACCCGCGCTTTCCAGCTGGAACACGCCCACCGTCTCGCCGCGCCCGAGCATTTGGTAAGTCTCGGCATCGTCGAGCGGGATGGCCGCGAGATCGAAATCCGCTACGCGCCGGCGCACCAGATCGACGGCGGTGGCCAGCACGGTCAGCGTCTTGAGGCCGAGGAAGTCGAATTTGATGAGGCCGGCCGGCTCCACCCATTTCATATTGAACTGGGTGGCCGGCATATCGGATTTCGGATCGCGATAGAGCGGCACCAGCGCATCCAGCGGCCGGTCGCCGATGACGACACCCGCGGCATGGGTCGAGGCGTTGGAATAGAGCCCTTCGAGCGACGCCGCTATTTTGAACAGGCGGGCGACCTTTCCGTCCTCGTCGATCGCCTCGCGCAATTTCTGTTCGCCAGCGACGGCCTCGGCCAAAGTCACCGGCTTGGCGGGGTTCTGCGGCACCAGCTTGGCGAGCTTGTCCACCTGCCCCAGCGGCATTTCCAGCACACGGCCGACGCTGCGCAGCACGCCGCGGGCCAGAAACGAGCCGAAGGTGATGATCTGCGCCACTTTCTCGGCACCATAGCGCTCGCGGACATAATCGATGACCTCGCCGCGTCGCGTCTGGCAGAAGTCGATGTCAAAATCCGGCATCGACATGCGCTCGGGATTGAGGAAGCGCTCGAAGAAGAGGCCGAAGCGCAGAGGATCGAGATCGGTGATGGTCAGCGCATAGGCGACCAGCGATCCCGCGCCCGAGCCGCGCCCCGGCCCGACCGGAATCCCTTGCGATTTCGCATATTTGATAAAGTCCGAGACGATCAGGAAGTAGCCCGGAAAGCGCATCTTCTCGATCGTGTCGAGCTCGAATTCGAGGCGCGCGTCATAGGTCTCGCGCGTCTGCCCCGGCGCGGGCGGCTGCACGAGGAGGCGCGCCTCGAGGCCTTCCTTCGCCTGCCGGCGCAATTCGCGCGCTTCTATATCCTCGAGGGATTCCCTGCCCCCTTCCCCGTCCAGCATGAAGCGCGGCATGATGGGCTTGCGCGTCAGCGGGCGAAAGGCGACCCGCCGCGCGATCTCGACCGTCGAATCCGTCGCCTCGAGGAGATCGGCGAAGAGCTCGAGCATCTCCTTACGCGTCTTGAAATAATGCTGCGGCGAGAGCCGCCGTCGCTCGGCGACGCTGGTCACTGTGCCCTCGGCGATGCAGAGCAGCGCGTCATGCGCCTCGAAATCCGCCGCCGTGGCGAAAAAGGGCTCGTTGGTGGCGACCAGAGGCAGGCCGCGCCGATAGGCGAGATCGAGCAATTGCGGCTCGACGCGCCGCTGCTGATCGAGGCCGTGGCGTTGAATCTCGACATAGAGCCGGCCGTCGAAGTGCGGCAGCAGCGCCTCGAGACGGGCGAGCGCCTGCTCCGCCCGGCCCTTGGCGAAGAGCGTGTCGAGCCCGCCCTCCGAGCCGCCGGTGAGGGCGATCAGCCCCTCGCAACTTTCGGCGAGGCTCGTCAGCGAGACATGGGAGGCCTCCCCCTGCGCCGGCTCGAGATAGGCGCGCGAGGCGAGCCGCATCAGATTGGAATAGCCCTGCTCCGATTGCGCGATCAAGACGATATGGCCGCGCCCATCGGCGGCGCCGAGGGCGCTCTGCGTCCCGTCGCCGAAATCGACAGTGAGCTGAACGGCTGGAATCGGCTGCACGCCGACCTTGGCGGCCTTTTCGGAAAACTCCAGCGCGCCGAAGAGATTATCCGTATCGGTGACGGCGAGCGCCGGCATCTGGTCCTTCTGGGCCAGATCGATGACGCGGGTGAGGGTCAGCGCGCCTTCGCGCAGCGAGAAAGCGGTGTGAACATGTAGATGAACGAAGCCGACATCGTCGATCGCGCTCATTGGACCGCCTCCTGCGACGCCTCATGCGCCTCCGGCGATCTTATCGCGCCGCAGCGCGGGGATTCGCAACGCGCGCGTCGCGTCTCCTGGATTTTACGCACAGGCTAGGTAATTTTACTGCGGCGCCGCAGAGACGATAAACGAAAAGCCGAGCGGAGGAGGCTCCGCCCGCCTTTTCCGAGACTCTTGTCGAGGACGTATCTCGCCGGCGATCACTCGCCCGCGGAATAGACTTTCGTCGCCGCCGCTTCGACCGGCTTGAACGCTTCCTTGGCGAGGCTGGAATAGAGCTCGCCGAGCTTGGTCGCCTCGGCGATGAAGTCCTCGTACGCGCCCTTGGCGTAATCCGACTGCAACTGGAGGGCTTCGTCGATCTTCTTGACGCCGATCAGCTTTTCCGCGAGGAGGCGGCTCTTTTCGAAGGATTTCTTCGAATAGTCGGTCGTCTCCGCCGCAATGGTCTGCCAGCCCTTGGTGAGGGCTGCCGCGGCCGCGGACGCCGCTTCGAATTGCTCCTTGCCCAGCTGCTGAACGCTTTCGAAAGTGGCAACCATCGGTTTCGTCCTCGTATCGAGCGCTTTCCGGCCTTCGCCCCTTGGCGGACTCCTTGCGCTCAGTTGACAAGATCAACTTATATGCATTGCACAATCGAAGTCAATAACAATGTTGCGATGCAAAACCACAATCCCGAACAGCTTTCGCCTTAACCAGGGGGTAACCTCGCATCGGTAAGATTGTAATCATGTGGCTTTTCGGCAACGCCCGGGCGGACCGGACCGCCGCGGGCGCATGACGGGGCAAGTGAACGGGATCTGGATAGATGACGAAGCGTGGCGTCGCCGATGGGCTCGAGCGTTGGAAATGGGTGGTGGCGTTGGTCGCGGCGATCGCGGCCTTGTCGGCGCTATTCGTCGCCCCCGCCGAGGCGAGGCGCCATCACCATTCCGGCCGGGCCTATCACGCGCGTCACAGCTTCATTCACCATGCCGCGCATCATCGGCGCGGCGGCGCCCATCTGTCCCATGCGGCGCGGCGCGGCGCTTCGACCGCGAGCGGCGGCGGTCCGGCCTTTGCAGCGATCGTCGTCGACGCCAATAGCGGCCGCACGCTCTATGCGCGCAACGAGCACGAGCTGCGCCACCCCGCCTCCGTCACCAAGGTGATGACGCTCTATCTTTTGTTCGAGCAACTCGAGAAGGGCCGGCTGCGCCTCGATTCGCCGCTCGTCATCTCTTCCCACGCAGCGGCGCAGGCGCCGACCAAGCTCGGCCTCGCGCCCGGCCAGACCATCGACGTCGACAGCGCCATCAAGGCCGTCGTCACCAAATCGGCGAACGATATCGCCGCAGCCATCGCCGAGAACATCGCCGGCGACGAGGAGACCTTCGCCGATATGATGACCCGAAAGGCGCATCAGCTCGGCATGAGCCGCACCCATTACGCCAACGCCTCGGGCCTGCCCAATGACGAGCAGATCACCACGGCGCATGATCTCTCCGTGCTCGGCCGCGCGATCCAGGACCGCTTCCCCCGCTATTATCGCTATTTCTCCACCCACGCCTTCGTCTGGCGCGGCCAGTCGCATCGCAATCACAATCATCTGCTCGGGCAGATTCGCGGCGTCGACGGCATCAAGACCGGCTATACCCACGCCTCCGGCTTCAATCTCTTGACCTCGGTGCGGCGCGACGGCCATCACATCGTCGCCGTCGTCATGGGCGGCCGCACCGCCGCCGCCCGCGACCGCGTCATGGCCGGGCTCATCGCCGAGCATATCGGCGACGGCGCCGCGGTCCGCACCGCGCGCGCCATCTCGGAAGGCGAGCCCGCTCCGGCTCCGGTCGCCAGAGCCGAAGAGGAGAAAGAAGAGACGCCCATCGTCGCCGCAGCCGTTACGGCCCCCGCCGCGCCGGCTCCTGCTGCTGCTGGTCCCGCTCTTGCGCCGCGCGTTATGGCGCTCGCCTCGGCGCCGCCGCTTCTCGCGGTTCCGACGCCCGAGCGCGCAGACAAAATTCGTCCGGCTTTCGTCGCCGGCGGACATAAGGCCGCAGAGCCCGCTCCCGTGCAAGCCGGCCGCCGCCAGCTGGAGCCCGCGCGTCGCGACAGCGCCCGCGCGACGACGGACGGCTCCACCGCCGCCAAAGCCGGACATGCGACCAAGCTGGCCGCCGTGACGACGCCGAATGCGCTGCCCGCCCGCATGACGGATACGGATCGCACGCTCGTCGCCCGTAGCGACCGTGGCGAGCCGTCCAAGGCCGAGCAGGCGCGGCCGAATCATTCCGGCTGGATGATTCAGATCGGCGCCACCGACGATGCGGAAAAGGCCCAGCAACTGCTCTCCCGCGCCCGCGCCAAAGGCGTGCCGGCCACCGCCAAGGCCTTCACCGAAAAAGTGCAGAAGGGCCGGGAAACGCTCTATCGCGCCCGTTTCGCCGGGCTCGAGGAGAAGAGCGCTGAGACCGCCTGTCGCGCGCTGAAGCGCTCCGGCTTCTCCTGTTTCACGACGAAAAATTGATTCACCGACCTATTTTTCAAAAAGAGCGACGAGCGTCGAGCGAACAAGGTCGAGCTTCAATGATGATGACGACGCATGAGGACATCTTTGGCTTCGTTGACCCGGGCCGCGAGATCGGTCGTCCCGCCATGGTCCGGATGAAGCTTCTTCATCAGATCGCGGTGCGCCCGCGCAATGTCCTGGCGCGCCGCTCCCTTTTTGAGGCCCAGAATTTCATAGGCCTCATCTTCCGAAATCGTGCCGCCGCGGCGGCTTGGTCCGACGCCGCCCGCATCGGCGCCCCCCGCGTCGCGTCGACCGTCTCCTGTCTGACGCCAGCCGGCAAACCGGCGGTCCATATACACCTCTAGGAGACGCGCGCCTTCCGGGTCGACGTTGCGGCAATGGCGGTAGAGCTCCATCACCGCCGATCGCGTCAGCGCGTCGAGCCGCTTGCCCTCGTCCTTGCCGGCGAGGATCGTGCCGCGGATGGAGCCGCTCGCATGGTCGAGCTCCATCTCGATCATGGCGGAGCGCACGCGCGACACGCCGCCGCCGGCGCTCGCATGGCCGAAGCGCTTGACCCCGCGCGAGAAGGCGCCGAAGAGCCACATGCCGGCCGAGGCCAGCAGCAGGCCGATGTCTATGCGCCCGCGCAAAATGAAGAACAGGCCGAGCGCGATCGTCGCCGCGCCGCCGCCCTTGCGTATCGTGCGGGCCATGGCCGCGGGCGAAGCGCGCGTGAACATGCGCAAGCCGTAGAGCGCGAGGATCAATGCGAGAAATCCGATCAGAACCGGCATGAAGCGGGCTCCTCACCCCATCTGTGACAGAAGAAGACGCGCAGCGTCCTCGCCTTTTGTAGCGCGCCGTTCGAGCTCGGCCAGTCCGCCGGCCGCATAAGCCGCGGCGGCCGACAAAAGTTCGGCGAGGCGGCGCGGCGCCGAGGCGTCGAAAGCGGCATAGGCGCCGCCGCTCAGCCGCGCGATCTCGCGAAAAGCGTCCCCGGCCTGCGCATCGACGCCCTCATGGAACATGAAGGCCTTGACGCCGAGAAGGCCGAGCCGGCCGGCGAGCTCGCAGAGTTCGTCGACATTCTCCTCCATCGCATCGCCGACGAAAACGAGAGCGCCGATGCGGCGCGCGCTCGTTTCCTCGAGCGTATGACGAAACACTTTGGCGATCTGCGTGCGGCCGCCGCGACAGGAGATTTTCGCCATCAGCGCCGCGAGCCCCTGCCCGCCGCCGACGAAGTTCGACGCGCGGCATTCGCCGAAGCCACGAAAATACACGAGCTGCACATCGAGCCCGCCGAGCGCCGCCGTCTCCTCGAACATGCGGCCCTGCAGCGATTGCGCGAGATCCCATGTCGGCTGACGGCTCATGGTGGCGTCGAGCGCGAAGATCAGCCGGCCCCGCTCGGCCGCTGCGCCGACGCGCCGCGCCTCCCGAATGAACGCTTCCACCGCCTGCGCCCGCGCAGAGGGAGAAAGCGGCGCATTGCCTCGTTCATCGCTCACGGCTGTTCACGTCGCGTCCCTGACCGTTTATATCAGATCGGTCGCCGCCCCGGAATGACAAGAGGCGCGAGCCTCGCCGAGCAAGGCCGGCCGCCTATCGACCATGCGAGGATAGGCGAGTCCGCCACGTCTTTCGACCGAAATCGCGACGTGAGAGACATGAGATGACCCTTTACGCTTCCTTGCCTGCAACGGCGCCGATCGCCGCCCTTCCCGGCGAGCCGAGCGCTCAGGCGCAGGCGCTGATCGCCGATTTCGCCCAGCGTCTCGCCGAGAGCGGAGCGCGCGTCGCCGGCGTCACTCAGGCGCGCATCCTCGACGAAGCGACCGGCCGCAGCCGCATCGTGCTGCGTGACGTCGCCGATGGCGCGCTCTATGCGATCTCGCAGGATTTGGGGGCCGGCTCGGTCGCCTGCAATCTCGACTCGAGCGAATTGGCGCTCGCTTGCGCCTCGATAGAGCGGCGCGTCGCCGAGGGCGTCGATCTCGTCGTCATCAGCAAGTTCAGCAAGCAGGAGGCCTCGCGCGGCGGCCTCGCCGACGCATTCCGCGCTTCCATGCTGGCCAAGGTTCCCGTGGTGACGGCGGTGTCGCCGCATTACGTCGAGGAGTGGCGCCAATTCGCCGGCCCGCTGGCGGAATTCCTCGCGCATGATCTCGACGCGCTCCTCGCCTGGTGGCAGCGCGCGCAAAAGGCTCAGCTCACGGGCGCGGAATGATCCGCCAAGCGGCGGCGATGACGCTCGCGTGAGAGTTCCAGCGGCTGGGCGTCCGGCGCGCGCGGCCGCTTGACCGCTATGACCAGCGCATAGCTCACGATCTGCAGCAGGAACCATGAGCCGAGCTTGGCCGCGCCCACGGGCGACCAAACCGCGAGCTGGCTCGGATAGAGCCAGGTGCGGGTGAAGGTTCCGACATTCTCGGCGAGAAAGATGAAGCTCGCGGCGAGCAGCGCCGCCAGCAGCAGCGGCATCGACCGCCAGGAATGATGCACGCGGTAGAAAATCCAGGTGCGCGCGAACAGCGCCGCCGTCGCCGCGAACAGCGCGATCCGCAAATCCCACAGGTAATGGTGCAGGAAGAAATTGCCGTAGATCGCCGCGGCGAGCGCGGCGACCATCCAAATCGGCGGATGGCGGATGAAGCGGAAGTCGAACACCACCCAGGCGCGCATCATATAGCTGCCGATCGCCGCATACATGAAGCCAGTGAAGAGCGGAACGCCGCCGATGCGGAAAAAGGCCGGATCGGGGTAGATCCAGGAGCCGACCGCGGTCTTGAACACCTCCATCGCCGTGCCGACGAGATGAAACAGCAGGATCACCTTGGCTTCCTGCAGGCTCTCGAACCGCGTCGCGAGCAGCAGCGCCTGGATGGCGAGCGCGACGAGGAAGAGAAAATCATAGCGCGCGAGGAAAAATTCGCGCGGATAGACGAAATGCGTCGCGATCAGCAGCCCAACCATCAGAAAACCGAACAGGCACGACCACGCCTGCTTCACGCCGAAGCGTAGAAACTCGTAACTGAGGCGTCGCAATGGCCGCTGCGACGCCCAGCGCGCGAGGCGCGCCTCGGCGATGGCGAAGCGCGCCAATGGCGCCCATTGCGCCGCCGCGCTCGCGCGAGGATCGAAGAATCCCGGCTCCATATCCCCGCTCACCGCACCGGCGGCGCATACATCAGCCCGCCCTTGGTCCATAGCGCGTTGAGCCGGCGCTCCAGGCCGATGGGCGAGCCGGCGCCGAGATTGCGCTCGAAGGCCTCGCCGTAATTGCCGACGTGCTTGACGATGCGATAGACCCAATCGGCCTCGAGCCCCAGCCCATCCACGCGGCCGCCGTCGACGCCGAGCAGGCGCCGCACGCGCGGATCGGCCGATTTCAGCTGCTCGTCGGCGTTGGCGGAGGTCACGCCCAGCTCTTCCGCATCGACCATGGCGAAATGCGTCCAGCGCACGATGTCGAACCATTGGTCGTCGCTCTGCCGCACGATGGGGCCGAGCGGCTCCTTGTCGATGAGCTCGGGCAGAATCGCATGTTCGGCCGGCGCGGCCAGCTCTTGCCGCTTGGCGGCGAGCGTCGAGAGATCGGCGGTCAGCGCCTCGCATTTGGCCTCGGAATAGGCCTTGGCCGCCTCCTCGAATGTCGGGAAGAGCTTGGGCTCGATCGGCTTCACGCCCTCGCGATGAAAATCGACGAGATCGAGCTCGAAGGGCGTGCCCTGCTGCACGCAGACGGAGAGGCCGCCGAGATCGCGCAGCGCGGCGACGGATTTTTTGCGCGCGAGAAATCCCTGTCCGTCGAAAAAGCTGATCGCCGCATAAGAAAGCCCCTGCCCGGCGTCGCGCGCCAGCGTCCAGGCGGCGCCGCGCGCCAGGAGATCGACGACGCCCGATTGCAGCGCCTTCACGCGATCCTTGGCGGAGAGCGTCACGAAGCGCATTTTTTCCGGATCGTCGAAAATGGCGGCGGCGAGCGCGCGGCAGAAATCGACGTCGAAGCCGCTCCAGCGGCCGGCCTCGTCCTGATGCGCGAAGCCCGGCAGGCCATTGCTCGCGCCGCAGATCAGAAAGCCGCGCTTTTGCGCCTGCTCGAGCGTCGAGGCCTGCGCAGCGGCGGCGAGAAGCAGAGATGAGGCGATGACGAGGAAGCGGAACGGAAAGATCATCGGCTCCTCGGGTCGCGGCGTGTGCGGCGGACGATCATTGGACAAATCCTTCTCTATCGCCCATGTCATGCGCGAGCAGCCTATACTGCGGCGCGCGGTCGGCCGCCGCAAATCCGTTCGACGAAACCGATGGGCGAGACATGAGCGAGACTAGAGGACAATCTGGGCGAAAAAAGAAAAGCCGCACCCGCCTCGCCCATGCGGGGCGCGCGCCCTCCGAGCAATTCGGCTTCGTGAACACGCCGATCTATCGCGGCTCCACCGTGCTGTTTCCCGACACGGCGTCGCTCCTCGCCAATCGCGGCGCCTATACTTACGCCACCAAGGGCACGCCGACGATTCGCGCGCTCGAGGAGGCTTGGATCGATATCGCCGGCGCGGCGGAGGCCGTCGCCGTCCCCTCCGGCCTCGCGGCGATCGCCATCGCTCTGCTGACGGCGCTGAAGTCCGGCGACCATCTGCTCGTCACCGATTCCTGCTATCTGCCGGCGCGCATGTTCTGCGACAGCGTGCTGAAGCGCCTCGGCGTCGAGACGAGCTATTACGATCCGCGCATCGGCGCCGATATCGCCGCTCTGATGCGGCCGAACACGACGGCCATATTGACCGAATCCCCGGGCTCGCAGACGCTGGAGGTGCAGGATATCCCCGCCCTCGCCGAGATCGCCCATGCGAAAGGCGCCTGCGTCATCCTCGACAACACATGGGCGACGCCGCTCTTTTTTCCGCCGCATGAGCACGGCGTCGATCTTTCGATCGAGGCCGGCACCAAATATCTCGGTGGCCATTCCGATCTTCTGCTCGGCCTCGTCTCGGCCAATGACAAATGGGCGCGGCGCCTGCGCGCCGCTTACGACGCCTTCGCCATCTGCCCCGGCCCGGAAGATGTCTTTCTCGCTCTGCGCGGGATGCGGACGATGGAATTGCGCCTGCGCGAGGCCGAACGCGCAGGGCTCGAAATGGCGCGCTGGCTGGAGGCGCGCGAAGAGGTCGCGCATGTCATTCACCCAGCGCTCGAGAGCCATCCCGATCATGCATTGTGGAAGCGCGATTTTCTCGGCTCGACAGGCCTGTTCTCCTTCATTTTGAAGCCGGTTCCGCCGGAGGCCGTCGCCGCCATGCTGGATGGGCTGGAGCTGTTCGGCCTCGGCTATTCCTGGGGCGGCTTCGAGAGTCTCGCTCTGCCCTTCGACTGCGCCTCCTATCGCACGGCGACGCAGTGGACGCCCGGCGGCCCGGCGATACGGCTCTCGATCGGGCTCGAGGATTTGGGCGATCTGAAAGAAGATCTGAGCCTTGGTTTCGCGCGGTTGCGCGCGGCGGCGCAAACCCCATGAATTCGAACGGCCGAGATACGTAGTTCCCCCCGATTTCGCCTATCGGCGAAAGCGCTTACTGACGGGGAGAGACGCGACGGAATGTCGCGGAGCGGCGAGCTCGAGGGGAACGGTTTCATGTATGCGCAACGCAGAGCTTTCGATGCCGCGCCGACGTCCAACGAGGTGATGTCCGGCGTGCGGCCTTCGGCCCAGCATGACGCGCTGCTCGCCTCCTATCTGCTCGGCCTCGGACGTGGTCCGTCCGCCGTGCGCAATCTCATCGTCGCCGATCTCGACGGTTTTCTGGACCTCGGACTGAAGCGCCGCGCGGCCGATCAGCTCGTGGTGCTGCGGGCGTTTCTGGCGAGGTTCCCGGAGACGCGACGCTTCGGCGATTGCTGAGGATTTTCGGACAGGGACGCAGAAGAGACCGCCTCTCTTGCATCGGCGAAATCAGCGCCTATTTCCTCGTGCAGACCGATCGACCGAAGTCTCGGCCGGCCGCAATCGACGCCCCGACCTCGGATGAACAGGCGGGGCGTTTTTGCGTCCGCTCCCGTGCTCCCCGTCAGCGGCGGCCTTCCCAGGCCCAGGCCAGCACGATCACGCCGAGCAGCGCCGCGAGACCCCATAGGCCGATCGCCAGCGGCGCCGTCTCGACGCCGATCAGCGCGCTCGCGCCTGTGCGCTTGACTCCGATGTAATCCGCGCCGCCGAAGACCGAGGCTTCCCGCATCTCGACGATGCGGGGGAGAATGACCGCGCCGCCCCTGTCTTTCGACAGACGTCGCACCCTGCCGCCGCTGGCCTCGGCGAGAGGCCGCAGCTTCTCGGAAGTGGAAACCACCTCGCGAAGCTCGCGCGGATTCTCCGGGCCGACATTGACGAGCGCCGTCAGATCGCCGCTCTGAAAGCGATAGAGCCCCATCTCCTTCGCCAGATGATGCGCGCGCGACAGGCCGGGCTCGCCGGGCGCGAGCGTGATCTGCGAGATCGCGCCCGAGGGCGTCGTCATCGTCACCGGCGCGACATTCTCTTCGAGGCTCTGGCGCTCGATCTCTATGTCGCGGCCATGGGCGCTGGCGCGCAGCGCCTCCTCCTCGAGGTCGGGCTCCTTCATCAGCCAATGGGCGAGGCGGCGCATCAGATCGATATGCGGGCCGCCGGTCTGATAGCCGCGCGCCCACAGCCACAATTGATCGGTGAGCAGAGCGGCGACGCGCCCCTTGCCCTCGCGCGAGAGCACGAGCAGCGGCTTGTCATTGGCGCCGGTGAGGATCGAATTGCCCTTCACCACTTCCGTATCGACCTGGCGGAACCACTCGCCCCAGGACGGCGGATTCTTCGCGCCCGCGAGCCCGCGGGTGACGGGATGCTTCTCGCCCTCCTTGCTCACCTTTGCGCGAAAGGCGCGCTCATAGAGCGAGCCGTTCGGCCGCGCCGGAATAATGCTCTCCAGCGGCGAGTAATACAGCCCTTGCACGGTCGCGAAATCCGGCCCGGTCGCGACCAGAAAGGCGCCGCCATTGTCGACATAGCGCAGGATATTGTCGAAATAGACGGAGGGCAGGATCGTCTGGTTCGAATAGCGATCGAAGATGATGAGGTCGAATTCGTTGATCTTGCGGCCGAAGAGATCGGCGGTCGGAAAGGCGATCAGCGAGAGCTCGTGCGGCGGCGTGCCGTCGAGCTTCTCCGGCGGCCGCAGAATGGTGAAATGCACGAGATCGACATTGGCGTCCGAGCGCAAGAGATTGCGCCAGCTACGCTCGCCGGGATTGGGCTCGCCGGAGACGAGCAGAACTTTCAGCTTGTCGCGCACGCCCTCGATCGTGACGACGGCCTTGTTGTTGACCGCGGTCAACTCGCCCGGCAGCGTCGGCGCCTCCAGCTCGACGACATTGGCGCCGCCATGCGCCACGCGCACCGGAATATCGACGATCTCGCCTGCGCGGGCGACGATCGGCTCCAGCGCCTCGCCGTCGCGGCGCGTCGCGATGACGACCGGCTCCTTGCCGCCGAGATTGCTGTCGACGACGCGCGCGCGGATCGTCTGATCCTTGCCGACAATGCCGAAGCGCGGCGCCTCGATGAGTTCGAGCCTACGGTCGCGCTCGCCCTCATGGCCGGTGACGAGCACATGCAGCGGAGCCTTGAAGCCGAGCGCTGCGGCGCTCGCCGGTATGTCGTGAACGATTCCGTCCGTCACCATGATGGCGGCGCCGATGCGCTCGCGCGGAACGTCCTTCAGCCCTTCTTCCAGAGCCTGGAACAATCTGGTGCCGTCGGCCTCTGCGCCGGAACGCGCGGCGTCGATGAAGCGCGGCTCTATGTCGCCGAGCTTCTGCAGCGCCGGCTCGAGCGCGGCCTTCGCCGCCTCGGTTTGCGCCATGCGCTCTCCGAAGCTCTGGCTCTCGCTGCGGTCGAGCACGATGGGAACGATCGTCTTCAAAGGCTCGCGCTGCTCGCGCAGCAGCGACGGATCGGTGAGCGCGAGCAGCACCAGCGCCAATGTCGCGAGCCGCAGAGGCGCGCCGCGCCCGCCCGCGCGCAGCGACAAGAGCGCGACGACAATCGCGGCGACGCTCAGAGCGGCGAGCGCCGGCCAGGGCAGCAGCGGCGTGAAGGCGAGGGAAAGCTCGCTCATTGGCCGAGCCGCTCCAATAGGTCGTGAACATGGACCTGATCGGATTTGTAATTGCCGGTCAGCGTATACATCACGAGATTGACGCCGCCGCGTATGGCGAGCTCACGCTGGCGCGCGCCGCCCGGCGTCAACGTGTAGAGCGGCTGGCCGTTGCGATCCGCCGCCCAGGCGCCGGCGAGATCATTGGAGGTGATGACGACGGACGAGACGCTGTCGGTCGCACGCACGGGGCGCGCCGGATCGTCCTTGCTCTCGGGCGGCAGCGCCTCTACCCAGGTCTTGCCATTGATCGTGCGGCCGTAGAAATTGTCGAGCAGATAAAACGTCTTGGTGATGACGTGATCGCGCGGCGTCACTTCGAGCGGCGGAATGTCGAGATTGCGCGTCAGATCGCGCAGCCATTGCGTCTCCGGCGTCGGCGGCCCGCCCTCATGCGCGGTGAGCGCGTCGCGCGTGTCGAAGACGATGGTGCCGCCCTGCTTGAGATAGAGATCGACCTTGGCGATCGCTTGCGCCGCAGGCAGCGGCGCGGAAGCGACGATCGGCCAATAGAGCATCGGATAAAAGGCCAATTCGTCGCGCGCCGGATCGACGCCGACCGGCGCGCCGGGCGCGAAGGAGGTGCGCTGATTGAGCGCGCGCGACAGAGCCTCGAGGCCGAGCTTGCTGGCCTCGTCGACGCGGGCGTCGCCGGAGACCACATAGGCGAGCCGCGTCGTCAGCGCCGCCTCGCGGTCGCGCGGCGAAGCGGCCGAGGGC
This sequence comes from Methylosinus sp. RM1, assembly GCF_011378635.1. Taxonomy (NCBI): domain Bacteria; kingdom Pseudomonadati; phylum Pseudomonadota; class Alphaproteobacteria; order Hyphomicrobiales; family Methylocystaceae; genus Methylosinus; species Methylosinus sp. RM1. Next base: position 172,303 of record NZ_WOVC01000006.1, read on the forward strand.
GCATCCTTGGCGCGGGCGCCCTGCTGCGCGGCGCTCAGAACGGCCAGCGCGCAAAAAGCGCCGAGAGCGATCGGCGCGGCGCGGCGCAATGCGCCGGACATTGTAAGCAGGATCAGCCAATCGGCGAGCAGAGCGAGGAAGACGAGGCCGAGCAGCCAAGGACGCAGATCGATCGGCGCGCCGGCGCGCAGAGCGGAGACGGCGAGCCCCTGCCCCGAAAAATCGAAAGCGCGCAGATCATCGCCCGCGCGCAACGGCTGCACGGCGATGGGCGCATCGGCGACGCCATAGAAGCCCGGCGGATGCTCGCGATTGGCGCCGCCGTCATAATCGGCGCCGATCGGCCGGGCGGTGGGCGGCGGCGCGCCGAGACGGCCGCGTCCGTCCAGAATGGCGAGCGGCGCCAGAGCCGGCGCGTCGCTGCGCGGGCCATCCTCGGCGCGGCGGGCGGCGGCCTCGCCGCTCTCGGCGGCGATTCGGTGCAGCATGTCGATGAAAAGACCCGAGATCGGCAGATTGGACCAGGCGGCGTCGGCGCTCACATGGAACAGTACGATGAGCCCTTTACCCCGCCGCTCGGCGGTGACGAGCGGCGTGCCGTCGGTGAGCGCCGCCCAGGTCTTGGCCGGCAGGCCCGGCTCCGGCTCGGCGAGAACCTGACGCGTCACCGTCACCTCGTCGGGAACCGCGAGCCCATAGAAGGGACTCGAAGGATCGAAGGGCGCGAGCTTTTTCGGCGTGTCCCAGGACATGGCGCCGCCGAGCACGCGGCCATTGCGGCGCAAGCGCACGGGCGTGAGATCGTCGCCGGCGTTGGCGAGGCGCGCGCCGGCGAAGCGCAGCAGCACGCCGCCCTCCTCGACGAAATGGATCAGCGCCTCATGCGCGTCGCGCGGCAGCGCGCCGATATCGGCGAGGGCGACGATATTGGGCTGCTCGGCGATGAGCTGGGGCAGCGGATCGGCGGCGCCCGGCCGCGGCTCGCGCACCTCGGCGAAAGGCGCGAAGGCTTTTTGCAGATAAAATTGCGGCTCCAGCAGAGGCTGCGCGAGATCGGCGCTCACGCCGCTCAGCACGGCTACCCGGCGCACCTTGGAGCGCCCGTCGAGCAGGGCCACCGCGCCGGCCGAAGCCTCGCCGTCGAGACGCAGCAGCGCCGCCTCATTGCGCAATTCGATCGGCAGATCGAAGCGCGCTTTCGCTTTGTCTCCCGAAAAATCGAAACGCGCTTGCGCCAGCGCGCGTCCCTGCTGGTCGAAGGCGGAGACCGCCCCGGACGCGGGCGCGCCCCCGGCGGCGCGTATGATCTCGACCTCGAGGCCGGCGGCCGTGTTCTGCGGCGCGAGAAGCGCGCGGGGCGCATGATCGCTGGTCAATGTCTCGACTTTCGCGCCGGCGGCGGACGCCGAGCTCAGCGCTTTGGCGAATTGGCTCGCGCCGCCCTGCTCCAATCCATCGGCGATCCAGATAATGCGCCCGTGCGGATTTGCGGCCGCGAATTCGCCGAGCCGCGCGGCGGCGGCGGCGCGATCCGGGACGAAAGGTTGCGGCGCGAGCGCGCGCAGGCGCTCGTCGATCTTGCCGCCATCCTCTCGCGTCGGCGCGGTCTCGGCCTGCGACATGGGCAAAAGAGCGATGGTCGCGCCCGAACGCGCGGCGTCGGCGACGAGCGCGCGCGCCGCCTCGATGCGGGCGTCGAAATCCGGCGCCGCCGGCCAGCCATCGTCGATCGCGATCAGCAGCGGCGCGCCGGAAAAAGAAGCGGTCGCCGCCGGCGTCAACGCCGGGCCGGCCATGGCCAGAACGGCGAAGCCGGCGAGCGCGAGGCGCAGGGCCAATAGCCACCAGGGCGTGCGCGAGGGCGTCTCCTCGCGGCGCAACAGATCGAAGAGCAGGCGGATCGGCGGGAACACGATCTCGCGCGGGCGCGGCGGCGTCACCCGCAGCAGAAAATAAATGGCGGGCAGAGCGAGCAGCCCGAGGAGCGCGAGCGGCGCGGCGAAGGTGAGTCCCATCAGACGCGCTCCAATCCCGAGGCGAGCGCAAAGCTCAGGGACAAGGCCGCCTCCGCCGCGGGCCGGTCGGTGCGGTGAATATGCAGCGAGAAGCCGACGGCGGCCGCGGCTCTGGCGATCTCGTCCCTATGCCGGGCCAGACGCTCGACATAGGCGTCGCGCCAGGATTGGGCGCGGCCGGCGCGCAGCGTCGCGCGGCTGTCGGTGTCGAGAAAAATCGTCTCGCCTTCGAAGGGAAAGGTCTCCTCCGCCGGATCGGCGATCATCATCAGCGCGCCCGCAGCGCCATTTCCCGCGAGCGCCGCCAGACGCTCGGCGAGCGCCTGCGGATCGCAGAGAAAATCGGAGATCAGCAGCGCCTTGGCGCCGCCGGGGAGCGCCGCCCCCTCCGGCAATTCGCCGCGCGCCGACGCACCCGCCGAGACGAGCGCCTGAGCGAGGCGCTCGATAATGTCGCGCGTCGACATGGGATGTGTGAGGCCGAGAAGCCCGATCCTTTCTCCGCCGCGCATGAGCACGTCGGCGAGCGCGAGGCCGAGCGTCAGCGCGCGGTCGAGCTTGGGCTCCAACGCCAGCGAAGAGACGAAACCCATGGAGGGCGAGCAATCCATCCACAGAAAATAGGAATGGGCGGCCTCCCATTCCCGTTCGCGCACGAAGAGCCGATCATCGCGCGCCGAGCGGCGCCAGTCGATGCGATGCGCGGCCTCGCCGGCGCCGAAGGGCCGGAACTGCCAGAAATTCTCGCCGGTCCCGGCGCGGCGGCGACCATGCGCGCCATGAACGACCGTCGCCGCCACCTCCCGCGCGCGGATGACGATATCCGGCAGCCGGCCGGCGAACTCGGCGGCGTCCACGCCGCGGGCGCGCGCGAGCCGTTCGGAAATATCGAAAGCCTCGGTGGAAACCGCCGGTCCCGCCACCTCAGCCGATCCTCGAGACGAGCTTGTCGACGAGGCCGGCGACGGTCTTGCCCTGCGCGCGCGCGGCGAAGGTCAAGGCCATGCGATGACGCAGCGCCGGCGCGGCGAGCGCGGCGACATCGTCCAGCGAGGGCGACAGCCGCCCGGAGAGCAGCGCGCGCGCGCGGGTGGCGAGCATCAGGGCCTGCGCCGCGCGTGGGCCCGGCCCCCAGGCGACATGGGGCGCGATCTCCGGATCGCCCTCCCCCGGCCGCGCGGCGCGCACCAGATCGAGAATCGCGTCGACGATCCTGTCGCCGACCGGCAATTGCCGCACCAGCCTCTGGGCGGTGATCAGCTCGTCGGCGGAAAGAGTCTTGCGCGCCTCGGTCACGCGGTCGCCGGTGGTCTCCAGCAATATGCGCCGCTCGCTGGCGCGGTCGGGATAATCGACGTCGATCTGGAGAAGAAAGCGATCGAGCTGCGCCTCCGGCAGAGGATAGGTTCCCTCCTGCTCCAACGGATTTTGCGTCGCCAGAACATGGAAGGGCCGCGGCAGATCGTGACGCTCACCGGCGACGCTCACATGATATTCCTGCATCGCCTGCAGCAGCGCCGATTGCGTGCGCGGCGAGGCGCGGTTGATCTCGTCCGCCATCAGCAATTGCGCGAAGATCGGGCCTTTGACGAAGCGGAAGACGCGCTTTTTGTCGGCGGTCTCCTCGAGCACCTCGGAGCCGAGAATATCGGCCGGCAGCAGGTCCGGCGTGAATTGCACGCGCCGCTCGTCGAGGCCGAGCACGCGGCCCAATGTCTCGACGAGCTTGGTCTTGGCGAGTCCGGGCACGCCGACGAGCAGGCCATGGCCGCCGGCGAGCAGAGTGACGAGCGCCTGCTCGACCGCCTCCTCCTGGCCGAAGATCACGGTGGAAACGGCGGCGCGGGCGCGGCCGATCTCGTCGAGGACACGCTCGGCGGCGGCGGGAGCGCTGGCCAGATCTTGCTCGGTCATTGACTGTCCTTCGATGACTGCCCTGCGATCGGCGACGACGGCCGCGTCGCAGTTTCCCCCTAGGATAAGCCGGAAAGGACGCTTGTCGACGTTAAAGAATGTTTAATTTCGGCCCCGGGATCGGCTCGGCCGGACAGATGGGTCGGCGGCAAAAATGGCTTTTTGAGGCTCGCGCGACGGGACGCTCGGCGGTCGATATGCGCGCCCTTTGCGCGGCTGCCGCTCCCGAGGAGGCCGGCGGCGGCCTGTGCTATAGTTTCGAGCGAAGTCCGGCGAGCGATTCCGGAGATCGTCATTCCTTCGAACGTCTTCGCCGGCTCCGGCCGCCGATCTACCGAGAGGCGTCCCCATGTGGCGGGTCATCGTTCAGCCGGCGTTGCTCTTCGTCACGCCCTTCGTCGCCTATGCGCTCTATCTGTTGGCGCGTCGGCGCTGGCCCTTCGTGGCGGCGCTGTGGACACGCGGCGTCGTCTCGTCGCTGGCCATCGCTGGGCTCGCCATCGCGATCGCCGGATTTGTTTTTCTGGCTCTGCTGTCGCCGCGCAACGAGGGAACCTATGTCCCGGCGCATATAGAGGACGGCCGGCTCGCGCCCGGCCGCTTTCAGTGATTTGCCGATCCGCCTGCTCGACAATCCGAAAATCATCCGCCTGCTCGAGGCGCTGCGCGCGACCGGCGGCGAGACGCGCATCGTCGGCGGCGCCGTGCGCGACTCCCTGCTCGGCCGCGCGCCGCACGAGATCGACCTCGCCACCACGGCTCTGCCCGAGGCCGTGACGAAGGCGGCGGCGGCGGCCGGACTCAAGAGCGTGCCGACCGGCGTCGAGCACGGCACGATCACTGTGGTCGTCGAAGGAACGCCTTTCGAGGTGACGACGCTGCGCGAGGATGTCGAGACCTACGGCCGTCACGCCAAAGTGCGCTTCGGCGACGATTTCGAGACCGATGCGCTGCGGCGCGACTTCACCATCAACGCTCTTTCCCTTTCGCAGGATGGAAAGCTCCATGATTACGCCGGCGGGCTCGCCGATCTCGAGGCGCGGCGCGTGCGCTTCATCGGCGATCCTGCCGTCCGCATCGCCGAGGATCATTTGCGCGTCCTGCGCTTCTTTCGCTTTCACGCGGCTTTCGGCGAGGGGGCGCTCGACGCCGCCGGGCTTCATGCGGCGATAATCGCGCGGGCGAGCCTCGCCAAGCTCTCCGGCGAGCGCATTCGCGCCGAAACGCTGAAGCTTCTCGCGGCGCGCCGCGCGGTGGAGGTGGCGCGCGAAATCTCGCAAGCCGGCGTGCTGGAAGTCGTCGTCGGCGCCACTTTTCCAGCGCGGCTCGCACGGCTGGCCGCGGTCGAGGCGACGCTCGCCCATGCGGTCGATCCGCTGCTGCGCCTCGGCGCGCTGGCTGCGCTCATTCCCGAGGACGCCGATCGTCTGCGCGAGCGGCTGCGGCTCTCCAACGCCGAGCACCGCCGATTGGCTCATGCGACGCGACTGCTCGAGGGACTGCACGGCGCCGCCTCGCCGCCGTCCGAACTGGAGCTGACGCGGCTTCTCTTCGAGCATGGCCGTCAGAGCGCCCGCGACGCTCTGACGCTGGCCCATGCGGAAAGCTCCGCCGCGCCCGATGCGGAATTCTGGCTGCGCGCCGCGCGCTTTCTGGCCGAGGCGTCGGCGCCGGATTTTCCGGTCAAGGCCGCCGATCTGATGGCGCGCGGTCTCTCGCCCGGCCGCGCGCTCGGCGCTGTGCTGAAGGAATTGCAGGCGAAATGGATCCGGGCCGGCTTTCCGCGCGATCCGGCGACGGTGACGCGGCTCGTCGAAGAGGCGACGCGCGAGGCTCTACTCCCAAAATCACAATAGGCTGCGCCCGAACATCAGCACCGCCGCGAACAGGCAGAGCATGGAAAGAACGAAGAGAAGATCGGCGATCAACTCGTAATTGATCGGCGCGGGCAGCTGCAGCATGGAGGCGAAAGAAAAGAGGCAGGCGCCGACGAAGCCGACAGCCGAGACCATGGCGACCTCGTCCAGCAGAGTGCCGCCGCTCGCGCCGCTGATTTTCAGGCCGGTGATCAGCACGAAGCATATGCCGAGCAGGCTGGAGGCCGCGTTCAAAATATGCGGCTGGCGATTTTGTGACATATTTCCGCGTCTTGCTCCGCTGGAGCGGCTCCTTCCGAACATCTGGGGTGGAGCATCGCTGCGGCCAGAGCCTCCCCGCTGCGACGCGCGAGGCCGCGCCGAAGGCGGAAAATACTCGGCGTCGCTTTGCGTACGGCTTTTCTTTTCGGCGTCGAGCGCGCTATCATCCCTCCTGTCGGGGCCGCAGGAGTTGCGTATGGGCGTCGAGACGAGACAGCCGAGAGACGTCGCGCGTCGGCTCGCCGATCGCGCCCGCTATGTCAAAAGCGCGCGCAGCGACGGCTGGCGACGCGAGACCTTCACGCTCGAGCGTGGCGAGGCCCGCGCCAAAGCGCGCGAATGGTTCGATCTCTACCCCAAAGCCGCCTATATGACCGAGATCGAGTTCTGGCGAGAGCTCGAGGACGGCCGTATCGAATTCACCATCCGACGCCTGCCCAGCGCGGACTGAGCCGCGCCCTCCTCCGATCGCTCCGGCGCTCGAATTGCTCTATTCGAGGGTCTCGCGTTCCAGGAGGGAAGATGCAACACGGAGTCGATCTCGTCACGACTCTCGCCGCCGCGCTCGGCCTCGCGCTTTTCATGGGGCTCATCGCCGCCAAGCTGCGGCTCTCCCCGCTCGTCGGCTATCTCTTCGCCGGAATATTGATCGGCCCGGCGACGCCCGGATTCGTCGCCGATGTGGCCCTCGCCGATCAGCTCGCCGAGATCGGCATTATTCTGCTGATGTTCGGCGTCGGCCTGCATCTCTCGCTCGACGATTTATTGTCGGTCCGCCGCATCGCCGCGCCGGGCGCCATCGTGCAAATGGCCATCGCCACGGCGCTGGGCGTCGGCGTCGCCACCTATTGGGGCTGGCATTTCGGCGCGGCGCTGATCTTCGGCCTCTCGCTCTCCTGCGCCAGCACCGTGGTGCTGCTGCGCGCGTTGGAGGAGCGCGGCGAGATGGACACGATCAACGGCCGCATCGCCATCGGCTGGCTCGTCGTCGAGGATTTGGCGACCGTTCTGCTGCTGGTGCTGCTGCCGCCGGCCGCCGGCCTGCTCGGCGGCGGCGATCCAGACGCAATGACGGGCGAGACGAATCTATGGCCGATCGTCGGCCTGACGCTCGCAAAAGTGGCGGCCTTCGTCATTTTGATGCTGGTGGTCGGGCGCTGGCTGTTCCCCCGGCTCTTGTTCTGGGTGGCGGGCGTCGGCTCGCGCGAGCTGTTCACGCTCTGCGTCGTCGCCACGGCGATCGGCGTCGCCTATGGCTCGGCCAAGCTCTTCGACGTCTCCTTCGCGCTAGGCGCTTTTTTCGCCGGCATGATGATGCGGGAATCCGAGTTCAGCCATCGCGCCGCCGACGAGTCCCTGCCGCTGCGCGACGCTTTCTCCGTCCTGTTCTTCGTCTCGGTCGGCATGGCCTTCGATCCGCGCGCTTTCCTCGAGGAGCCCTGGCGCGTGCTCGCCGTCGTCGGCATCGTGATGGTGGGCAAGACGCTGGCCGCCGTCGGCCTCACCCTCACGCTGCGCTATCCGCTGGACACGGCGCTGACCGTCGGCGCCAGCCTCGCGCAGATCGGCGAATTCTCCTTCATTCTGGCCGGGCTCGGCGTCTCGCTCGGCCTCATCTCGCCGGACGGCCGCAATCTGATCTTCGCCGGCGCGCTCGTCTCCATCGCGCTCAATTCGCTGGTCTTCGTCGCGATCGAGCCGATCCGCGCGCGCCTCGGACAAAAGGCGCGCTCATTGGACCCGCTCGCGGAATTGCCGGCGAACGTCGACGATGCGCGGCTGACCGGCCAGATCGTTCTGGTCGGCTATGGGCGCGTCGGCCGCCGGATCGGCGAGAAGCTGCTCGAATGGCGAACGCCCTTCGTGGTGATCGAGCAAAATCGCGAGCTGGTGGAGTCGCTGCGCGCGCAAGATATCGCCGCCGTCTGCGGCGACGCCTCCGAGCCGGCTTCGCTGGCGCAGGCGCATATCGCGCAAGCGAGCGCGCTGATCGTCGCGACGACCACCGACAGCTGCGACCTCCAGCGGATGATCTCGGCGGCGCGACGCGTCAATCCCGCTGTAAGCGTCGCGCTGCGCGCCCGCGACGCGGCGGAAGCCGATCTGCTCGAGAGCGAGCAGATCGGCCGCGTCTTCACGCCGGAAGTCGAGCTCGCCGCCGGTATGCTCGACTATTTGCGCCAGCGTCTCGACAAGGACGGCTGACTATTCGATCTCGACGTCATAGCTCGGCGCCTCGCCCGCGCCGGCGAAAGCGAAATGCCACCATTCGGTCGGCAAATTGTGGAAGCCGTGGCGGCGCATCAGCGTCTCGAGGCGGCGCCGATGCTCCTGCGCCTCGGCGCTCACATCCCTATTGGCTGTCCAGGAGCGCTCGTCGAAGAAATCGAAAGGTGTGCCGAAATCCCAGCCCAGCACGCCGAGATCGACAGCGAGCCCGGTCGAATGCGAAGATTTCTCGGCGATATAGCCGCGCGCGAACAGGTCGCGCTTGGTCTCATGCGGATAATATTGCGCCTTCATGCTTTCGTCCGGGCTCTTCGCCCAATCGATGAAGGCGGCGACGGCGCGGCGCGGACGATAGCAATCATAGAGGATGAGCTCGAAACCTTGCGCCTTGGCTTCCGCCTGGACGGCGATGAGCGCCTCGGCCGCATCCTCGCGCAGCCAGCATTGCGCGGCCTTGTAGCCGGGCGCGGGGCGGCCGGTGAAATTATCGGCGCCGGCGTAGCGCATATCCTGCACGATCTGCGGCGCGAGATCGGCGAGCCGCACGAATCCCGGCGGAAGCGATGCGGCAGTGGCGGCGCAAGCGACGCAGGCGCCGGCGGCGGCGACAATGTCGCGGGTGGCTTTGGAGGTCATGGGGCGGCCCAAGTGTTGACGATGGCGCGGCGTGACGTCAGTCTTACCGTAGAGATCGGCCCAATCAAAGGCATAGAGACATGCTCATCCGGGACGAGAGCGGAGCGGATCGCATCGCGATTCGAAAGGTCGTCGCCGTCGCCTTCGAAGGTCATCCATTCAGCAATGGGCGGGAAGGCGAACTCGTCGACGCGCTTCGCGCGGCCGACGCCCTGACGCTGTCGCTCGTGGCGGAAGATGACGACATTGTCGGCCATCTCGCCGTGTCGCCTGTCTCGATCGACGGAGCCTCGCTCGGCTGGTTCGGCCTCGGTCCGATCGCCGTCCTGCCCGAGCGTCAACGGCGAGGAATTGGCGCGGCTCTGATCGGCGTTGCGCTCTCACGCCTGCGCGCAGCGAATGCGGAGGGCTGTGTCGTCTTCGGCGATCCGAAATATTACGGCCGCTTCGGATTCGATATCCATGCCGGCCTTCGCTTCATCGGCGGTCCGCCGGAGCTGTTCTCGGCGCTTCCCCTGGCGTCGCCGATCGCGACCGGCGTTGTCGATTATCATCCGGCATTCGCGCTGGTCGGCTGAGGCGCTAAATCCGTCGCAACGTCACCACGCGGTTCGTGTTCGTGCCTTTGGCGTTGTTGCCGACTCCCCAGCAATTGCTGGTCTTGGTGAAGCTCTGGCTGTTCACCAGCACGAACAGCCGCTCGAAAGGCAGCCCCTCGGCGGCGCGCCAGACGAGCCGCTCCAGCAAGACTTTGCCGCCGCGCACCTCGCCGACCTCGAAGGCCACATGCCCGCCGGGTGCCACGATGCGCGCGAATTCCGCGAGGCAGGCGCGCACCATCCGCTCCCAGTCCGCCTCGCTGCGATGCGCGGAGATGCGGACCGCATCCGTATCGACGCCGGCGAACCAATTGCGCATCCAATTGTCGCTCGCATATTGCACAACGTCCAGAAAGGGCGGCGAGGTGACGACGAGCCGTACTTCCGCGTCGCCGGCATAGGGCGCGCGCCAGGCTTCGCTGGTGGCGAGCACGGCGGGCGGATGCGGCGGCGGCGCGCCATCGGCGAGCAGCGCGCGCGATTTGCGCAGGATCAGCGCCGCCACATCGCGCAAAGGCGGCGTCTGCTTGCGCTTGGCGTTGATCTTGGCCTGCGCCTCGACGGAAACCGCCTGGTTCGGCGGCAGCGAATAGACCGAGAAAAAGCCGGGCGAGTGGCCGGTCAAGCGATTGATCGCGACCATGCGAATCCAATCGTCGACCGCATCCGTGTCGCGCTCGAGCAGATGCCGGCGCAGCGCGCAGAGGCGGCGCAAAGTTTCGGGATGATAGAAGACGAGAAGATCGCTTCGCTCGATCTCGCCTTGCTCCCAAGGGATTTCGACGAGGCGTTTCTCTATGGCCGCGAGCGGCGGCGGCGAGAGGCGCGGGCGCGTCAGCAGAATGGAGAGCGGATTGATATCCGCGCCCATGGGTCGCCGTCCTTGCAACGCGGCCTCGAGCGGCGTGGTCCCGCGGCCCATGAAAGGATCGAGCACAGCCTCGCCCGGCGAGGTGAGACGCGAGATGAAAAAGCCCGGCAGCTGCGGCTTGAAGCAGGCGCGATAGCTGATCTCGTGCAGAGAATGCGCCTGCCTTTGCGCCGAGGTCCAGAATTCATTGACGAGATAGAGGAGGCCCTCCTCCTCTATCCGCCGCGTCGGCGCGCCGAAAGCGTCGAAGCAAGTCACCTCCCGCATCAAATCGGCGATGTCGAATGTCGATCGCGCCATCCCGGAATACATCAAATGTCCCTTCGGACGAAAAACGGCATCCGGCTCCCCGACTGCGCTTTCGCTTCGCTCGACCCTCTGCTAAAGTAACGTTCTAGCCATTAGAATCTCGTTTTGATCGATATAAAAAATTGGAGGAGAAAGCGATGTCCATCTGGACTGACCTCGTCGATTTCTACAAAAACTTCAGCGACGCGTCCCCCGCGCTGAAGGCCGCCAGCCTCGCGCAGTGGATCGTCGAGTCCGCGCGAGGAACGAGCGTTCTCGCGACACAGCATCTCAATTTCGGCGGAATCAAATTCAGGCAGAGAATGCAGGGATACGCCACGCCCGTCGATTACCGTGGCAGCGACGGCGAACTGACAACATACTGCAAGTTCGCCACGGTGGACTCATTCGTTCAAGGATATTGGCATTTCATCTCGTCGGGCCCATATGACGATTATCGGACGTATGAAAACGACGCCGCCGGCTACCTTCGTTATATCGCGGGACAAGGTTACGCCGCCGATAGCAACTACGTCGCCGTCGCGCTCGGCGTGCTCGACGAAGCGGAGCGCCTCCTCGGTCAGAGCGATCGGAACTCAACGCGCTCACCATCGTTCCGGGTCGCCATAGTTGTCGGGCACAATCGCAGGTCGCCCGGCGCTTTCGCTGAAGCGCCGGTCAATGATCACGAATTTCATTTCAACAGTATAGTCGCTCAAGCCCTCAAGGAGGAGGCTTGGCATTACAATCTCGAAGCCAAAGTATTTCTACGTGAGCCCAACACGTCCTATAGCGCCGAGATCAAAGCTGTTTATGATCAAGCGAAGGCGTGGGAGGCTGGCTGCTCGGTCGAGTTGCATTTCAACAGCGGGCCGCCTAGCGCCACCGGCGTGTCCGTGCTGTGTCGGCGAGATATCACACGACCGCGTGCACTCGCGGAATCGTGCCAGTCTAGCACGGTTGAGGCGATTGGCCTGCGCGACCGTGGCGTCACGCTCGTCGATCGATCGGATCGGGGAGGCGGCTCTTTGTATGCGCTCGACGACGTGCCGAGCATACTCGTCGAGCCGTTCTTCGGCTCGAACAGAGACGATTGCGTGAAAATCGCTAGTCTAGGACCAACGGCTTTGGCGCTCGCTTATCTGCGAGGGGTCCGCAGCTGGGTGGAGTCGACGATCGCTTGATACAGCAATTCTGAAGAGTGCTCATGGGCGCGCCTCTCCGCGCGCCCAGCCTTCCTTCGTCTCCGCGATGAAATCGGCGAGCCGCCCCTGCTCTATCGCCTCGCGCAGCCCGGCCATCAGCTCCTGATAATAAGCGACGTTGATTTCCGTCAGCAGCATCATGCCGAGGATTTCTTGCGCCTTCACCAGATGATGCAGATAGGCGCGGGAATAATCGCGCGCCGAGGCGCAAGCGGCGCCTTCGTCGAGCGGCGCAGCGTCGTCGGCATGACGCGCATTACGAAGATTTACGCGCCCGAAGCGCGTATAGGCGAGGCCATGGCGCCCGGCGCGCGTCGGCATCACGCAATCGAACATATCGACGCCGCGCAGCACGGATTGCACGATATCGTCCGGCGTGCCGACGCCCATCAGATAACGCGGCTTCTCCTCGGGCAAATGCGGGATAACGATGTCGAGCATCGCCAGCATCACATCCTGCGGCTCGCCGACCGCGAGTCCGCCTATGGCGAGACCGTGGAAATCCATGCCAGCCAGCGCCTTCGCGCTCTCTATGCGCAGCGGCGGAGAAGCGCCGCCCTGCACTATGCCGAAGAGCGCCTTACCTTTGGCGTCGCCGAAAGCCTTGCGCGAGCGCTCCGCCCAGCGCAGCGACAGGCGCATGGCGCGCTCGGCCTCCGCATCCGTGCAAGGCAGGCGCACGCATTCGTCGAATTGCATGTGAATGTCGGAGTCGAGCAGGCGCTGAATTTCCATCGAGCGCTCGGGGGTCAGCATATGGCGCGAGCCGTCGATATGGGATTGGAAGGCGACGCCCTCCTCGTTCAGCTTGCGCAGCTTGGACAGCGACATCACTTGAAAGCCGCCGGAATCGGTGAGGATCGGATGCGGCCAATTCATGAATTTATGCAGGCCGCCGAGCGCGGCGACGCGCTCCGCGCCGGGTCGCAGCATCAGATGATAGACATTGCCGAGCACGATATCCGCGCCCGTCGCGCGCACATCCTGCGGAAACATCGCCTTGACTGTCGCCGCCGTGCCCACGGGCATGAAGGCCGGCGTACGTATGTCGCCACGCGGCGTCGAGACGAGGCCGCGCCGCGCCGCGCCGTCTTTGGCGAGCAGCCGAAAAGAAAATTGCTCGGTCATGCGTCTCTCATTGTCAGCTCTTGGCGCCGAGAGACGCCACTTTGACGATCTCATAAACACCGAAATCGCGCTCGTTCCAATGCATGGTGAAGCGCTCGCCGACCTTGATCGCGACGCTGCGCAGATCAGTGCGCCACGCTTCCGCCGCGCCCATGCCGAAATCCAGAGCGCCATCGCGCCGCAGCACGAAAGGCCGGCATTTGCCGCCGGAAAGATCGCAGGCGCCGAAAGTCTCCCAATGCGAGATCACGCGGCGGCTGTCGGCGTCTATGCGCAGATCGAGCGTCAGCGGACATTCGGTGCGATCGTCGCGCCAGAGCGCCAGAACGCGCACGTCGAGGAAAGCCGGCTCGCTCATTTGCGCAGCAGCAGGCAAGCGTCGCCGTAGGAATAGAAGCGATAGCCGGACGCGATCGCATGAGCATAGGCCGCGCGCATGCGCTCGAGCCCGGCGAAGGCGCAGACCAGCATGAAAAGCGTCGAGCGCGGCAGATGGAAATTGGTGAGCAGCGCGTCGACGGCGCGGAAGCGATAGCCGGGCGTGATGAAGATCGCCGTCTCGCTCGCGAATTCCGCGAGCGTTCCATCCTCGCGCGCCGCGCTCTCCAGCACGCGCAGCGCAGTGGTGCCCACAGCGATGACGCGCCCTCCCCGCGCGCGCGTCTCGTTCAGCGCCTGCGCCGTGGCGGAGTCGAGCGCGCCCCATTCGGAATGCATCTTATGCTCTGCCGTGTCCTCGACCTTCACCGGAAGAAACGTCCCGGCGCCGACATGCAACGTCACGCGATGCAGCGATACGCCTTTCGCCTGCAGCTCTTCGACGAGGCGCGGCGTGAAATGCAGGCCCGCGGTCGGCGCGGCGACGGCGCCGGCGTTGGCGGCGAACAGCGTTTGATAATCCGTCTCGTCGCGCGCGTCGGCGGCGCGTTGGCCGGCGATATAGGGCGGCAGCGGCATGACGCCGGCGGCCTCCACGGCTTCGTCCAAGGCGGTGCCCGCGAGCGCGAAGCCGAGCAATAGCTCGCCATTCTCGCCCTTCTCGAGCGCCGTCGCCGCGAGCGCGCCATCCGCGCCGAAACGCACAGTTTCGCCGATGGCGAGCTTCTTCGCCGGCTTGACCAGCGCGCGCCAGCGATCGGCCGCGACGCGTTCGATGAGCGTCGCCTCTATATGGGCGCGCGTTTCGCCGCGCGCGCGAAAGCCGGAGAGGCGCGCGTGAATGACGCGCGTGTCATTGACGACGAGCGCATCGCCGGGCGCGAGAAAATCGGTCAGATCGCGAATGGAGCGCTCGAGGACGTCGCCGTCCGGCGGAACGACCAGCAGACGCGCGCTATCGCGCGGCTCGGCGGGACGCAGCGCGATCCTCTCTCGCGGAAGCTCGAAATCGAAGAGATCGACGCGCATGGGTGTTTTTTTTTGCGAAGCCTGCGTGCGCGACTCCTTCTCCCACTCGTGGGAGAAGGTGGCCCTCGTGTCAGCGAGGGTCGGATGAGGGCGACGCCGCTCGATCGGCGCCGCCTCGAAATTTGTTCGACGGGGGCGATGGCGAGAGCCCTCATCCGACCCGGCTTCGCCGGGCCACCTTCTCCCGCAGGCGGGAGAAGGGAGCGCGAACTTTCATAGGCGACGGAAAATCAGACCAGCGAGGCCTTGACGATCTTGTCCGGGTCCTTCACCGGCTCGCCACGCTTGATCTTGTCGACATTCTCCATGCCGGAGATCACCTCGCCCCACACCGTATATTTCTTGTCGAGGAAGCGGGCGTCGTCGAAGCAGATGAAGAATTGCGAATTGGCGGAGTCGGGGTTTTGCGCGCGCGCCATGGAGCAGGTGCCGCGCACATGCGGCTCGGCGTTGAACTCCTGCTTCAGGTCGGGATATTTCGAGCCGCCGGTGCCGGTGCCGTGCGGACAGCCGGTCTGCGCCATGAATCCGTCGATGACGCGATGGAACACGATTCCATCATAGAAGCCTTCGGAGACGAGCTTCTTGATATGCGCCACATGATTGGGCGCGAGATCGGGGCGGAGCTTGATCAAAACGTCGCCCTGCGTCGTCTCGAGCTTCAGATTTTCGGCTTCGGACATGTCCACTCCTGTCGGTTCTACATTTCGCCCGGCGAAGCAATCCGAGGGCCGCGGCGGTCGGATCGCAGCGCGAGAAGGCGCGATCAGCTATTGTCGCCGGCGAGGCGCAGCTTGATGATCTTGTCCGGGCTCGACACTTTGCCATTGTCGGCCTTGTCGCCCTTCTTGATCTTGTCGACGATATCCATGCCGGAGACGACCTCGCCGATCACCGTATATTGCTCTTCGAGATAGCGCGCCGGCGCGAGGCAGATGAAGAATTGCGAATTGGCCGAGTCCGGGTTCTGGCTGCGCGCCATGCCCAGGGTGCCGCGCACGAATTTCTCCTTGGAGAATTCGGCCGGAATATTCGGCAGGTCGGATTTTCCCATGCCCGTGCCGGTCGGATCGCCGGTCTGCGCCATGAAGCCGTCGATGACGCGATGGAACACGATTCCATCGTAGAAATGACGCTTGGCCAAGGTCTCGATCTGCGCCACATGCTTGGGCGCTATGTCGGCGCGCAGCTTGATGACGATGCGGCCGTCCTTGGTGTCGAGATAGAGCGTATGCTCGGGCGCATCCTCGGCGCGGGCTGCGCAGGCGGAAGCGGCGGCGAGAGCGGCGAGCGTAAAGCTGCGGCGATCGATAGGCAATCGAGCCTCCCTTTGCGTGTTTTCTGTCAGCGTCTGGAGAGCGCGCGGCGCAGAGCCTCCGCCGCCTCTGGCGGAACAAAGGCCGAGACATCGCCTCCGAGCGAGGCGATCTGCCGCACGAGCGTCGCGGTGATGTGCCGGACCGCTGGAGACGAAGGGTGAAAAATGGTCCTGATCTCCGGCGCCATGGCGAGATTCATCCCCGCCATCTGCATTTCATAGTCGAAATCGGAGCCATCGCGCAATCCGCGCAGGATCAGCCCGGCGCCATGCTCGCGCGCCGCCTCCACCGCGAGCCCGGCGAAGGAGACCACCTCGAAACGGCAGGAGGCCGCCTCCGCGAGCCCAGCGCAGACCGTCTCGATGAGCGCGACGCGCTCATCGAGCGGGACCAACGGCGTCTTGCCCGGATGCGCGCCTATGGCGATGACGAGCCGATCGCAGAGGCTCGCCCCGGCCCGGATCACGTCCAAATGGCCGAGGGTCAGAGGATCGAAGGAGCCAGTGTAGAGGACGGTGCGGGTCATGGCGCGGATATAGGCGATTTTCGGCGGAGCGGCGAGGCCCGATCGCCGACTCCTCTGCCTGACGCAATCGCGTCGCGAGGGAGATAACCCTTCGAAGCGGCGGACTAATGATCACATGGTGATGTAATCTTCCACTCTGCACCAGCCTGTGTAATCACAGCCGAGCGCGAGCGCGTAGAAACCCCAAAATAAGATCACCAAGAACATCGAGAAAGCGAGACCTACCGCTCCGATAGAGCCGACGCCTATTCGGACAATCGTGGTCGCAACTCGAGGAAACGACATAGACTCACCCCAGGCTCGCCTTCACCGTCTCGATCAGCTGCTTCAGGCTGAAGGGCTTGGGCAAGAAGCCGAAATCGCCTTCCGGCAGATTTTTGGCGAACGCCTCCTCGGCGTAGCCCGAGACGAACACCACCTTCGCCGTCACGCCGCGCTTGCGCAATTCCGCGAACATGGCCGGGCCGTCCATCTCCGGCATCACCACATCGGAAACGATGAGGTCGATGCGCTGGCCTTCGCGCTCCACCACCTCCAGCGCCTCGAGGCCGGAGGCGGCCTCCATCACATTATAGCCGCGCGAGCCCAGCGCTCGCGCCGCGAAGGCGCGCACGGCGTCCTCGTCCTCGACCAGCAGGATCGTCCCCTGCCCCGTGTAATCGGCGGCGGGCTTGGCGGCCTCGGGCTTGGCGGCGATCTCGCCGACCTCCGGCACATGGCGCGGAAGGAAGATGCGGAACACGGTTCCGCGCCCGATCTCGCTCGCCGGGAAAACGAAGCCGCCCGACTGCTTGACGATGCCGAACACCATGGAGAGGCCGAGGCCTGTGCCTTTGCCGACCTCTTTTGTGGTGAAGAAGGGCTCGAAAATCTTGGCCATCACATCCGGCGCTATGCCGGCGCCATTGTCCTCGACCTCGATCAGCACATATTCGGCCGGCGTGAGCGAGGCTTCGCCGAAGGCGGCGCATTCGCCCGCGGCGATATTGCGCGTGCGCAGCTGGATGCGTCCGCCCGATTCCGGCATGGCGTCGCGGGCGTTCACCACCAGATTGATGATGACCTGCTCGAATTGATTGATGTCGGCCTTCACGAACCACAGATCGCGGCCGTGCTTCAAATCGACCTCGACCTTCTCGCCGACGAGACGGCGCAGCAGCAATTGCAGCTCCGACAGCACATCGCCGAGCTGCAGCACCTGCGGCCGCAAGGTCTGGCGGCGCGAGAAGGCGAGCAGCTGGCGCGTGAGGCCGGCGGCGCGATTGGCCGTCTGCTTGATCTGGATAATGTCCTGGAAGGACGGATCGGTCGGCCGGTGATTGGCGAGCAGCAGGTCCGAATAGCCGATGATGGCAGTGAGCATATTGTTGAAATCATGCGCCACGCCGCCAGCGAGCTGGCCGACCGCCTGCATTTTCTGCGATTGGGCGAAGCCCTCCTGCAGCTTGCGATGCTCGGTGGTGTCGAGCGCGTAGATGGTCGCGCCCTTTTTGCCGGCGTCCTCCGAGGGGGCAACGAAGAAGCGCGCCGAGCGCGTCGGCAGCCCGTCCTCCTCCTGCAGCGTGGCGTCGATTGGCGGCACGTCGCCGCGATTGTCCAGAGCCGCGGCAATGGCCTCCTTCAGCGCGACGCGGTCGCGCTCGACGACGCTGGCCAGCACCGGCCAGGCGGCGGCGCCCTTCAGCGCCTGCGGCAGCAGCTTGGCGAAGGCGGCGTTGGAGCGCGTGACCTTGCCGTCGGGATCGATGGCGGCGATGGCCATGGGCGTCGAATTGAAGAAACGCGCGAAACGCACCTCGGCGGCGCGCAAATCCTCCTCCGGCTCCTCGCCGGCGGTGCGGTTGAGCACCAAGGTCCGCGAGGCGCCCGGCGCGCCGTCCTGGCCGAAGGCGACGCGATGCAGCAGCCGCACCGGCAGAGAGCGGCCGTTGCGGCGCTTCAGATCGAGGTCGATCTGCGCAGTGCGCACCTCGCCCGAGCCGCCGGTGATGGCAGTGAGCAGCGTCGAGCCATTATTGGCGACGATATCGGCGAGCGAGACGCCGCCCGAGCCGACCTGGGTGAGGTCGTAGCCGAGCCAGCCCGCCAGCGTCTTGTTCATATAGGAGATCGCCCCGTCCGGGCCGGCCGAGAAAAAGCCCGCCGGCGCGTGATCGAGAAAGTCGATCGCGTGCTGGAGCTCCTGAAAGACATTCTCCTGGCGCTGGCGGTCGGCGGTGGCGTCGACGACTGTCCACAGATTCGTGTGGCGCGCGCCGTCGCGCCCGAGGGGACGCACGCGAATGCGATACCAGCCGACCTCGGCGTCGCCCGTGAGCGGCGGGACGAGGCGCACATCCTCGGCGTGGGCGCGTCCGGCGCGCGAGGCCTGGGCGAGGCGGTAGATCGCCTCGGACACTTCCGCCGGGCCCGAGAACAGTCGCTCGACTGTCAGCAGCCCGGCCGGATCGCGCGATCCGCATAGCTCGAGATAGGCGTCATTGGCGTAGACGATCTGCGTGTCGCCCTCGGTGACGAGCAGTCCCTCGGAGAAGGAATCGGCGATCCGCCGGGCGATGTCGAGATGCGTGGAGCGGCCAGGAAAGCGTAAAAAACCAACGGCATAGGCGAAGGCGCAGAAAACCCCCGCGACGGCGAGCAGCGCCAAGAGGCCGACGGCGAATTTGGGCGCCGCCGGCGCCGGCAGCAGAGAGGCGACGACGATCGCGCCGACGAGGGCGATGGCGAGAGCCAGAACCAGGCCGACGTTTCCGGGGCGTTCGGTGCGGTCGTAAGCGGGCGGCGCCGTCCTGTCGGTCACGGGTATCGTCTCGGCTGTGCTCCTGCGCCGGGCAAAGCGCCACGGCGCAGGCAGAATCACGCGGAACAATGGCCCCGGCCGGAGCCGATGGCAATGTCCTTGCGCATTTTCCGCAAGCGCGAATCACGAAGCTCGCCCTATTAACCATTGTTTAACCTTTGAGGCGCGCTTGCGTCCAACGCCGATAGACTGCATTCTCGCGCCGCGTCACGACGAAAGAAAAATCGATTCATGCCGTCCAGCATCACACAGTCGCAGCTCCTGCCGATACTCGCCGCAATTGTCGCGTTCCTGTTCGCGGCGCTGCTGCTCGTCTACATCTACCGGCTCCTGTTCGGACGACGCATCAAGGCTCCTGGGCCGCGCAACCGGCCGCGCCGCCTCGATATCGTCGATACGTTCGACGTCGACGGCGACCGCCAGCTGGTCATCGTGCGGCGCGACAATGTCGAGCATCTTCTGCTCATCGGCGGGCCCAATGATCTTCTGGTCGAGGCCTCGATCAGCCGCGTCGAGGCGCGCGAGCCGCGCCCACGCGAGAAAGAGGCCGCCGGCCCGGGCTGGCCGCTCGGCCCGGCCGCGCCTCAGGCGCCCGCGCCCGTTCTGCCGCCGCTCGGCCCCTCCGCTCCTTCGATAGAGAGCGAAGCGCCGAAGCCGGAGCCGGCCGCGCCGCCTCAGGCGCCCGGCCTCGCGCCGCTGCCGCCGGATTTATTCGGCCCGCCGCCATCCAAGCCGCCGGCGCCGCCAGCCGCTCCCGAGGCGCCCGCGCGCGCGGGAACGCCGCGCTTCACGCCGCAGCGGCCGCCCTTCACC
>NZ_WOVC01000063.1:0-11227 GCF_011378635.1 Methylosinus sp. RM1
GCGATGATCCGATCGTCAAGCTGTCCGCCGTGACCGCCTGACCATTCCGGCCATAGCCGGAAATCCCGGTGTCGGCCTCGATCCAGCTACACCACGCTCTGGGACACGATCTCAGTCCTCGAACAGCCTCACCGTTGCCGCCCGTAACTTGGCGAATTCGCGCTCGACGTTCTCTCGGGTCAGCCATGTCTCCGGTTCGAGCCAGCCGGGATTCGCGAACAACGGAGAGCAGAGGAAGCGCGAGCCTTCGGAAGGCGATGAAATAGTCGTCGCGCAGCTCCGACCAAGGAAGCGTCAGAGTCCTCGCGAACCGGTCGTCGGCAGAAGTGGTCCCCCATGATTCTCTAGGGATTCCGAGCGATCCGCCACGCGTCGGCGCCGGCTCGGGACGCTTCGCGCGCGCTCGCGCCGATTCGCGCAGCGTCCGATTTTCGTCCGCAGGAGCCCCTCGTTGGGGAAAATTTCCAGCGGTCCAAAGGCCGAAATCCGGCTCGGGACGAGCGAAAACGGGCTCGGAATCGAAAAAATCGGCCTGCCACGAAAAAAAGTTTGCAGAAATTTTAGGCGCCGAAGCGATTGGAAGACGTCGAATACGGGCCGCTGAGCCATTTTTTTTCGCGCTGTCACTACCTTGTTCCGGCGGTCTCATCAGGCGCGAAAGCTGGCATTCCTCGAGGCATGAAATGGCACCATGGAGACTGTCTCAAGCATATGGATTCGCGATATCAATTCCATGAATTTGGATGAAGGCTTTTTGTTGCAATGCGTGCCGGTGGAATCGAGATTTTGTGTAAGGCCATCGGTGGATTTCGATCAGCGATCCAGGGAGCATGCCAATCTACTTTTCCGGCTTTCAATTTCAGTCCGTAGAAGCGTATTAAATCGCTATCTCCCGCATCGCTCAAACGGCCCGCGCCGATCGGTCCCGTTAAAGTCGACTGTCAGGCGACCACCGGCGGAGCGCGCGGTTACGGTGGCGGGGAACTCCTCGCCGAACGCGTCGCACCGTCCGTTCCAGACGACCGTGTCGCCTGTGCGTCGTACGTTGGAGAAATGGCAGTGCGCGCCATCTCCCTCGATGCTCATCGGGCGTATGTGCAGCCCGCCGGAAACGCGCGAGCAGTCCCGCGAACCCGCTGCCCAGTGGCCGACGATGGTGCGGTATTCGGCAATCGCCTGCGGAGCCGACAAAGCCGCCAAAACAGCCGGCGTCAGCAGCCCGAGCGCGACGCGGCGGCGCAAGAGCTTCATGGACATCGAGGGACCTCTAGAGACATTGCGGGAAGCGTGGAAAACACACGGAGTTGGAACAGGATTTAACACGACGATGCTTGCTCTGAAGTTGCCGTTGTCCTTTGGTTTGACCGCCACCACGGATCGCACCGCGATATCATGCTTTCTTCAGCATGAACCGCAGCGGCAATTGAAGTCGCCGATTTCAAGTGATTGAATGTCCCGCAATCCAATGTTCGCCATGGAGAACCCGATGTCTTGGGGTGCAGAAGTCGGCGCCATCATGGGTCTGAGAGACCGTGCTGACCGACAGGAACAGAAATACGAAAAGGCAATCGCCTCTTGGAAGGCTGAGAATCAGAGACTAGAAGGAGCCCTGCTCCTCGAACAGGCCAATCGAACTTCTTGGGAAACAGTCGCGCTTCGTCTACGCGAAATTCTCAAGGAGGTCGCTCCCGAACATCCGATTCTTCAAGCCACGGGACGCATATATCCCGACGGCCGGAAGGAAAATGGAGTTTCCGAACTGCTCGACCGAGCTTTCTTTGATGAGTTGGAATCGCTCGGCGTGAAGGACGCCCACGCCATTCGTAAACCGGCAAAATGAGTTCCCACCAAATAACCCCCGAGAAACGCGACTGTCCAAGGTGCCGGGCGCGAGAAAGTCCATTCAAAACCCGATTTGCCCGGCGCGTCCGCCTATCTCGAGGGCGCCTCAGATTTACGACCAGCGTCCGCGCGAATGCGTGCGAAGGTGTTGGGGCAGAGCAGATTGAATTGCGCCTCCGCCGCCGCAGTGCCTGCCCACGGCTCCTGAACGTCCCCCTTCGGGCCCCGCCAGGTGATGCCGATATCATAGCTCAGGAAGCGCCAAGCTCCGTCCCATAGCGTGACCGTCTTGGCCTTGCAGTCCGCCTTCGAAGACAAAGTTCGTTCGCCAGTTGCCATACGCTCGCGGTCAGCGCATTGCCTGATCGAGAGCTTGCCTCCGTACCGGGTCGTTTCACCTCCCGGATCGCGCTCGCAGTATTCCAGAAAGTCAGCGGGAGTTACGACGCCGGTGGCCGAGGCGTGGCCGGTATCCAACCCATCGATCGACATCAGCGTGGCCTGCACGCCCTTCGAACTGGTCGCGAACGATCCACGCCTGCCGACCGCCGCGCTGGAGCGACGCCTGAGGTCATCGGCGACGACCTCCTGAACCAAACGGCCCCGATAGCCCTCGACCCATTTCGGCTCCGGCGACCCATCGGACGCATATCGCAAAGCGTCGAGTATGCACACACGGTCGTTCGCGCAGCCCCTCCTGGCCTCCAACGTGGCCTGGGCGACTTTCACCGCCTCCTTGGGATCGGCGAGCTTCGCCCGACGAAAGTCCTCGGCCCGAATCCGGTCGAGTTCGGCGAGTCTCGCGTCCGAGCAAATCGCAATCTCGTCGAGCAAGACGGCCCGGTTACAGGAAAAGCTCGGGTTCGGACGTTCCTCGGACGCCGCCGAACTCCACGCGCCAGCGACGACTGCGGCGACTAAAAACCTTCCAAAGTCCATCATTTCAGCGCGCCGGCTCACGGGCCGCCCTTCACTCGTTTCAGCGGCTGTCCAATTCCAGTTCGATCGGCTTGATATTGTAGAGGATTCGTTTTCTCAACTTCGTCAGCTTTTCGCCGCCGCCGGTCTGCATCTCCACTTGGTCGGCGATCCGCTCGTAGCCCTTCTTCTCGATGTAGTACGATACGCGGTTTTCGACCGACCAAAGCTCGATCGCGTAACATTTGGATGACCGGGCATAGGTCTCGACCCAGCGCATGAGGACGCCGCCGATCCGCTCGTCCCGAATGCTGAGATCCCGACCGATCGCGTCGAGGAACAGAATGCCAGACGGCAGCAGCTTGAAATGGACGAAGGCCTTGATCCTACCGTTTATCTCGTAAACGTAGGCCAGCGAGCTCTGGGTCTGGGTTTGGTACCAGAGATCCCCCCATGTGATGTGTCCGATGGATGGGTCCTCGGATTCCAAGCGGTCTGGATCCCGAAAGACGTCGTCCTCGCGCAGGCGCCTCAGATTCCCGAACGGCGCCTTTTTTCGAAACCTGTTGTTGGGCAGCGGGTCGAGCTGGAAGTAGGGTCGGTCATGTTCTTCGATGAGCAGGCCGAACCAGTTCGGAACGAACTCGGTGGTCCGCTTGACGACCAACGAATAGGACATGACGCTCGATGCGCCCGCCGCGACGAGTTCGTCGGCGGCCCAGCGCATGCTGATGCCCGAGTGGACCGCTGCGTCGATGAGAACGACATTTGCGCCGGTGACTTCCGAAAGCGTCCCTCCGTCGCGTACGGCGACGGTCTTCGTCTTGCGGTCGAACCCCAGCCGCAGCAGCTTCTCCGGCATGGCTCGAGAGCCTTCGACCAGATCGACCAGCTCCTCGCCGATCCGATCGCCGGAAATGCCGAGGGTCGCCCAGACCTTGGGAACGTCCTCTCCCAGCCGCTCCAGCCGGTTGGCGAGATCGGCCAAGTAGCGACGAACACTCTCGTCGCCGATCAAATATGTGTGCAAATTACGCCCCGCGCACGACCCGCAGTGTGGCAATCGGGTGTCGATCCAGTTCCTCACCGAAATCGTCGAAATAGCAGTCGCTACAAACGAAACCTTCGGCGCAATGGCGGTTCCCGGTGATGCTCTCTTGAAGCGGAATGCCGCACGAAACGCAGGTCTCGAGGCCGGCGGTTTGGCCCTCCGCCGTCTCACCCTTATTGATTCTAGTCAGCAATTCCCGATCGGCTGCCACGGCAGCCTTGAATTGGGCGATTGTCAGAGACATGGAACTTTACCTAGAGTGGATACAACGGCCTCGTGGAGGCGCAAAACGCCGCCTGTATGGCTGATATAATAATGCTTGACAACCCACGGCACGCGCGAATCGATTCAAAAATAGTTTAGCGCAAACGGCGAAAGAGGGAACAGGTTAATAGCGGGGAGGCGCGTCCTCGATAAACTGGCGCAATGCATTGATTTAAAACAAATATATATTGCCTAGCTCGAGTTGGCTTTCCCGTTTCCCTAACCGACTCGCTCGCGTCGCATGTCCGCCGCGTCCCTGTATCGCTTGACACCCTGCCGATTTGACGCCGCAGCCATGACTCCAGCGCGGCTGCGGACTTCTGCCTCACACGATCTTCAGGAACCGGTGTGTCGATCCTTGCCCCGACCGCGAAGCCGGCGCAACCGGGCTGTGGATTCGGCATCGAAATCCTCTTGCGGGATGATACAGAGTAGTGATACAGAATCCTTCTCGGGGCGGCCAGCAACTACTTGAAATATCTCGATGTAGTAGTGGTAGAAGAGAATCCCTCCCTCTCCGCCAGCTCACTCAAATCTACTCCTCCGCCTCATTCTAGGCCGCGGACGTCCTCTCACGAGCCGCCTGTCGATCCGCTCCAGCGTCCACCGGCGACACTGTCCGCTTGCCATGCGGCGACTTGCGACTAGCTTGTCTTTCTGTATCCACTTGGATACGGTCGGACATGTTTACGCTCGTTCGATCATCGCCCTTCGACGAATGGCTCTCCGGTCTCGTCGATCGAAAGGGCAAGGCCCGCATATTGGCGCGACTGACGAGCGCCACGCATGGCAATTTCGGCGACTGCGTGCCTGTCGGGGAAGGCGTGTCGGAGATGCGAATTCACTATGGGCCGGGCTATCGCGTCTATTTCGTCAGAAGCGGCGCGACCGTCTATGTGCTGCTCTGCGGCGGCGACAAGAGCTCGCAGCGACGCGATATCGAGCGCGCGAAGGAATTGGCGCGGGAGCTGAAGGAGTGACCCTATGACCAAGAATTTCGCCGCCTTCAACGTGTCCGATTATCTCGATAACGAGGAAACGATCGCAGAATATTTGACGGCCGCCGCAGAGGACGAAAACTCCGACGTCTTGCTCGCAGCGCTTTCGGAAGTCGCGAAGGCGCGCGGCATGGCGCAGGTCGCGGCAGCCGCCGGGCTCGGACGCGAAAGTCTCTATAAAGCCCTCGCCCCCGGCTCACATCCGCGGTTCGAGACGATCAGCGCGGTCTTGCGCGCGTTGAACGTCAAGATCGCTTTGATTCCGGCCTCTTCGGCGACGCCGTGACCGGCGTCGCGCTTTCATTTTTTCATGGTGACGGCAATTCATTTTCGATAACGGAAAATTCGTATCGCCGAAGGGGCGGGGCTCTCACCCCGCCCTCTCGATCGCCTCTTCCAGCGAGTCGCCGGCGCCGACCTGCGTCTCGAACAGGCGCCGATAGACGCCGCCCGAGAGGCGCAGCAGCTCCTCATGCGAGCCGTCCTCGACGATACGGCCGTGATCGAACACCAATATGCGGTCGAGCCGCTGCACCGTCGACAGGCGATGCGCGACGACGATCGTCGTGCGGCCGGCCGACAATTGCTCGATCGCCGCGCGAATATGGAATTCGGACACGGAGTCGAGCGAGGAGGTCGCCTCGTCCAGCACCAATATGGGCGTCGCCGCGAGGATGGCGCGCGCGATCGCCACGCGCTGGCGCTCGCCGCCCGAGAGCTTCACGCCGCGCTCGCCCACCAGAGTCTCATACGCGTCGGGCAGGCGCTCGATGAAAATATCCGCATGGGCGAGACGCGCGGCTTCCGCGATCTCATATTGCGCGGCGTCCGGTCGGCCGTAGGCGATATTCTCGCCGAGCGGCCGGTGGAACAAGATCGGCTCCTGCGCGACGATGCCGATCGCCTGCCGCAGCGAGGCTTGAGTCGCCGCGGCGATGTCCTGGCCGTCGATGAGAATGCGGCCGGCGTCGAGATCGAATTGGCGCTGCAGCAGCTTGACGAAGGTCGTCTTGCCGGCGCCCGAGGCGCCGACGAGGCCGACGCGCTGGCCCGGTCTGATCGTCAGCGAGAAATTCTCATAGAGCTTCCTGCGCGCATTGGGATAGCCGAAGCTCACATTGTCGAAGACGATCTCGCCGCGCGTCACCACGAGCGGCGTCGCGCCGGGGGCGTCGACCACATCCGGCTCCTGCGCGTCGAATTCGACGACATCCTCCATCTCGTTGACGGCGCGCTGCAGATTGCGGACGTGCTCGCCAATGTCGCGCAAATAGCCGTTGATGAGCCCCTGTATGCCGATGAGGCTCACCACGTCGCCGGTCGTCATGCCGCCCTGCGACCACAACATCAGCCCGCAGCCGAGCAGCACGGCCTGCATGACGATCATCACGATCGCCTGCAGCAGCCCCACGGTGGAGCCGCGATACCAGGCGACGAGCGTGCGTTTCCGCCATTCGGCGATCAGCGCCGCAAAGCTCGCATCCTCCCGCCCCTCGGCGGCGAAGCCTTTGACGATCTGATTGCCGGTGATCGAATCGGCGAGCCGCGCGCTCACCGTGGAGTCGAGCGCCTGCGAGACTTGCGCGGCCGGGCTGATCCAGCCGAGCGACAGCCCGATTCCCATCGCCAGAAACAGCGCTATGCCGATCGCCACGACGAGGCCGAGCAGCGGCCAGCGCCAGGACAGCAGCGCCGTGATCGCGACAATGACCGTCGCCGCCGGCAACATGCCGAAGATGAGCGTGTCGGTCAGCGAATCGAACGCCCAGACGCCGCGCGTGACTTTGCGCACCGTCGCGCCGGCGAAGGCGTTGGCGTGCCAGTCGGCGGAAAATCTCTGCACGCGCGCGAAAGACTCGCGCACTAGCGCCGCCATGCCATGCGCCGCGACATGGCAGACGGAGAAGGCGACGAAATTGCGCAGGCAATGAAACAGCAGCACCGTGCCGAGAAACGCGGCGAGCGCCCAGAGCGCGGGCGTGAGCTCGCGGCTCTCGCCGGCGACGACATCGGCGAGATGGCCGGAGGCGACGGGCACAAAGACGTCGACGACATTGGAGACGAGGCGAGCGACGAGCATCGCCGCCAGCAGACGCGGCGAGAGCAGCCAATAGCGGAGCGCGAAGCGCAGCGTTTTCAAATAGGCGGACATGAATCCTGCGGGACGCGCCAACGCCCCGATCCCTTTTTGCGACGAAAGGAAAGCGACGCGGGCTCCAGCGCCCCGTCGCGGCTCGTTCCGGAATGTCTTTCGAGAGAAACTCGTCAGCGCCGACAGTGTCGGCGCGATGACGCGCGAGAGAGAACAGCCCGGATTTTTTGAACCGGGCTCACTGCCTGAACTCTCTAGGCGCGGCCCGGGGAACGATGAGACATGACGAATTTCATCATGGCGACTCCCCGATTCGAAGATGACGACCGCATCGCCTGGGCGATGCGCCATATTGCGCTGCAATATGGCGAGACTCATGCGCCCAAAGCGCGGCTCTGTCAACCATGCCGCCTGACGCCCGGCCTATGAGATCGTAGGACGATAATCCTCAGCGCCCCAATGCAGCACATCGCGCGCACGGGCGGGCCCTCGCGCCTCGCCGGCCAGCCCATAATGCAGTGCGAGCCGCTCGAGCGCGATTTTCAGCACCACTTTGGCGGAACGCTGCGGCCAGCCGCGCTCGCTTTCGACCAACTCCAGCCCTTTCAAATAGCCGCAGACGTCGGTGAGCAGGCCGCCGAGTTCCGGCCCCACGGCGTCGAAGGCGCGGGCGAGGCGCCGGCGCGCGTCGATCGCCACATCGGCGATATTCGCGCCGGCGCCGCCGCCGCGCGCCGAGCCGAGCGCGGCCTCCCAATCGGCGGTGACGCGCTGGAGAATAGCGGCCTGCGTGACGTCGCGGCGAAAGCGCTCGCCGGCCTCGATCTGCTCCGGCGCGAGGAAGGGCCGCCCGGCGCGATCCTTGCGGCGGGCGAGCCAGGCGAGCGGGCTCTCCCCTGCGTCGACGAGCGTCGGGCGCGCGCCTTTCTCCATTATGCGCGGCGAGAGATCGCTGTGCTGGGCGAAAAACGGATTCGCCTCGGCGGGCGCGGCGAGGCGCCTGAGATGCGCGCGGCCCGCTTCCGTCAAACGCAGACGGCGCGCCTGTTCCGCCCCCTCCCAGCGCGCCAGCCCGCGCGCGGCCGCCGCATCGGCGATGGAGCGGGAGAGGCGCGCCCGCGCCACTGTGATCCCCTTGCGTGGCGCCGCCACGACGATCGAGCGCGCGCCGAGCGGGTCCGTCATCGCCTCGGCGCCGGGCTCGCTCATCGCCTCCAACAATCGGCGGAGCGCGCGCGTATCGTCATTGTCGTTATGCCGCTGGCTCATGCTCATGACTCCTCTCCGGTCGGATGCGAGATGAAAGAAAAAGCGAGCGCCTCGAGCAGGCGCTTCTGCGCGCCGAGCGCCTGTTCCAGAGCGACGACCGCGCGATCGAAATTCGCGTCGTCGCGGCGATCCTCTATGCGCGCGCAAGCATGGCGAACACTCGCGCGGTCGCGCGACAGGGCGCGCCCGCAGGCCGAAAGGCTCGCGCCGAAAGCGACGTGGTCGAGATAGAGAGCGAGATGGCGGGCGTCGGCGACAGGGGCGCGGCCGCGGCTGCGCGCGCCGAGCTCGCGCGGGGCGACGCCGCAGGCCGCCGCGACGGCGGCGACGCAGAGTGGGGAAGTGCGGATAGCGGCGTTTCGTTTGGGGCGCATTTGGTCTCGCCTTGCAGGCGTCGCGGCTCTCGGCCGACGACTCTCATGAGGCTATCATGAATTTAATCCTATACAACGGACAAAAAACTTATCCTCGTCTCTCTCCGTTCGGCGATGCTCGGCGCGGGAGGACCGCCATGCCGCGTCGAACATCATCTGCCCATGATCCTTTCCAGGCCCGAGATTCTTTCCAGACCTGCGATCATTCGGAAGCCCGCGATCGCCTTCGCGCGGCAGCGCGCAAAAGCCTGCAGATCGCGCTGCGGGAGAAGGCGGGCGCCTATCGCCGCGAGGACTTCCTGCGCTCGTTTCATCGCCTGTCGCGCGACGCCATCGCCGCCGAGACGCCGGAGGCGGAGGCCGCCGTGCTGAAGGAGCTCGAGCGCGCGCTACGAGCCGAACGCGCCCGCGCCGGACATTGGACCTATGATCTCTCCCGCCATATCGCGCTTCTCGTCGCCCATCGCGCCGAGCAGGCGCGCGCGCTGCGCCTGACGCGCCAAGCGTCCAGCAAGGCGTCCGGCAAGGCGTCCCGCAAAGGAACGGGCAAAGAAACGGGCGAGGGGGGAGACAATTCAGCTCGCCCCGCCATGTGATCCTGGGACGCCGTGTCGCGTGACGCCCTTTGTCGGCCGGCGGGTTTGGGCTAAAAAGCGGTTTCATTCGTCGATGCGTTCGAAGGTCCATTTCGCGTCGTGGGCAAATCGAGAGACCGACCATGTTCTTGGAGAGGCTGCTCGCTCTGGCGACCGGCGCGTTCGTCGCGATCTGTCTCGGCTTCGGACTGACGATGATGGCGCTCGGACCCGGCCGTCGCCTCGCCGAGGCGGCGCATGACGCGCCGCTCGCCGAAGCCGCGCCCGCGGAAGCTCCCGTCGAGCCGCTCCTTTCGGCGCGCGACCGCGTCGAGCGGGCGATCGCCGCCACGGAGGAATACCGGACCTTCTTCTTGCGCCTGCATGAGGACTTTCCGGCCGATTACGCCGCCGCGATCGATTCCTTTTCGCAGGAGCAGCCCGCCGGCGCGGAGGCGGCGAGCGTCGATTTCTATCTCGCCGAATCGGTGCGCCGGCTACGTCAGGCGCGCGGCGTGCTCGCCGCCCGAGCGGAGCCCTCTGTCCTCGCCCGCGTCTTCGATCTGCAGCTCGATGTGCTGCGCGCCATTTCGTCGGAGAACAAAAAGCTCTGCGCCGCCTTTCTCTATGGCGGCGTCGATCAGGATTTCCACAGTTTCGCCGCGCGGCGGCGTGCGCTGGTGGCGGAAATGGCGCTGGTCGGCCTGGAGGCGATCGCCAGCGGCCAGGCCAAGCAGCTCGAGCGCTCGGCGCCGAGCGAGGAGGATTTTCGCGCCTTGGAGAAGGCTCTGGCCGCGCGCGGGCTGCGCAAGGCGGAGATCGACTCGCTGCTCGACGGCAAAACGCCCGATCCGCCCTTCGACGACAAAAAAACCTGCGCTCTCGGCCAGACCTATCTCGAGGCGCTGCGCGCCCTGCCGGAGCCGGTCCGCCTGCGCATCTACGGCCTCGCCGTGGAGCTGATGGCGCGGTCCTGATCCCC
This sequence comes from Methylosinus sp. RM1, assembly GCF_011378635.1. NCBI lineage: Bacteria > Pseudomonadati > Pseudomonadota > Alphaproteobacteria > Hyphomicrobiales > Methylocystaceae > Methylosinus > Methylosinus sp. RM1. Next base: position 10,366 of record NZ_WOVC01000063.1, read on the forward strand.
GCCCTCGACAGCCTCGCAGACAGGCGGCCGCCGCCATGCGCCATAGCGCCAAGGCGCGAGCGGATGCGCCGCCTCCGGCGTCGTCTGCGGAACCGGATCATATCCATCGCCGCCGCCCGGCCGGCATCGGCAGACGCGCGCAAAGCCCATCCAGCCGCCGGCCCAGAGGCCATGACGGGAAATCGCCTCATCGGCATATTCGGAGCAGCTCGGCAGATAGCGACATTCGCGCCCGATCAATGCCGACAGGCTGAGCCGATAGAGCAGAATGAGCGCGCGAGCGGCGCGGGCGGGAAGCGATCGGAGCATGACGCGGAGCCTATCACGCCCGCGCTCCACAACCGAGGACTGACCGGGCCGAAAGTCGCGCTCGCGCTCGATCGGCGACGACCTCGCGGGCGAGCGGCCGCACCGAGGCCGTCCAGGCGGCGAAGCGGGTCGAGCAGGCGGAAGACCTTGCGCAGGGTCTGGGCGGTGGCGACGCCGTTTTCAAACGGCAGATAGCCCCGCAACCAATCCAAGGCCCCCGCCGCGACTCCTCGACGCCGTCCCAGTCGTCGGCCCCGCAGACGACGCCGACAAGGGCCGTCAGCAAAATCTCGTCGAGCGGATAGGTCACCATCCCAGGGATGCGGTGGTCTGGCACAATCCGCATATGAGCCAAGAAATCCGTCACTATGGCGCGTCAACATGGTCAACGAATCGTTGACGATTTAAGACTCGGCTTTGTCCGGTCTCGCAGCGGGACCGGCAGGGCTCCGAATCCGGGTTAACGGGCTGAAGCGCCCAAAGCTGTGGCGAGATAATCGTCTCTCCATCCGGCGATTTTTCTGCGGAGCTTGATGCTCGTGCGCCTGGGCTT
>NZ_WOVC01000092.1:0-2313 GCF_011378635.1 Methylosinus sp. RM1
TTGTTAACCACGTCCTGTAGCGCATGGGACACAGGGGGGCGATAAAGCGCGGGCGTTGCGTGGAAGGCCTTGTCTTCGACATAGAGACGGGGTCATTTGGGCGCGCGGCGAAGCTTCGGGAGCGGCCCGGAGCATTGGTCGGGGGCGGCGTGGTTTTGAAGACGCTTCGTATTTTCGGTGTTTTGGCGGCTGCTTCGCTCTCGGGCTGCAGCCTGCTTCCAGGCAGCGGCCCGTCCGGCGATGCGGTGATGACCGCGGGCACGCCGAGCGAATCACGGCCGGAGACGGCTTTCGCCCTCGTCGAGATCGACGCGAATGTGGTGGCGGCGCTGGCCCGGCATGGCGCGCCGGGCCTGCGCGGCTCCTTCGGCGATTATCGCCCGCCCGCCTCGCAGCCGATCGGCGTCGGCGACACGCTGCAGATCACTCTGTGGGAGGCGGCCTCGGGCGGCCTGTTCTCCTCGCCGGCCATGGAACGGGCGAGCCCCGGCTCGCGCTCGGCGACCATACCGGACCAGACGGTCGGGCGCGACGGCTCGGTGACGGTTCCCTACGCCGGGCGCATACAGGTGGCCGGCCGCAGCCAGCAGGAGGTGGAGGCGGCCATCGTCGAGCGGCTGCGCGGCAAGGCGATCGAGCCGCAGGCGCTGGTCAATGTCTCGCGCAACGTCACCAATACGGCGACCGTGACCGGCGAGGTGACGCAGGGCGCGCGCGTGCCGCTGACCTTGCGCGGCGACCGGGTGATGGACGTCATCGCCGCGGCGGGGGGCTTTCGCTCGCCTGTGCACGAGACCTTCGTCAGCCTGACGCGCGGCGACCGCACCGCGCGGGCGCCGATCCAGGCGCTGCTCGCCAATCCGCACGAGAATATTTTCGTGCGTCCGGGCGATGTGCTGACGGTGGAGCGCACGCCGCAGACCTTCACGGTCGCCGGCGCGACCGGGGCCAACGCCGTGGTGCCCTTCGACGCGCGGGGGATCACGCTGGAGGAAGCGATCGGCAAGGCCGGCGGGCTCGCCGATCAGCGCGCCGATCCGAGCGGGCTGTTCGTGCTGCGCTATGAGCAGACGGCGGCGATCGCCGAATATCCGACCGTGTCGCCGTTGCTGGCGTCGCAGCGGCTGACGCCGGTCGCCTATCATCTCGACATGCGCAATCCGGCGGCTTTGTTCACGGCGCGGCGATTCGCGATGCGGGACAAGGACATATTGTATGTCTCCAATGCGCCTGTGACGGAGATCGCGAAAGCGTTCCAGCTCGTCTCCATGCTGACGCAGCCGGCGATCCAGGGCGCGGCGGTGGGCGCTGCGGTGAAGTGAGGCGGTGAGGCGAGACCGTGAAGCGAGGCTCGGGCGGGCTGCGCGAGATTTGCTCGCCTCTGGAATGCGCCTTAGGTATAGCAATCTCGGTTGACGGACGAGTCGGGTCCGGGCAAGCTGACGGCGCAGATATTGCGATGCGATGAGGAACGCGGCCCACGGGCCTGCGGGCTTGGTTTTTCGAAGGTTTCTCGGCGGACCGCGAGGGGGTTTCTTGGCGAACCGATTGAATACGAGCCTGTTGGCGGCTGGCGAGCGGCGTGTGCTGCAGGCGCTCGTGTTTCGGCTTCCCGCCTGGACGACGCCGGATCATCTGACGGCTTTGGGTCTGGCCGGTGCGGCGGCGACGGCGGCGGGCTTTGCGCTGACGCATTGGTCGGCGTGGTTCCTGTGGGTGGCGGTGGCCGGCCTGTTTTTGAACTGGTTCGGCGATTCGCTGGACGGCACGCTGGCGCGCCATCGCGGGATCGAGCGTCCGCGCTACGGCTTTCTCCTGGATCATTCGAGCGATCTGATCGCGCAGAGCCTGATCGTGGTGGGTCTCGGGATCTCGCCTTATTTCACGCTTCCGTCGGCGCTGTTCGTGCTGTCGCTCTATCTTTTGATGAGTTCCTACACTTATCTTCGTGTGGCGACGGCTGGGGTGCATCGGCTGTCCTATGGCGGCATGGGGGCGACGGAATTCCGCCTTCTGGTGGCGGGCTGGAGCGTTTTCGCCTGGTGGCTGGGCCCTGCTGTGACGGAAGCGCATATCTGGCGCTTCGCCATTCTGGACGTGTCGGTGGGAACGCTGTCGGCGATCGCCTTTGCGCTGTTCGTGTGGATGGTGCGGCAGGATTTGTCGCGGATGGAGCGCGAGGACGATCGCGAGACGGCGACGGTACACCGCCTGCCGGCGGCGCGCCGCCCGACGGCCGAGCCGGCCCCGGCCGAGCCCGCAGAGCCGCTCGAAAACGAGCTCCCCAGCGCCTCCGCCGGCTGACGGCGCGCG
>NZ_WOVC01000064.1:0-10583 GCF_011378635.1 Methylosinus sp. RM1
CCGACGAACCAGCCGGGTGGCTGAACTCCGCTAGAAGACGAAGAAGCGACTTCGTTCGCTGCTCGTTGGCAGCGCCGCCGTCGATGGCCGCTTTATAGGGCCACCCCCTCCAAACTGTCAACAAGCGGTTTCGAGAATTTTCACGAAACCGTCGTCGAACCCATAAACCCTCGGAAATCCGGGCGATTCGTCGGTGGATAACTTCAGCGCCGCAATTGGGCCATAATGCGCAGGCTTCGTTTTGTAGCTTCGGGAGCCGCTCCCGAAGCCGCCCATCGAAGCGCTCAGCGTCTCAGTCGTTTATCGAACCCGAAAACGGATCGGCCGCCACTCAATGCCCCTCGATGCGAACAGGCGCCTCGCTCACGCTCTGGCGGAGGTCGATTGGACCGACCTCGGCGATCAGCCGGCCATAGAAGCGGACGGCCAGCGACACTCGCCGCTCGACCGCCGTCGCGTTTCCGTCCGTTGGCTGTCCGGCACTGTGCTCACAGGCCTCTCCGGCGCTCTGCTCATCAGTTCGGCGGCCTATACGGCGCTCGACCATCAGTCCCGTTTCGCCGAGGCGCCGACCCGCGCGCAGATCGGGCGCAAGGACGAGAGGGACGCTCAGGTCGTCAATCCCAAGAAGGGCGACCGAATTTTGCGTTCGGTGGATATTATCGCGGCCAAGCAGACGTTCAAGACGACGACGACGGCCCGCGCCGGCGACAAAGAAGTGATGCGCACGCGCGCCTATACGCATGTGGCGACGACGCTGACGCTGGCGCCGACAAGTTTCGCCGAGGAAGTGCCCGCCTTCAATCCGCTGAAGCTGCTGGCGGACTCCCGCAACGCCACCGATAGCGCGGCAGAGCCGGAGATAGCGCCCGACGACGCCGAGGTGTCTTTCGTCACCCGCGATTTCGCGAGCGACGAGACCGAGCGGCAGAGCGCGGCGCTGTCGCTCGAGGAATGTCGGGCGCAGGTCGCCGAGCAGGCGAAGACACAGCTCGCGGCCGGCGCCAAGGCGGCGCTGCCCCTCCCCGGGCAATTGCTGCTGTCGCGCACCAGCCGCGCTTCCCTCGATCCGCAGGCCCTCGCCTACGCCACGACCGGAGCCCCTTCGGTCACGGCGCCCTTCTCGGCCATAGAAGTGCGCATGGTGCCGGAAAACGTCACCATCGCGCCCCGCTCGGCAGTGCCGCAGCCGACGCAGATGGACGAGAAGCTCATCGTGCTGCGTCGCGGCGAGACTCTCGTCGACGCGCTCGTCGCCAATGGCGTGCCCAAGGCGACGATCGGCGCGGTCGCGGCGGCCTTCGGCGGCAAGCGCGTCGAGACCGCGGCGCGCGAGGGCCAGAGGATCAAGCTGCTGTTCGCCGATTTCGACGCTTCCGGCGCCAATCTGCAGCTCGCCCGCATCTCCATCTATGCCGACGACCGTCTGGAGACCATGGTGGCGGCGACCGACCGCGGGGCCTTCCTCCAGGTGACGGCGCCGGCCAATCTGGCCAAGGTCGGTCGGCGCGGCGCGGCGAGCATAGACGAGGACGGCGGCGAAAGGGACGACGATCCCGGCGCTATGCGCCTTTATGATTCGCTCTACGAAACAGCGCTGAAGCAGGATATTCCGCGCCCCATCATCAATGAGCTCGTCCGCATCTTCGCCAGCGATCTCGATCTGCAGCGCGGCGTCAATGGCGGCGATTCGCTCGACGTCCTCTATGACGAGAACGAGGAAGGCTCGGGGCGCGAAGCCCTGCTCTACGCATCCATCACCACGCGCAACGAGACGTTGCGCTATTATCGCTATCAGACCGGAGACGACGGGCTCGTCGATTATTACGACGAGAACGGCCGCTCGAGCCGCAAATTCCTGGTGCGCAAGCCGATCGCCGCGGGCGAGACGCGATCCGGCTTCGGAATGCGCCGCCATCCGATCCTCGGCTATTACAAGATGCATACGGGCGTCGATTGGGCGGCGCCGATCGGCACGCCCATTCTGGCGGCCGGCAATGGCGTGGTGGTGGAGGCCGGATGGCACAGCGGCTACGGCCGCCGCGTCGAGATCCAGCACGCCAACGGCTATTCGACCGCCTACAATCACATGTCCGGCTTCGCGCGCGGGATTCGCGAGGGCACCCGCATCAAGCAGGGCCAGATCGTCGGATTTTTGGGCTCGTCCGGCCTCTCGACCGGCCCGCATCTCCATTATGAGGTGATGGTCAACGGCCATTTCGTCGATCCGATGCGCGTCAAGCTGGCGCGCACGCGCGAGTTCGACGGCCGCCTGCTCGCCGATTTCAAGCGCGAGCGGGATCGTATCGATCAGCTGATCGCCAAGGCGCCGAACAATCCCCGCATCGCCACGCAGCAGGGGCGCTGAAGGCTCACGCCGAAGCGTCGCCGCGTCGCCACAGGGCGGCGGCGAAAGCGCCGAGCAGGATGACCGCCAGGATCAGGAACAGCGCCGATTGCTTGAACCAGGCGATGGCCGGCACGGCGACCGCCATGGCGAGGCCGAGCACGGCGATGTCGAAGGAGACATGAATCCCGGCGACGAAAGTGCCGAGCGCCAGCAGCAGCAGCAGAGCGAGCCCGGTCGCCGGCGCATTGAGGAAGCTGTTCACGCTCGGCCATAGAACAATGTTCATGGCGACGAGAAACGCCGCCCAATGCAGCGCCTGCGTGCGCGCCAGCGCGAAACGCGCGCCGCGGTCGCTCGCCTGACGCCAGCCGATCGCGACGCAAGCGACGCCGATGGCGACGCCGAGAAACTCCCAATAGCCATAGAGAGGCTGCTGGGCGAGGCTCGTATAGGCGACGCCGAATATCGCCAGAACCAGGACGATGAGATAGGGCGCCTTGCGTTTCAGCCAGGAGCCGATACGCGCCACGGCCGCCTGCTCTCCGAATTCCGGCGCGACGCTATAATCGTTCATCTCGACCCCTACCCTAATTGCGCCTCACCGGACAGGAACGCGCCGCCGCACGCGAAAGAGGCTGCGATGCGTGCGCGGGCCGCGCGCATGGCTGCGCGGGATCGCGACACGCTGCGTATGGGACGGGCGCACGAACCGCCGCTCCTGCGCTTGCGCCTCCGAGGGCCCGGCGACGATGAGCGGCGATGCGACGAGCGCCGCCAGCAATCCCATGGCGAAGGCGCGGCGCGAGCAATTCTCGGTCTCACTGTCCATGGTCGCTTCTCCAATTCATCCAAAAGGCTCGACGCCAATTAGCGCTCGGCGCGCGCTCGGCAATCGCGCCGCCTTCGGCGCGGAGCTTTATTGCCGCGAGGCTTCGCAGGAGACGTTTTCGAAAGACGGCGGCGCTCTACCTGTCCCCGAGAGCGTCTGCGCTCGCGACAAAGGGGGAAGCGATGGGAGAGCGAGCGGCCGATACGGCGGCGGTCATCGTCATCGCATTCGTGATGCTGGCGGCTTTCTCGATCGGCCAGTCCGTGCTGGAGCCGGTCGTCTTCGCGCTATTCATCATCGCGCTGCTCTGGCCCTTGCAGCAATGGCTGCAGACGATGACGCCGCGGCCTGTGGCGCTGCTCCTCAGCATTCTCATCGCGCTGGCCGTGATGATCGCTCTGTCCTCGCTCATCGTGTGGAGCGGCGGCGAGATCGTCGACTGGTTCATCCACAATGTCGAGCGCGTGAAAACCTCATTCGAAAATGCGACCAAATGGCTGGAGGCGCACGATATTTTCGTCGCGTCGCTGGTCACGGAGCATTTCAGCGCGGCTTGGGTGCTGGCGATGATCCGCGCCGCGGCGACGCGGATCAACATATTCATCGGCTTTGCTCTGGTGGTGCTGATCTATGTGATCATGGGCCTCGCCGAAGCCGGCGGATTCGAGAAGAAGCTCGCCGCCTCGCGCAGCGAGGAGACGGCGCGCTCGCTGCTTCACGCCGGGGCCAGCATCGCTCAAAAGCTGCGCCGCTACATGCTGGTGCGCACTGCGGCGAGCCTCGCCACCGGCGCCCTCGTCTTTCTGTTCGCGCTGGCGATCGGCCTCGATCGCGCGGCGGCCTGGGGCGTGCTCACCTTCGCCTTGAATTATCTGCCCTATATCGGCCCTGCGGTGGCGACGCTGCTGCCCGCGCTCTTCGCCTATGCCCAATTCGACTCGGGCCATGCCGCGCTTCTCGTGCTCGGCGTTCTGAGCATGGTCCAGCTCGTCATAGGCAGCGGGCTGGAGCCGGCCTTTTCGGGCTCGGCGCTCGCAATGTCGCCGACGGTCGTCGTCTTCTCCGTCCTGCTGTGGACCTTTCTCTGGGGCCTGCCGGGGGCCTTCATCGGCGTGCCCATCGCCATCGCCTTTCTGACGCTCTGCGAGCAATTTCCATCGAGCCGCTGGGTCGCCGCGCTCCTCTCCGACAAAGGACCGCCGGACAAGGATTGAGGGTCTCACGCCAGCCCGACCATGGCACGCACATCGGCCGGCGTCGCGCCTTCCGCCCGCAGCTCCCGCAACGGCTTGGAGAGCCGGCTCTTGGCCAGCTTGCGGCCGTCCTCGTCCAGCACCATCGCATGATGGCGATAGGCCGGCGCCGGCAGGCCGAGCAATTCCTGCAGCAGCCGCTGAATGCGGGTCGCCTCGAAGAGATCCCTGCCCCGCACGACATCGGTGACGCCCTGGAGCGCATCATCGACCACGACGGCGATGTGATAGCTCGTCCCTATATCCTTGCGCCCCAGCACGACGTCGCCCCAATCCTGCGGCGGGGCGACGATCACCTTTCCATGCTCGCGCCAGGAGACCTCGCCGCCGACGAGAGCCGCGGCCTTCGCCATATCGAGCCGCAGATTGGCGCCGGCGCGCGCGAGCCCCTTGCCGCGGCAGGTTCCAGGATAGAGCGGCGCGCCGTCGAGATCGCGCCCAGTGCTCGAGCGGGCGATGTCGGCGCGCGAGCACACGCACGAATAGAGCAGGCCCAGCGCGTCGAGCTCTGTGAGCGCCGCGGAGTAGTCCTCGAGATGCTCGGACTGGCGGCGGACCGGCTCCTCCCAGGACAGGCCGAGCCAGGCGAGATCCTCATAGATCGCGGCCTCGAATTCCGGCCGCGCCCGCCCCTGGTCGATATCCTCTATCCGCAGCAGGAAGCGGCCGCCCTCGCGCCGCGCGAGATCGAAATCGAGCAACGCAGAGAAAGCGTGGCCGAGATGGAGATAGCCGTTCGGCGACGGCGCGAAGCGAAAAATTTTTCTCGTCCCGTCCCCGCTCATTCGCGCGTTCCGCGTCAGCCAGCGAGCGCCGCCTTCTCCTGCACGATGGCGCAGGCGGCCGCGAAGGCTTCCTCTATGTCGAGATCGGTGGTGTCGAGCGGCGTGGCGTCATCGGCGATTTTCAGCGGCGCCGAGCTGCGGCCGCTGTCACGCTCGTCGCGCCGGCGGATGTCCTCGAGAATATGCGCATAATCGACGCGCTCGCCGCGCGAGGCCAGCTCCAGCGCGCGGCGCTGCGCGCGCTTCTCGGCGCTGGCGGTGACGAAGATTTTCACCGCGGCGTCGGGACAGATCACCGTGCCTATGTCGCGCCCGTCCAGCACCGCGCCTTCCGAGCGCGAGGCGAAGCTGCGCTGCGCCTCGATGAGCGCCGCGCGCACCTGCGGAATGGCGGCGACGACGGAAGAGGCCTCGCCCAATTCGCGCGAGCGCAGCCGCGCCTCGTCGAAATCGCAGAGCGCGAGGCCGCGCGCCGCCTCCACCGCGGCGCGAATATCGTCGAGCGGCCGCCCATCGTCGAGCAGCGCGCAGGCGGTGGCGCGATAGAGCAGGCCGGTGTCGAGATGCGGCAGGCCGAAATGCGCCGCGAGCCGGCGCGCCAGCGTGCCCTTCCCCGAGGCCGCCGGCCCGTCTATGGCGATGACAAGTCCCCGTTCAGGCAAAGCGAGCCCCCAGCCCTTCCATCAGGGCGCGAAAATTCGGAAAGCTCGTCGCGATCATGCGATCGTCGTCCACCACCGCGGGCGCGTCGGCGCCGAGCCCCATGACGAGAAAGCTCATCGCGATGCGATGGTCGAGATGCGTCTCGACATTTCCCCCGCCTTTCACGCGCCCCGCCCCGCCGCGCACGATGAGATCGTCGCCGACGATCTCGCAATCGACGCCATTGGCCTTCAGCCCCGCGGCGATCGCCTCGAGACGATCGGACTCCTTCACCCGCAGCTCGGAGAGCCCGCGCATTCGCGTCTCACCCTCGGCGAAAGCGGCGGCCACCGCCAGTATCGGATATTCGTCGATCATCGACGGCGCGCGCGCCGCCGGAACGTCCACGCCCGCGAGGCGCGAGGCGGTCACGCGAATATCGGCGACCTCCTCGCCGCCCTCCTCTCGGACGTTCTCGAGCGCGATCTTCGCGCCCATCTCGGCGAGCGTGGTGAGGAGGCCGCAGCGCAGCGGATTGGTCATCACCCCTTCGACCACGATCTCCGAGCCCTCGGCGATCAGCGCCGCGACAATGGGGAAGGCGGCGGAGGACGGATCGGCCGGCACGCGCACCAGGCTCGGGCGCAGCTCGGGCCTTCCCTCCAGCGTCACCTTGCGCCCATGCTCGCCATAAGGCTCGGAGGCGACACGGGCGCCGAAATGGATGAGCATTTTTTCCGTATGGTCGCGCGAGGCCTCGCTCTCGATGACCACAGTGCGGCCCGGCGAATTCAGCCCGGCCAGCAGCACGGCGGATTTGATCTGCGCCGAGGCCACCGGCGTCTTATATTCGATCGGCAGAGGCTCGGCGGTTCCCTGCAGCAGAATGGGGCAGCGCCCGCCCTCCGCCTGCTCCAGCACGCGCGCGCCCTGCAGGACCAGCGGATCGAGAATGCGGCGCATCGGCCGCTTGCGCAGCGAGGCGTCGCCATCGAAGCGCGCGGTGATCGGATGGCCGCCGACGACGCCCATCATCAGCCGCGAGCCGGTGCCGGCATTGCCGAAATCCAGCGTCTCGCGCGGCTCCAGCAGCGAGCCGAGGCCCGGCCCGCGCACGCTCCAGCTCCCCGGCCCGAGCCGCTCGATCCGCGCGCCGAGCTTGCGGCAGGCTTCGCCGGTGCGCAGAACGTCGTCGCCCTCGAGCAGCCCCTCGACCCGCGTCTCGCCCACCGCCAGCGTCCCCAGGATCAGCGAGCGATGCGAGACGGATTTATCGCCGGGCGGCCGGCAACGTCCTGTGAGCCCGCTCGCGCGCAAGGCGCTGAGCGGCGAGGGGGAATGTTCGGCGTCGGTGTGCAATCTGGCTCGATCTCCGGCCGCGGCGCCGTTTCCCATGGCCCGCGCAGCATCGGCATATACAACGCGCGCCGCCGCGTCACAAATGCCACGGGCGGGCCTTGGTCGTTGCGGCGGCTACCCAATTTAAGACGAAGCTGTCGTTAACCGCTAAATTGGTGCATGCGTGGCAGACTACCGCAGGGTCCTCGCATGCCGTTACGATATTGGATCAGGTTGACGAATGTGAGCACAGCTCAGGCGAGAGGGACACCCCAGCACATTTTCGTTTGTGCAGCGCGCGCTCTGCTGTGTAAGGTAAATGCATAGAACGGGAGGGGCTTGTGCCGACTGAAGAAAAATTAAAAAAATTCGCCGTAGAACGATATATCGAAACATATCTCGCATTGAGCACGCAACCCCCTGAAGATGCCACCACCGACTCCCAGCTAGCTAGCATAGTTCTTTCGCTATCAGAACGAATCGGCAAAGTTGCGGCAGGAGCGGTTGTCGATATTGGATGCGGACAAGGCACATTACTTAGACGAATATTTGACCTTCCTCACTTTAAGAATAATTTATCATGGATATATATTGGAATCGATGATGCGCATCATCTAGCAAAGGTGCAGGAACTCGCGAGGCAACTAAAGATTAATCGAAAAGTTGAGGTGATTGATCTTAATGACTTCTATGATAAATGGCCAGACGTCCCGGATTTTCAGATTGTAGTATGCAGGAATGTTCTCCACGAGCTCCGAATTGTAGATACAGAAAAACTTATACAACACGTATTCACTTCAATTAGAGCGAGCGATACATTTATTATTCAAGATCTTATTCGGTTCCCAGTGAGTGAAAGGCACAACGCTTGCTGGATTCCAGAAAAGTTACAAGAGTGCTTACGCGAGATCGGCTTTCACGTCCAGCCGCCTGTGGTACAAGGAACACGAAATGGCAATGCATATTTTAATGTTATCTCAGGCAGAAACACAGACGTGTTACTAAATGCCAACCAAGCCAAAGAAGCTGTGAAGAACGCCAGATTTCGTCAATGGCAAATCTGGATGGAAATCGAAAACCAATCTCCTGATAGTCTCCCGGCACGCGACGATTTGATCGAAGCCCTTGATATTGACCTCCAAGTTACCGCGCTGACAAGGCAGCTGCTGGATGTGGGAATGCTTCAAGCCGTCCTCGCGCCGGATATCGAAAGACGCGTCAGAACGTCCGAGTTCACTAAGCTTGTGGAAGGCGCCGTCGACCGAGGCCTAACATCGCAATTTCAGATTGAGGAAAAGGTCCACTTTAGAGAACGGGGCGCCCAACTCGACATCCTTGAAAAATTCTTGCGAGGTTCTGGCAAGCTAGCGGTCGTTCATGGGGGCTCTGGGTATGGAAAAACGACACTCGTGCACCGGCTTCTTGCTACAAGATCGTATGGCAAGCTTGTCGTTGAGATCGATGGGCGCCGCATTAAGAACGCGTGGGCATTTATCGAAGAAATGTTCACTCAACTTGGAATTAGATTAGCTCCAGAACAACTAAGCGTGCTAGGGAACCTCTCACTTGAGGCTGCAGAGCCGACGATCCGGCGCCTATTGAATAAAGTAGCATCTAATCTAATTGTCTTCTACGATAATTTCGATGTCATCTGCAATGTAAGCGGTGAGATCGAGGATCCAGAGCTAGCTTCTGTCCTCTCTATAATTCTTAGTAAGGAAAGAATAAAGGTAATAATTGGTAGTCGGCGCGAGTACCCTCCCCGAAAGATTATCGACATCGTGAATGAAGCTCCGGCGACTGTTCGAGTCGGTCGCTATGCCACCGATTCGACTGTAACAAATATTATTGATGATTATTTTAACAGATCTGCATCTGGACTATCGGAATATCCGCAATCTCTCCTCGATGCGATTGACCGCCATCCCCTCATCACGGTTTTGGCAGCACGAGCACTCCAACGAGCGGGCGCGGGACTGCTTCTCGATCAATCGTTCGTGAATGAGCTTTCGAATAAGCTGAGGGACGAGCTGTGGGGAAGAATCGTCGGGCCTGATGCAAGGTCGGCAGTATTGGCCGCGGCAAGCTTGCGCGTATTAGTTCCGATTGTTATTCTTGAAGGCTTATCAGAAAAGGCCTCGATTTCGGCGGCTCAGGAAGAAGAGGTAATTTACTCACAGCCGGATCAACGATGGGGTTCAATATGGTCTACTATAGGATTATTCAAGTTAAAGAACTCATCTCAAGATGAATTTGAAGACGAAAACAATCATATTTCACGGCCGATGGCCGTAGATCATTCTAAGGTTGCGTCTCTCTACAGATACGTATATCAAAAAGATGATGATCCGAAGTGGATACGTGAAAGTTACTATCATCAACTTTTGTCAGTTGATGGGAACCTGAAGGGGCTTTCAGAGGGAGCTGGAAAATATTATTATGATGAATTGGTTGCCTCAGCCGATTATCACTATGTGCGCTCACGCAATTTCAAGTCGGCTCTTGACCTATACAGTCAGGCCCTGTTAATTCGACCATTGAATCAAACATCTGAAATGCGCCGCGCATCTTGCCTTATTCGTCTTGGTGACAAGCGATCGGGTGAGAAGGCTTATAAAAATTTGGTTGAACAAGCCCCTGCTCATCTCGGTATCAAAACGTCGCATGTGGATGCAACGCTTTATAGAGGAGAATATGAAGAGGCAATAAGAATTCTATCTTTTTATGGCCTTAATCACGAGAGCGAGTGGGTCGAGTGGCAATGGGGCCGTGCTTATCTTGGTTTAGATCAATATGAGAGCGCGCTATCTTATCTTAATAAAATAGTAGTCGGCCCAAATGACGACTCTCATTACTACATATACCTTGCTCGTGCTCAGGACTACGCCGGTGATTTCGCCGGAGCTTTGAAGACGCTTAGGGACGCAAAGAGAAAATTCCAAACCGATGTTGGTGTTGGATCAGCTCTAGGAGTAGAGTTAGAGAAATTTGGTGAATATGATGAGGCCGAGTCAATATTAAGGCCGCTTTTTGAAAAATATTCTGACAACATATATGCCGCGTCTGTGTTGGTTAAAATTTTGATACGATCTGGCTCAGTAACTTCGGCCCGGCCGATCATTATGCGGGCGGTAGACGCAGCACCGCCAACCCTTGGACATCTAGCGGTTTGTATGCAAGCTGATTTTGATGTTGCAGAAGGTCGGCCGGAAGTGGCTCTCGCTAGGCTCTTAAAAATTTCAGAGCCTGACCCCACTGTCTGTATAACCACTCTTGAGGTCGTGCCCCCACCGGTGGTGTAGCAGCTCGGGAGCAAGCCGCTTGCGACGCGCGCTTTTCATAGCGCCGTAGCGAGCGAGCGGCTTGCGGCGGCCACCGGCGATTCT
>NZ_WOVC01000065.1:0-10580 GCF_011378635.1 Methylosinus sp. RM1
CGCGCTCAGCCGCACCACGTGTTTCTTGACGGCGATCTCTTTCCCGGCCACGAATCATCTCCAGCGCTGTTCCGCAGCCGCAGTGATTCAGAACTAACCGTCAAAAGCAATGACGCGGGCCACTAGTTCGGAAAACGTCTTCGCAATTTCCGGAAATTTCGGTTTCGGCGTCGGGCCGAAACAGCAGCAGGATTTTCCGAGCGCGAACGCCTAGCGGCTGGCCAGAGGCCGGAGGGTTCGCGGAGCCAGAAAAAAGTTTGTAATCAACTACCTGACGATCTGCGTTCGCAGGGTCGCCTCCTGTCCGAGCGTTCAATCGTATCGGTTCGCGCGCAGATCTCGATTTTGTTCATCCGATCAATGTCCTATCTTGGCGGGGTCGCCCGTCGCGCACGGGCGTGGATTGGAACGTCGATCTTCACGCCGCGTTGTCGGAAAGCAATGTCGCCCGTCGCGCACGGGCGTGGATTGGAACTCTGCCATCAATCCCCCCTAGCGCTCGCCTTCAGTCGCCCGTCGCGCACGGGCGTGGATTGGAACGCGCATTTTGTCCAGCGAGTAACCGCGTTCCTGCGTCGCCCGTCGCGCACGGGCGTGGATTGGAACCCACTGATATCCTCCACGACAAGAGCGTAGTCCGGGTCGCCCGTCGCGCACGGGCGTGGATTGGAACACGCCAAGGACGACGCTGTCGAGCATGATGAGCGTGTCGCCCGTCGCGCACGGGCGTGGATTGGAACGACCAGCCTATCGATTTGACCTCTGGAACCGGAACCGTCGCCCGTCGCGCACGGGCGTGGATTGGAACAAGATAGGCCAGCTCGTCAGGCGGCGCGACGTGTCGCCCGTCGCGCACGGGCGTGGATTGGAACATCGCTGCCGCCATTGGAGTAGCGGCGTCTGAGGTCGCCCGTCGCGCACGGGCGTGGATTGGAACGACGCCTGGACATCGGAAAGGATTCGTCTCGCCTCGTCGCCCGTCGCGCACGGGCGTGGATTGGAACCGTCATGCGTCTCGGCGATCGTCCGGTTCGCGGTCGCCCGTCGCGCACGGGCGTGGATTGGAACGACCAGAAGGTCATAAGCCTGCGCGTAGAGCTCGAGTCGCCCGTCGCGCACGGGCGTGGATTGGAACCCTCGATTTGCTGGGTGAGGGTCGCGCTCATGCCGGTCGCCCGTCGCGCACGGGCGTGGATTGGAACGGTTACGCAGAGCTATGAGGTTCTGACGGCGGAGCGTCGCCCGTCGCGCACGGGCGTGGATTGGAACCCGATGAATGGTGCGCACTGGTTCAGGCTGACGGCGTCGCCCGTCGCGCACGGGCGTGGATTGGAACTCGCGATGCACGCGCGCCGTGAGGCCGGCGAACGCGTCGCCCGTCGCGCACGGGCGTGGATTGGAACACGCGCCCAGGCGCCAGTATTCGGGATGAGCGCACGTCGCCCGTCGCGCACGGGCGTGGATTGGAACAAGACCTTCGCCGCCTCCGCGCCGTCTCTGTTCACGTCGCCCGTCGCGCACGGGCGTGGATTGGAACACGTCGTCGGACCCCGGCAAGAAAGACCCGGCCGGGTCGCCCGTCGCGCACGGGCGTGGATTGGAACAGATGCTGGACTGCCCGCTTATGCAGCCGCAGGATGTCGCCCGTCGCGCACGGGCGTGGATTGGAACTCTCCGAAAGCGGCGGAGATCATGGCGCGGAAGGTCGCCCGTCGCGCACGGGCGTGGATTGGAACTCTGGCGCGCTCGGGCGGAGATCGTCCGAGCTAAGGTCGCCCGTCGCGCACGGGCGTGGATTGGAACCCCGACATATGCGATTTCTGGATGGTCGAATCCTGGTCGCCCGTCGCGCACGGGCGTGGATTGGAACGACGGAGCCGACCCGCACTGTTGCGGGTCGGTAGTCGCCCGTCGCGCACGGGCGTGGATTGGAACGAGCTAGATCATCGCCTACAGGGCGCCGGATCATGTCGCCCGTCGCGCACGGGCGTGGATTGGAACAGGCGGCCTTCCCCGACCATCCCTATGGCCTGCCGGTGCGGTCGCCCGTCGCGCACGGGCGTGGATTGGAACACGTCGTCAACATCGGAAGCGACGGGACGCGACAAGTCGCCCGTCGCGCACGGGCGTGGATTGGAACCCGCCGACAATATCGATGTCCGCTCGAAACGCGACCGTCGCCCGTCGCGCACGGGCGTGGATTGGAACTGTGGACAATTCCAGCGGCCTTCGTCGCCGCGGCGTCGCCCGTCGCGCACGGGCGTGGATTGGAACGACATATCGTCGACCATCGATATCACCGCGCTCAGTCGCCCGTCGCGCACGGGCGTGGATTGGAACGCGACGGCGTCGTCAAGAAGATCGGCGAGCGCAAGGGTCGCCCGTCGCGCACGGGCGTGGATTGGAACTCAACACCGCCTATCGCGCCAACTTCCAGCGCGCGCTCGTCGCCCGTCGCGCACGGGCGTGGATTGGAACCGGTTCTTCTGCTCGCCCGATTTGAGCTCGGGAATGTCGCCCGTCGCGCACGGGCGTGGATTGGAACCACGACGATCTCGACGCCGTGCTGCAGGCGGCGCTCGTCGCCCGTCGCGCACGGGCGTGGATTGGAACCTGCTCGATCTCTCGCGCAGCCTCAAGCCGCTGAGTCGCCCGTCGCGCACGGGCGTGGATTGGAACGTGTTCAAAAATTGCGTCGGCCCGAGCCGGCGCAGTCGCCCGTCGCGCACGGGCGTGGATTGGAACGTCGTTAGTCGCCGGGCGTTCGACGCCGAGCTGCGTCGCCCGTCGCGCACGGGCGTGGATTGGAACTTGGTCATCTCGCTGAGGACGACGGCCATGAAAATGTCGCCCGTCGCGCACGGGCGTGGATTGGAACTTGCGCCTGATCGCCGAAGCCTGCATGGCGGCAAGTCGCCCGTCGCGCACGGGCGTGGATTGGAACATGGCCGCGCGCCGGCGCTCATATGGACATTCGAGTCGCCCGTCGCGCACGGGCGTGGATTGGAACGCAAGCGCTCAATTAACCTCGATGCCGCGGGCGCGTCGCCCGTCGCGCACGGGCGTGGATTGGAACCTCTCGCGCGCCGGCGGCTTCGACCTGGAGACGCTGTCGCCCGTCGCGCACGGGCGTGGATTGGAACACGGCTCCGGCGCCTGCGGCCGCACGAATATCGAGGGTCGCCCGTCGCGCACGGGCGTGGATTGGAACCCGTCGAAGTTCTCGACCCGCAAACGCATGAAAAGGTCGCCCGTCGCGCACGGGCGTGGATTGGAACGGGCGACGGCGCGCCGCCGTCACGGCTGATATATTTGTCGCCCGTCGCGCACGGGCGTGGATTGGAACTGGCGATGGATCGAATATCACCAGGCTGTGCGGGAGTCGCCCGTCGCGCACGGGCGTGGATTGGAACATGTGGGTGACGGGGCCGTTCCTGCGTCGGGGCTGTCGCCCGTCGCGCACGGGCGTGGATTGGAACCGTCGATTTTCTCGCGCGACGCCGCCTTGTCGGGCGTCGCCCGTCGCGCACGGGCGTGGATTGGAACAACGACTGGTGGGGCCTCCCCTATGAGACGGCCGGCGTCGCCCGTCGCGCACGGGCGTGGATTGGAACTCTTCGACGCCGCGCTCGCGATCGACGATTACCGGTCGCCCGTCGCGCACGGGCGTGGATTGGAACGCATACAGCGGAAAGTTGGGCCGCGTTGCGCGCCGTCGCCCGTCGCGCACGGGCGTGGATTGGAACATCGAAGTGGGGCACGTTCGTCCGTCCGAGATGTGTCGCCCGTCGCGCACGGGCGTGGATTGGAACATAACGTATTCCGCCGCGAGGCGCGGCTCGGCCTGGTCGCCCGTCGCGCACGGGCGTGGATTGGAACCAGCATGGCGGGGCCGAAAGAGATGCGGCATCCGGTCGCCCGTCGCGCACGGGCGTGGATTGGAACGCGCGGCGGAGATCGTCATGCCGAGATCGCGCGCATAGTCGCCCGTCGCGCACGGGCGTGGATTGGAACGCCGGGCGTCGCGCTCGAGCGTCTTCGCGCTCGCGTCGCCCGTCGCGCACGGGCGTGGATTGGAACTTCGCCGATCGCGTCGTTGATCTTTTCGAGATTGTCGCCCGTCGCGCACGGGCGTGGATTGGAACGGCGTGGGCTCGCTCGTCGGCGGCCTCGTCGCCAGTCGCCCGTCGCGCACGGGCGTGGATTGGAACAGGATGCGACGTTGCGCGTCCGACTGCGCCATGAGGTCGCCCGTCGCGCACGGGCGTGGATTGGAACGCCTCCAGGAACTCGATCAGCATGGACTCGGGGATGTCGCCCGTCGCGCACGGGCGTGGATTGGAACCAGAACAGCACGAGCCCGGCCCCGCGCCGGGCTGTCGCCCGTCGCGCACGGGCGTGGATTGGAACGAGGCGACGCCGCCGGCGCTCGCCGAATGGCTGTTGTCGCCCGTCGCGCACGGGCGTGGATTGGAACCGGCGCTTCGGTGGGCGATCTTCGCGGCATCGCGGTCGCCCGTCGCGCACGGGCGTGGATTGGAACTCGACGAAGGCGCGGGCGGCGACGTATGGGCAATGTCGCCCGTCGCGCACGGGCGTGGATTGGAACTTCGCTATGCCGCCGCAGAGTTCGCAATAGACCAGTCGCCCGTCGCGCACGGGCGTGGATTGGAACAACGAAAGATCACAACCGATGACGTGATCCCGTCCGTCGCCCGTCGCGCACGGGCGTGGATTGGAACACGCTGGTGGCGGGCGGATCCTGCTCGGCCCCCTGTCGCCCGTCGCGCACGGGCGTGGATTGGAACATGGCGCCCAAGCAAGCGTGCGGCAAGCGCAAGCCGTCGCCCGTCGCGCACGGGCGTGGATTGGAACTCGACCGGGACGATCCTTCGTCCGCAGTTCGAGCGTCGCCCGTCGCGCACGGGCGTGGATTGGAACACGCCCATGGCTTCGGCGGCGGCGGTCGCGGTCTGTCGCCCGTCGCGCACGGGCGTGGATTGGAACCGGCGACGAGGCCGAGGCCCGGTCGCAGTCCGGCGTCGCCCGTCGCGCACGGGCGTGGATTGGAACATTGCGTCCCCCCGGCGCGCGCCAACGCGCCGTCTTGTCGCCCGTCGCGCACGGGCGTGGATTGGAACGCAATCAATCAGCGGGAGGTGGTCGGCGCTGTGAGTCGCCCGTCGCGCACGGGCGTGGATTGGAACACGAGATCGGCGAGATTGGCGTTTTCGACGCCCATGTCGCCCGTCGCGCACGGGCGTGGATTGGAACGCGAAACCGAGGCCGAGCCGGACGTCTATGAAGCGTCGCCCGTCGCGCACGGGCGTGGATTGGAACGCTGTGGCGCTTCGACGGGGCTCGGCTTCGGCAGCGTCGCCCGTCGCGCACGGGCGTGGATTGGAACTCCGTCTGAGAGGTGAGGCCAGCCCAAGCCGTAGAGTCGCCCGTCGCGCACGGGCGTGGATTGGAACTCGAGCGAGCCGCCGAGCTTGGCGGATGCGGTCCGTCGCCCGTCGCGCACGGGCGTGGATTGGAACTGATGCAGAACCTTATTGAGAAGCCGGCGCACAGTCGCCCGTCGCGCACGGGCGTGGATTGGAACGCGCCCGAGGCGTTCAAGAAGCCGCCGAACGAAGGTCGCCCGTCGCGCACGGGCGTGGATTGGAACCCTCAAAGCCTGCGGCGAGTCCGCCGACCTTCGAGGTCGCCCGTCGCGCACGGGCGTGGATTGGAACCGGCTCCAGCGTCAATCTCAATCGTCGAGAGGTGTCGCCCGTCGCGCACGGGCGTGGATTGGAACAAGCGCGGGGCGGATGGCGAGATCAAACCGAGCTTGTCGCCCGTCGCGCACGGGCGTGGATTGGAACACCCTTACCCGCGCCGGCGCCGAAGCAGCGCTCGAAGTCGCCCGTCGCGCACGGGCGTGGATTGGAACGTCGGACCTCGGCCAGCTGCGCGGCCTGCGCGAGTGTCGCCCGTCGCGCACGGGCGTGGATTGGAACGCTGTCGCGTCCGCGCCGTCTTGGGTGATCGAGGTCGCCCGTCGCGCACGGGCGTGGATTGGAACTCGATCAACGCTATAGCCTCTTGTGGGACCTTCGTCGCCCGTCGCGCACGGGCGTGGATTGGAACTTCAAGCAATGGGGTGAATGGAGCGAGGTCGACCGTCGCCCGTCGCGCACGGGCGTGGATTGGAACGGACTATTGCGCGACGCTTCGAAGCCGACGCGATAGTCGCCCGTCGCGCACGGGCGTGGATTGGAACGAAAAGCCTCGCCGCCTGCCGCGACAAATTCTCCAAGTCGCCCGTCGCGCACGGGCGTGGATTGGAACGCCGGGACGGTGTTCTTGTCGCTGGTCTCGACCTTGTCGCCCGTCGCGCACGGGCGTGGATTGGAACTATCTTCGGATGACGAGCCCCGTAGCGCGAGCCGAGGTCGCCCGTCGCGCACGGGCGTGGATTGGAACAATGACGTCCTGAAATCGATCATCAAAACGCTAGAGTCGCCCGTCGCGCACGGGCGTGGATTGGAACGTTTTCGCCAGCTTCGACGCATTGACATTGCCAGCGTCGCCCGTCGCGCACGGGCGTGGATTGGAACGTGACCTCCGCGCCGCCCGCGCCTTTGTCGAGAAGGTCGCCCGTCGCGCACGGGCGTGGATTGGAACAATGCTCGGTAAAGCCGCTTCGAAGGACGAGCCGGTCGCCCGTCGCGCACGGGCGTGGATTGGAACGCCGCAATGAGCCCGCGGCAGTGGACCGCGCCGCGTCGCCCGTCGCGCACGGGCGTGGATTGGAACCGGTTATCGGCGAGGAAATCAAGGTCGGCGCGCGCGTCGCCCGTCGCGCACGGGCGTGGATTGGAACCAGAGCGTCGAGCGCCAGCGCCTTGCGCACAGGCGGTCGCCCGTCGCGCACGGGCGTGGATTGGAACTTCCGTAACAGAGAGAACGGCTACAGCGGTCATGTCGCCCGTCGCGCACGGGCGTGGATTGGAACGATCCGCAAGACCATCCCCTCCTTCGGGGACGAAGTCGCCCGTCGCGCACGGGCGTGGATTGGAACTCGACTCGGTCAACGCTCTGCTGATCTGGGGCGGGTCGCCCGTCGCGCACGGGCGTGGATTGGAACGAGGTTATAGCCGATGTAGAAGACGTCCATGCCGCGCGTCGCCCGTCGCGCACGGGCGTGGATTGGAACGCCGCCGTTCTCCTCGCTCTACATTTATTCGGAGGTCGCCCGTCGCGCACGGGCGTGGATTGGAACAAGACCTTCGTCGCCTCGGCTCCGAGCATGTTCGTCGCCCGTCGCGCACGGGCGTGGATTGGAACTCAATCGCCGAACCGGCGAGATCGTGCATGTGCCTGTCGCCCGTCGCGCACGGGCGTGGATTGGAACCGTCCTTGCCGGCCTACTCCGCCGGCTGCTCGAGTCGCCCGTCGCGCACGGGCGTGGATTGGAACCTCTCTCCGACCTTCCTCTTCGACCGCGGGAGCGGGTCGCCCGTCGCGCACGGGCGTGGATTGGAACCCAATGAAAAGCGCATGTTGGCGCTCGCTAAGGCGTCGCCCGTCGCGCACGGGCGTGGATTGGAACTCGACGCGCGCTTCCAGAAGTTCCTGGAATATTGGTCGCCCGTCGCGCACGGGCGTGGATTGGAACGCGGCGAGCGAGCCGATGACATTGGTCAGTTGTGGTCGCCCGTCGCGCACGGGCGTGGATTGGAACACCGATCCGGCGAAAATCTGGATCGAGGCGCGACGTCGCCCGTCGCGCACGGGCGTGGATTGGAACGCGGTGGAGACGCTCATCGATCCCGGCGAGGCCGCGGTCGCCCGTCGCGCACGGGCGTGGATTGGAACACGGTGCCGAACACGCGCGTCGGCCGCAAGGGGCGTCGAACGCCGACGTCCGCGCCGATCGCGAGCTTGTCGGTGAACTTACGTTGGAGGACCCAGCCGGCATACCAAAAATTCTTATTGCCGCGCCCGTGGTTGATCCGATAGCCGCCGCCTCCGAAGGTCGTCCAGTCGCCGAAGTCTTTCTGAAGCCATAGGGGGAAGGCGCTCTACTCCTCCGGGACCGGCGCGCCGGCGGCTCTTGCGCCCGCCGAGATTTTTTGTAGCGCCATACCGGCCGTCATGGCCGCAATAAAAATCAGCGCGCTCGGATCGAGAAATCCGACGTCGACGATGCCGGGCCCAGGACAAATCCCCGACAGTCCCCATCCGACGCCGAAAATCAGGCCGCCGAGGACGAGCGGCGCGTCGATCCCAGTGGCTCTCGGCAGACGAAGTTCGCCGCCGAACAAGGTCCGCCGCCCCACCGCCTGAAACGCGACGAGACCGACCGCGATAGCGCCTCCCATGACGAGCGCCAGAGAGGGATCCCAAAGACCGAATAGATCGAGAAAGCCCTGAACCTTGTTCGGCGAAGTCATGCCGGAAAGATAGAGCCCGCTTCCGAAGACGAGGCCGATGAGGAAGGAGAGAATGATGCGCGTCATCATCGTTCAACCCAGCACATGACGGACGACATAAACGGTCGCGAAGCCCGCGAGCATGAAGCTCAGCGTCGCGACGAGCGATCGCGACGACAGCCGCGACAGGCCACAAACGCCGTGGCCGCTGGTGCAGCCGGAGCCGCGGCTCGTGCCGAAGCCGACGAGCAGACCGGCGAGGGCGTATTGCGTCCAGGGCCCGTCGATGACAGGCGGCGTCACGGGGAAGAACTGCTTCAGCACGCTCGGAGCCGCGAACAGCCCGAGCAGGAGAGCCGCCCGCCAGCCGACGTCGTCGCTCCTTGTCAACAGGCCGCCGACGATCCCGCTGACGCCCAATATTCGCCCGACGAGCAGAAGCAGTAGCGCCGCCGATATTCCGATGACGACCCCGCCGGCAAGCGAGCTCCAGGGCGTGAAATGTGTCCAGTCTATCTGCATAGGCGTCCCCTTTGCGACGAACCGCGGTAGGTGGCGGAAACTTGACGATTCGACTAGTACACTATATCACTAGAATATACTAACTAAGCGAGCCGAAACGACCAAAGGCTCGAAAACCGGAGGCTCGATGAGAGTTTTGCAATCCCCTGCGGCCGGCGCGCTGGCGTTCATTTTGGCGACCGGCATCCCGTCCGCCTGGGCGACGGAAGGTTACTTCCTCGAAGGCTACGGCGCTCGGGAAAAAGCCCTGGCGGGCGCCGGCGTCGCAGACTCTCGCGATCCGCTCGCCTTGTCGATCAACCCCGCCGGTCTAGTCGATCTGGGTCATCAATACACAGGCGGATTGACCGCCTTCTCGCCGGATCGCGGTTATGGCACGACAGGGCCCGGCTTTGTGGCGCAAGGTGACGTGCGAAGCGGGCGTGGACTCTTCCCTATCCCCTACGCTGGCTACAGCCGGCCGATCGATGCGACCTCCGCCTGGGGCGTAGCCGCCTATGGCAATGGCGGCATGAACACGACCTATTCGAAGAACTATACGAGCCAGTTTTTCCCGATCCCATTCGCCTGCCCCAAGCCCGGCGTGTTCTGCGGCGAGAACGCCGGCGTCGACCTCAACCAGGCCTTTCTTTCGGCTGGTTACGCCCAGCGCTTCGGAAATGTATCGATCGGCGTCGCGCCGATCCTCGCCATCCAGATATTCAAGGCGCGCGGGCTGTCTGGCTTCGGGCCTTTCTCCGTCGACCAGGCCAACTTGTCGGATCACAGCTACAACTGGTCGGTGGGCGCGGGCGTCCGCGCCGGCGCGCAATGGAACGTGACCAGCCAGTTGCGCATCGGCGTCGCGGCGGCGACGCCGATCTGGACGACCAAGTTCTACAAATACTCGGGCCTGTTCGCGGAGGGCGGCGGATTCGACATTCCAGCGACCGTCACGGCCGGCCTCGCGTTCGACCTGTTGCCGAACGTGACTCTGCTCGCCGATTGGCGGCATATCTTCTATTCGCAGGTCGCTTCCGTCGGCAATTCGTCGCAACTGCCGTTTCGATTTGGCCTGTCCAACGGGCCGGGATTCGGCTGGAGCGATGTGGACGCGGTCAAATTCGGCGCGGAATGGCGGGCGACGCCCGACTGGACGTTCCGCATCGGCTATGCCCACAACAATAATCCGATTCAGCCGCGCGACGTGACTATCAATATTCTCGCGCCGGGCGTCGTCACCGATCACCTCAGCGGCGGCCTCAGCTATCGCGTGACTCCGAACGCGACGATCGATCTCGCAGCGATCGTCTCGCCGCGACATTCGGTGTCCGGCATCGAGGTCACCCCGGCCGGTCCCAACCCGCTCCGCACAATCACAATCTATCTGAGCGAGTTCGAGATCACGGGTGGTTGGACCTACAAGTTCGACGCCGCCTATCAAATTCACTGAGACGACGCGGCGCCGACAAAGCGAAGGCCGCTTCGCTTTTATTTCGATGTATCGTATTTGGCGCGACGGCCTGCGTCCGATAAGTGATGCTTATCTCACGAATCCCCTCATTTTTTCTGACTCATTTTTGCCGCGGCGCTTCGCGAAACAAATTGTTAACGAATCGGTTTCGGGGATGGCGGGGCAATGCGGGCGACAACGCA
>NZ_WOVC01000093.1:0-2248 GCF_011378635.1 Methylosinus sp. RM1
AGCCCAGGCGCACGAGCATCAAGCTCCGCAGAAAAATCGCCGGATGGAGAGACGATTATCTCGCCACAGCCTTGGGCGCTTCAGCCCGTTAACCCGGATTCGGAGCCCTGGTTCGGCTCGTAGCGCCGAGACACGGGCCGGTCGGTTTCGAACCTGCCGCCCGCGCTCTTTTCTGGCGAAGCGCGTCGGCGTATAGAGTGCCCGACGACCAAACGCCGGTTTAGCTCAGCTGGTAGAGCAACTGATTTGTAATCAGTAGGTCGCGGGTTCGAATCCTGCAACCGGCACCAATAAAATCAATGTGTTGTGCGACTTTAGAAGCGTCGAATAGCCAACGAGATTTATTTTTAGAAGCCGTTTAGAAGCCGGCGAGGATCGGGCCTTCCGGGGTGGCGGATGATCTGCCGAGCGGGCCTCCATCAGGCGCCTCTCCTTTTTCCAGGCGAAGCACCATGGCGCGGGCAAACGGTCGACGGAATGCAGGAGCAATCCGTCTCAAGTCGGCGCTCCCCATGTTCGAAGGCGAGGCGCTTTCCCGTTCGCGCAGCACCAGAAATTCACTCGCGCAGATGATGGCTCCCGCGCTACGCGCTCCCGGTTCCTCCAACACGAGCGCGCTAACCTTCGATTTGCAAAGAGGAGCCCGCGTGCGATTGGGCGAGCGCGGCGCGGGCGGCCGCCACTGCGCGCTCTATATCGCTCTCGCTCGTGCGCCAGTTCACGACGCTGACGCGCATGGCGCGGCGGCCTCGCCATGTCGTGCTGGAAAAGAAGGCTTCGCCTGTGGCGTTGATCTTCGCGATGATTTCGTCCGTGAAGGCGTCGTTCTCTTCGGGCGTGTCGGCGATGCGATTGAATCGCACGAGGCCCTGGTTCAAGCTCGCCGGAGACAGCACCTCCACACCGGCGAGGGCGCCGAGCCCGTCCACCAGCGCCTCACAATGCGCGCAGCAGCGATCGATCAGGGCTTCGACTCCCTCGCGTCCCAATTCCTTCAGCGCCGCATAGACGGGGACGCCGCGCGCGCGCCGAGACCATTCGGGATTCCAGTCGATCTGATCGCGTGCGTCCGATTGCGCCGCGATATAGGCGGCGCTGGTCGTCATCGCGGCGCGATGGGCCGCACGATCTCTGACGATCGCGATCCCGCAGTCGAAAGGGACGTTGAGCCATTTGTGGCCGTCGGTCGCCCAGCTATCGGCCAGCTCCACGCCCGATAGGCGATGGCGATGCGCGCGGCTCGCGCGCGCAAAGAGCCCGAAGGCCCCGTCGACATGGACCCAGAGCCCCGCCGAATGCGCCATCGGAATGAGCTCGGCGAATCGATCGCAGGCGCCGATATTGAGGTCGGCGGCATTCAAGACGAGGATCGCCGGATCGGCCGAGCGCGATATCGCCTGTTCCAACGCCATCGGCGCGATCCTTCCCGAATCATCAGTCGCGAGCGGCTGGATCGCCCTGCCGCCCAAGCCGAGACAGCGCGCCGCGCGATCGATCGAGCCATGTCTTTCCTCACTCGCTAGAATGGTCAAACGAGGCGCGCCGAAGAGTCCGTCCTGCTCCACGTCCCAGTCGGCGCGCTTCAGCAGTGCATGGCGCGCAGCGGCGAGGCAGGTCGAATGCGCCAGCTGACAGCCGGTCGTGAACGCGAAGGACGATTCTCGCGGCAGATCCAGCAATTCCTTGATCCATGCGCCGGCTACGTCCTCGATGACCGAGGCGGCCGGGCTGCAGGCATAGAGCGCCGCATTCTGGTCCCATGTCGAGACCAACCAATCCGCGGCCAGCGCGGACTCCACGCCGCCCCCGATGACCCAGGCGAAAAAGCGGCCGCCAGCGCTGCCGAGCATTCCGTCGCCGGCATGGCGCGTCAGCCATTCGACGACTTCTTCCGATCTGGTTCCGAGCTCCGGCAGCGGTCCGCCGAAGATCGCAGCGAGTTCGTCGCGCGTCGCGCGCGCCGCCACCGGCCGCTCGTCGAGGCCATCGATCCACGCGGTCGCGGCGCGGTAGGCGTGGTCCAGAGCTTTGCTCATTGGTTTCGGTCTCTCGTGAGCGTATCGGTTCGCTCGCGAGATTAGGCGCCCGACCGGAATGCGCATTCCGGAACTTGCGGCCAAATCGCGGTCGTCGTCTCGCTTAGCATTACAGTTGCTTTTTCAGATGGGCTCGCCTTGCTTCGGCTTGGTGCGCTCGTCGCCATAACGACCATGTGATGACGAACTCGGGGCGAATGCGTTTTCGTGCG